>JANWKE010000093.1 GCA_025451535.1 Verrucomicrobiia bacterium
CCAGCCCTCTCCCCCGCTTCGCGGCGGAGAGGGAGTTGAAGTTGGCCGGCGGCCAGGCGTGGTTGAGCTCGTCGTCCGCCCAACGGGATTGATCGACCCGAAGGTCACGCTCAAACCGCTTCAAGGCCAGATTGACGATCTCATCGAGGAATGCCGCAAACGCGCCGACGCGAAGGAGCGCACACTCGTCACCACGTTGACCAAGCGCACTGCCGAGGAACTGACCGATTACCTCCGCGGCATCGGCGTCAACGTCCAGTATCTGCACAGCGAGATTGACGCCATCGAACGAGTGGAAATATTGCGTTCGTTGCGAAAGGGCGAATTCGACGTGTTGGTGGGCATCAACTTGCTCCGCGAAGGGCTGGATTTGCCGGAGGTGTCACTGGTAGCCATTCTGGACGCGGACAAGGAAGGTTTTCTGCGGAGCGAGACGAGCCTGATTCAAACGGCTGGCCGGGCCGCGCGCCATCTCAACGGTGAGGTGATTCTCTACGCCGACGTAATGACCGACAGCATCAAGCGGTTTCTGGCCGTCACTGAGTATCGCCGCCAAAAACAAATCGCCTATAACGAGGAACACCACATCACGCCGCGGAGCGTCAGCCGGGCCGTTGAAGAAAGTCTGGCGGTTTACGAATCGAAGCGCGAAGCCGGCGCCTCAGTGCTCAAGGATGCGGCCATGGACGTGGACTTGACGGAAACCATCAGCGAACTGGAAACGGAAATGCTCAAAGCCGCCGAGGACCTGCAATTTGAGAAAGCCGCCCTGCTCCGCGACCAAATCAAGGAACTCAAACGCGCGATTGACGGAGAGAAAGTCGAAACCAGGCCGGTGAATTACAGGAAGCCGAGACGGGCGAGAAAGTGAATCAACACCCTCCTTTGTAATAATGATGCAAAGGGTTGCCTCTCATCACTTTCGTTCTCTGGTTGCTCTTATCATAGAAAAGATAATAATCGACATATTCGTCCAATCCTACCTCAAGTTCGATCCTTACGGCATGTTGACCAGTTCCGTCTTCGTAAAAATCAACTTCAGAGATAAAAAAGTCCTGGCCCTTCGGCCAAACTGAACGTGCATAGGCTGTATAATCGACAATGACGGATTCATCAATATTATAAGAAGTATGAAGACTTTCGCCTTTCTTTAGATTAGGCGGATCAACAGAGGCAATGCCTTCATAGGCAACATGACGAGTCCAGCCTTTTACCAAATCAGCGGGCGAATTAAAGAGCACAATACAAATCAAACGGGAAAAACAGCGTGTCGGCTGTAAATGAAAATGGGGCATCGACAATTGCAGCAACATTCCCATCAGCGATCCAATGACCATCCGTGCGAATTCCTCCATAAATATTTTCATTTGGCTGGTCACTAACAATAGTGCCGCAACCGGAACAAAAAGCTGTGGCAACAATAATTGGAAGGACATTTCGCATTTTCGCAGTCGCCTTTGTTTTTAGCGCCATGAACGTGACCTTTTAGCACAATCAATGCCAAACCGAATCAAGGTCTTTGCGAATGGCTAACGGCGTGCTAAATCTGTTGGATGACAACGATGGAAATCATCGGCTTGAGTCTCACCCTGCTGGTGATGCTGGCGGGGCTGATTTGCGGGCTTATGCCGGGATTCCCCGGCACCCTGCTCGTGCTGGCGGCCGCGGTTGGTCACCGGCTCTGTTTTGGCCCGGCCAGCGTCAACCAGTCCGTGTTGATTATCCTGGTATTGCTCACGGCGGTGGCCCTGGTGTTCGACTTTGTGGCCGGCTGGTTCGGAGCCAACAAATTCGGCGCGACCTGGCGCGGGGCGGCGGGTGCGGTTCTCGGCGGCATCATCGGCCTTTTCTTCGGCTTGCCCGGAATTATTATCGGCCCGTTCGTCGGCGCAACGTTGTTGGAATTGAGTGGCGGCCGGGAATGGAAGCCGGCGGCGAAAGCCGGCCTGGGCGCAACGCTCGGTTTGTTTGTGGGTATCGTGGGCAAATTCTCCATCAACGTCATCATGATCCTGCTGTTCACCACGAACGTCATCCTGCGCTCGACGAATTGAAGCCGCTTTAGTGGCACTGGGGCTTTTGCAAAAATTGCGTGCCGCCGACGTCAGTCGGCGCCAACCGAATAATGGAAAATGATATGGCGCGAACTGATCCCGCAAAGCGCGACGGCTGCGAGATAAATTAGAATGCTCTGAAACCCGGCAGGCCGGGTTATGCTTTGTGCCCCGTCACATCGGCGACGGCTTTTTGGACAATCTCCAAATCGCTGGTGCCGCGAAAGCCGCTGAATCCGACGGACAACTTTGTTTGAGCGTCCACAACGATGGGCTGACCGCCGATCCAGCCGACGAAATCCGGCCGGATGATTCCGAACTGTTTCTCGTCCACTTCACCGGTAAACACTAGTTTTTCGTACTCGCCTGTTTTGTAACCGGTGATCCAGACCTGGCTCGCCTTGGTCCACGCGACGCGGAAGCACTGGCGCTGCCGGATTTTATCGGTGCCGAACATTTTTCCATGCACGCCGCCGGCTGCATCCACGATGCACAGGGCGCAGTTCCCGTCGTTGAGTTTCCGGTCGGCCTCAATCGCCAGGTATTCGGGAATTCGTTTCTCCACCGCCGCGATGATGGTTTGGATGAGAGGAGTCAGTGTTTTCGGTTCCATAATTAAAAACGGTTGTTGCTGTTTCAGCAGGTTGGTCTGGAGATAAATCTTCCAATCGTTGAACCCGGAAAACAAGCCCGAATCAACGGCCGCGTATCCGTTGCGAAGAAAAGAAAAACCAGCGCCCGGCAAAATCGTTGGAATTTCATTGGACCAGTTTGGGAATTACCCGTTCGGCCAGGTCATCCGCGGCATTTTGCAATGCGGTTTTGGCCGCCACATGCTCAGCCAAATCCACCCCGACGCTGGTTTGCCGATCAACATCCAGAATCTTCCCGCTGGCCATGTCGCGCGCCTTGATTTCAATCCGCGCCCGGCAGCTCTTCAGATTCCCCTTTTGCATACCAAATTCACTGAACGCCTCGCCAGTAATGCTCACGTCCACCTTGTTGGTTGAAAGATCATCCACCACCGTGAAACCGCATTGCTGCAAAATGAGTGACAATTCGGTTTGGGCCGCCGGGTCAATGATAAACCGTCCGAAATGTTGCTCGGCAATTTTCACAGAAACGGCCGGGAGTTTTTTGTCGCCAAGTTCCTTTTTGATTCTGGCAATCCGATCGTCGCGCGATTCGACTTTGGCGACCAGCGTATCGCCTTGCTTCTCGACCACGCCGGCGATTTTTTTTGCCATTTGTGCCGACAACGTCGCCAGCGAACCTTCCGTCGGCCCGCTGACGATATCTCCGTAAACCCGGCTGGTTTCCGTCCCGATGATTTTGGCGACAATAAATAGCTGGTTGTCCGCCTGAAAGACACGTCCGGTGACCAGCACCTTGGCGCCGGTCAGTTGGCCGATTTTGGCCGCAGTGTCCGGACTGACGGTGCCGGACAGGCCGAGTTCGTGTTCGCCCAATGCCTTCTCCAATTCTGCGCGTTCCACGGTGATGATGTCCGGTTCGGCGGACAGATTGGCACTGATCAGATCGGCGACCTTGGGCCCGAGATCATGTACGGCTTCGTCCTTCGACTCAAAATTGAAAACCGCGACCGTCAGAATTTCATCGGCGGCAATTGTTGTTCCAGCAGACAACAATAGCGCGGCCATCAACGTGAATTTCAAAAATATTTTCATAAATTCATTTTGGTTAAATTATTTTGCGAGCAAAGGCAGGATTCTCCCGGCCAAATCATCCACAGCGTTGACCTGGGACATTCTGTCAACCACGGTCTCACCAATACCGGTGGCAGCGCTTTCCTGATGGTCCAAAGTTATGATAGTGCCCGTCTTTCTTTCCTGAACTTTCAGGGCAATGGATGCGCGAATTGAAAGCAAACCACCACGTTGTGTGTTAGCTTCACCCCAGGTTGTGGTAGCATCACCGCTAATTTCCATGTCTGGCTTCTGATTGGAATTATCGTCAACCACTTTAAACCCGGCTTTCAACAAAATTGCACCGAATTCGTTTTCCGCCACAGAATCAGGCCATCGGGTTCCATAATGGTTATATTGTGTGATGTTCACGGACACGGTGGGACGGTTTTTGCCTTTAATGCCCTTTACCAGGCGTTCCAGGCGATCTGCGTGCGATTTTTCCGT
The DNA here is from genome assembly GCA_025451535.1 of Verrucomicrobiia bacterium. Lineage (GTDB taxonomy): Bacteria > Verrucomicrobiota > Verrucomicrobiia > Limisphaerales > UBA11358 > UBA11358. The sequence continues at coordinate 4,208 of JANWKE010000093.1, forward strand.
CGGGGCTACAAGGTTGGTGGACTGTTGACTGATGGTTTGCGATATTTTCTGTGCAAGTTTGGAAGTCAAATTCATCAACTCATTCGGAGCCCCTTCTACTTTTGCAGTGTAAAGTCGAGCTGTTTCTGTTCCGATAATGTCGGCGACAATCACTACATGATTTTCACCCACCTCGAACACTTGACCCGCAATCAAGACTTTTACTCCAGTAATTTGGCCGATTTTGGCGGCGACGTCTGAACTGACCATGCCCGAATCACCAAAAGCCTGTTCTTGAAGCGCCTTGTTCACTTCTGCGCGCTCCAGCATCACCAGATCGGGCTCGGCGGTCAGATCGGCGGTGACCAGCGCGGTCACTTTGTTGCCGTAATTGCCTGTCGTATCCTTGTCAGGACACGTAAAATCATAGACCGCGACAGTGACTGGTTTTGGTACCTGGGCGAAAATTGTCGTCGCCACGCAAAGCAGGACGAAAGTCGAAGCGATTTTGGGGTTCATTATTTTTCAAGTTTAGGGTTGTGAGGCCAAATCAGGCAAAGTCAAAAACTGCGGCTGTAACGCCAGTTCGCAAAAATTGAGCAGGTGCAATTGCGATTCTGGATTTACCGGCAAGTCAGGAACCAAAGCGGACTGTGCCACCACCACCACACCCAAACCTTCCGGCACCAGATAAAAGGATGGCTGTAGTTTTTCGCTGGAGTCCGGCGGCAGAAGCCAAACCACGGCCGCACCCTTTTGGGCAAGCAGCTTGATTCGTCTTGCCAAGCCATCGGGAGCCTGCGCCTTCAACGCAAACGGACCGATGATGGCCAGCTTGCCCGGGAAATGTTCCAGCTCGGCATTGCCCAAATCCACAAAATCCACCTTTGCGTTTTTCAGCAACGGCTTGAGTTCGTTCTGCGGATCAAAAACACCCAGGGACCGGTTCTCGGCCAGCGGCTTCAATTCCTCGAGCAGGTTCGTTGGATAAACCCGGACTTCGGTCACACCGATAATGCCGTTTGTGTTTTCGAGCCATTGAACAAGGAATTTGGTTTCCGCCTTCACCTCGGGGAAATTAAATTGCACCGATTCCAGAACCGTCTGTCCTGGCAGCACTTGAAGTTTTTTCCATAAGTTTTCACCAAGTTGAACCATGGTCGCCGAAGTGGTTTGAAAAATCCGCGTGTGAATTTCGGCATTGGCCGGCTGCCGGCCGGCATTATGCCAGACGACGGCAATTGTCCGCGCATCACCGGCAAACACCGGTTGCGGTTCGCGGTCGGGCAAAAGCTGCAATTGTGCCGGAGCCAAACCGGACCAACCACCGGCCAGCACCAGCAACAGCCATGGGTTGAACAATTTCATTTCCAATTACTGCGACAATTCAGAACAACGGGACCTTTGAAAAAAATCGCGCATTCCAATCATTGGATTTACTGGTCACTTTCCACCGGGACTGCCGTCCGGATGTTGCCAATAGAATTCCACGTAAGCTTTGAACATTCGCTGCGGGTCGGGGGTGGCATTGGGAAGAGCCATTTGCTGCCTAAAAAATACAGCCCCGGCTGCTCCGCGAGGATGGAGTTGCAGGTGGAGTTGTTGCTTCAGAAAGGACTCCAATTCTTTCAAGTCAAGCTGCCCATTGTGGTCTTCATCTGTGGCGGATAATTCCAATAACGAGGGAAAGCCTCCCGGCGCTCTTCCAAAACCACAAGACTGGCACAGGTTCCTGAACTCATCCCGGTCGAGGACACCATCACCATTTGCATCAAATTTCTTCATGAGCCGTTCGGCGAACAGATGCTCGGCAATGTCAATTCCCGCCTGTTCCTTTGGCTCCAAAATTTTATTCTGATTGGCATCGAAATAAGCAAGCTCCTCCGGATCCAGCCGGCCATTATGATTGGCGTCAATCACATCCAATTCAGATTCGATAAAAACCGGGTCGTCCAAGGCCGTTTCGCGTTCTTGAGGATCGATCTTTCCACTGTGGTTCAAATCATATTTCGCAAGCAAATCCTGGCGATGTTGTTCCGCCACTGCCAGTAAATGTGATCGCTCTGCAATTTGAATTTTCTTTTGCGTATCGATTGCAGATTCAATCTCGGCTGTGGGAATCGTCCAAACGCCCGGTGAATTGCGCTGGCTTAAAAAGAGTTTGCCGTGGGAGAAACACATCATGGTGGCCGACAACAACGGGTTCATGGCCAACCAGGGTTCATTTCTTTCGGTGAGGCTTTTAAGCGGGGGCGTTCCGCGTTCCACATCAAATTTCAAAGGCACAACAATCGGTTCCGCCAAATCCCGGCTCAAACAAACCAGCTTGGCATGATAGCCGTCCTTTTCCATGGCCGTCCAATGCCCGCCTGCGTTGGTGATGACGCAGTGATCAACAAAGAAATAAAGGTTTGATTTGTAAAAAGTCGCAGCAGAGCGCGTCAGATAGTCACTCGCCAGCGATTTCCAGACGGGGCGCGCGGTTACAGCTGGCCCGCCTGGTCCGCGTATCGGGCTGATAATACCCGGATGTGGCTTCGGCGGGTCGGATAGAGCCAGTTCGGGCGCCGACTCGTTCCTGTTCCAGATCCATAGATGGGCATGGTCATCGGAACCCCAGGAAGGAATGGAGCGGAAAACGACCGCATCCGTAAAAATCTCCGGCGGCTCAGAAAGGTTCAGGTTGAAAACTTCGCGCCAATCCTTTCCGTTCCAACTGAATATCTTCTTCCCAATGCTGGCATAAATCGAACGATCCGGCCCGGAAAACAATTCCGGCGGTGAAGGCGCTCCTCCGGCCAATGGCAAGCGAAAACCAAGGTCATCCAGCGAGTCCAATACCGACTCAGCGGGATGGCGGCGGGTGCTGGCCAGAATGCGTGTGCCATTCCCATCGTCGGTAATTTCGAGAATGGTGTTCGCGTCGGTCGCCAAAAGATGGCCAGCGACGGTGAACAAGTCATAGCTGCTTTGAGCGGGAATCTCCAGATTCTGCCATTGGCGTTGCCGGAAATCGAACTTTTGCAACTGTCCCGCTTCGCACGAAAACAGGCTGCCCTGAAATAGAACCATGCGACAGCTGGCATTTTGAAGTCTTAACTTGATTAAATTAATCTCGTCCAAATCCGGACACTTGACCAGGTCCCAATTCCCCGTGTCGGGATCAAATATAGCGATGACAAGCCGGGACGCATAACTGGTGGATTTCCAATTGCCCTGCTGGTCAAACTCATAAACCGGTTCGCTATAGTGCAGACCGATCAACAGTTTCCCCTCGCACCAGCGTTCGGCGAAGATCTGAATTCCGGAGGCATCGTTGGTTTGAAGCCGATCAACCGGAATTTTCAAAAAACGGTTGACCAGCAAAATGTTCGTAGCCGGTTCGTCCGGTGCCTTGACGGCGACTGGTGCCGTCACGGCAACTCGTGCTGCCGCAGCGGGTTTCGATGCTTGAACTTGAGCTTGCGGACGCGGTGGTGGCGTGGCTGGGTTTAGAATTTCCTTCGCAGGTTTGCCGACGTAGAAATCGATCCAATTGGTGGCACTTTCTGCTTTAAATCGGTCCTGGGCCGGCTTGTCTTTCGCCCGGGCGATCAGATTCGATTGGTACGCAACCAGCAAGGGAAGGAGTTCGGCCGCCTGAGCCTTGGTGTAATCTCGCGACTCAAAAACCCGGTTGAATTGAACCCAATCATAAGGAGTGTTGTCTCTCAGTAATTTCACCTGTTTTTCAAAGGCCTCCTCCGTTCGCCCGCTGGACACGGTCTTGTTTCTATATTCCTGTTCCATTGCTTCGAGCATGGGAAAGAAATTGGTACGACATTGGGCTTCCAACCTGTCCAGGGTTGGCGTCGGTGTGTAGCTTCCGTCTGGGTGAAGCAGAGTCCTGACCCTCCAATCTAAATAAAATAAATCCACGTTGTTGGCTACCAGCTCCGCTCGATTGGAACCGATATCGTCCATTAATTTGTCGAACGCCGATTCGAGTTGCGAATCATCCTTGGCATCAACCACCGACAAAGCTTGTCCCTCAAGCCGGAGAAGTAAATTGCTTGAGTCGTCTAACTCACGCATAAAACTCGTCCATACACCGGGAATGCGTTTACGATCCTCTTCATTCCAAGCGGTTACGCGAGGGAGGGCTGGACTACGACGCCAGAACCTGGTGTGGATATAGCAGAAAACGGGACTTTGCATCAGTTCCCGATAGACCTCAACACAGTCTTCCGGCTTCTCCTGCCACAAGCTACCCCAAGTCAACTCGCAACCAAAAATACTCGGGTCGTGCTTCGAATTTTCTTCGCCGATGGTATTGATCAACTCATCGTAGGTCGCTATGCGACCACTGACGAAATAACTGCCATGAACAGATGATGACTCGGCAATAAAACCGGCAACCTTGCGCGCCAACGCGCGCAATTCTGCCAGCTTTTCCGCAACCGGTGGTTGCGATTGCGGAGCCAAGTTGAAATTTTGTAAAACTTTCGATGCCGCGACCAAGTCTTCTATCCCGAGATTATACCAATCTGAATTGTGCCAGTCGTTCCAGCCAACACCTCGCCACAATACTTTTGGCTCCCCATCAGATGAAGTTCGGCTGTACTCATAATAAAGTTCCAAGGCATGGGTTGCGGAATCAATGCCCTTCGGATCGGGCGGGCTGATTATCGCGGCATAGTCAATTTCTCTATATCGCTTGTCAAAAACTGCCGCGAGGTAAGTATCCGAAACATGTTTAATGCCCCAATTCAATGCCGACGCAGGTTCGCCACCGGATATGTAAATCGTGCCTTGTTCGCAGGGTTCGGCGCGCGAAAGTGTTTCCATCGTATACGCTCGCACCCGCACCAAAGCGCAGTTCAAGTCTCTTTTCCCCAATGCCCAGGCGGAATCTGCTGCCGCCTGTGCCTCGGGATAGATTTCCCAGCGCAATGCCCATTTTGCCTCGTCAAAATATTGCGCCGCTTCATCCGAAGCGTTCCATTCCGTGACAGTGGAGCTGACTTTCAATAATGCGGTGACGTTGGTGGCCAATCGATTGACGACTTCCGCCAGATTGGTGCGGCTGCCACTGACCTCAAAACTCAAAGGCGCACCTCCCTTCGGTGGAGTTAACCGCGCATTGATGGTGACGGTATCCCTGGAATAGCCGTTTTGGTCTACGGTGCCGTCCAACAAGTAACTGCCGTCCCAAAACGCCGATTCGTCCGATTTCAATTCCTTTTCCTCGGTTAACAATTGCATCTTTTGTCGTTCCAAAACAAAAAACTGCCGCTCCTGACTCAGGCGCTGAATGGTCAACAGTTTCAAATCGCGTTCTGCTTCCTGTTCATCCGTGGAGGAAACCGCGGCACGCAAATTGACAAGGGAGATGGGAATGGCGTCTTTGGCCAGCACGGTCAGTTTCGGCAGAAACGAATCGAGATAGGTGACGGCGGAGTCTGCCCATTGGGCAGTATCTTTCAAGGGCCAGGGGAAACTTCCGTCCGTCAGAACCACCCCCGGTTTTACGGCAATCAGACGGGCTGTCAAATTGGTCGTCTGCGGCGTACGCACCACGTTCAAAAGCAGCAAACCGTCGGCGCCGAGAATCCGGCCGATCTTCAAATCATCCCGGTTGGCCTCCGACATTCCTTGTTCACGATAAACCTTTTCAATTTGATCGCGTTCCAGCAGTTGGATCTTGTGATTGCCTGAAAGTTGGGCGGTCAAAACATCCCCCACCGTCATTGCTTCGCTGGTTTCTGAAACCAGAGCCAGCCGGACCGGCGCATTCGTCTCCGCCGGCGATTTTACCGCTGCCGCCAGAACCAAAAAAACCATCGCCCATTTGTTCATCGCAGTTCCGTTCCCTTATAATTGGCTCAAAGCTTTTGCTTCTATTTTAAGCCCTTTGTCCATGGCCATCCGCTCGTCGCTCGACCAGACGAACTGTTTTCCTTCCAAAATGATTCCACCTCGTCCATCGGAAAGCACCGTTACTTCCCGGCCAGCCATGGCAATTTCCTGGCCGCTGAAGGTCACGAAGGCGGCGCACTGTTCGCCGTCGCAAACGCGAATATAAATTGGCGTCGAATCCGGCACGTCATTGTGATCCGACAAAACCAGATTAAACCCGTTTTTATCGCACACAATGGCCCGCACCCGGTTGGGAAACATCGCCAGCGTTTCTCGAATCAACTTCGCGTTCTGCAGAATGTCACTCGACGCGACCGTTTTTGTTTCCACCTGCCCGCGCCAATGGCCGACCGCAAAAGCCATCAGGATGCAAGCGGCCGTGACCAATCCCCAGGCCAATCGCGGAAGCCAGCGCCGTTCAACGTGACGGCTTCGCACCTCTGCGCGTTTCAGCTGTCTGACGACCTGCTGCGGGAACACGTCAAAAAATTCTTCGGAGCGTTCCGGCGCTCGCGCCTTTTGCAGAATGGCTTCAAGTTCAGCGTTGTTCATGGGAAATCGGCTTCAGCCAGCGTTTTAATTTTCGGCGTGCGGCGAATACACGCCAGGAAATCGTAGCTTCGGTGCAGTCCAGGAGTTTCGCGGCTTCGGCGTGGGTGCGGTCTTCATAAATGGTCAAAACGATGGCGGCACGCTGTTTGGTCGGCAGCCGGTTCAACGCTTGCTGGACACGGCATGATAATTCATCGGGGTATTCATCGGGCGCGTCCCGTTCTGCCGTTGCATTCTCCACCCATTTTGAATGAACGTCGCCGCGCCGGTTTTCCCGCGCGCGCCAGTTCAAGCTCAGATTAATGGTGATTTGGCAGAGCCATGTCGAAAATTTGGCCTCGCCGCGAAAGGAATCGAGTTGCCGATAAGCGCGCAGGAACGTTTCCTGCGCCAGATCTTCCGCATCGGCGAGTGAACCTGTCATCCGAAAGGCCAGGGCATGCACCATCTTTTGATACTGTTTAACCAGCGCGGCATAAGCCTCCATATCGCCGGCGAGGCTGTTCCGAATCCAGTTGAGTTCGTCGTCCGGCGGGGCCATGTGCCATTTTACTAAATCAGACCAACGGCAGCAGCAATTCCTTTGAAAAATCCGGAAAGCGTGGGAGATTGACCCAGTACTTATGGATGTAACCAGCGATCCAAATCTGATGGTCGGCGGTTTTGGCTTGGGGCTCCTGGTATTGGCTGCCCTGTGGCAGTTGATTGCCTGGGTCCGCGAGGCGCCGCCCACGCCGGATCCGTGGGACGCCGAGGTGGAACAAAAACTCCAGGATCCGGAAACCCAACAAATCTGCCACCGCTGCATGACACCACAGGAATCGGGCGCCTGGTTCTGCAAGCATTGTGGGGCCGCCGTCGGCCCTTACAACAACCTGATGCCCTTCCTGAATGTATTCTCCGAGGGGGAGGTGTTCAGGAATGGCATCAGTCACCGGTTTCGAAACCGGCCGTTTATTGCCGTCGGTTACTTTTTGATTACCGCAGGTTTTCTCGTGGGTCTCATGATGGATTACCCGTTGGTCACCGTGGGTATCTTTTCATTCGCCGCGGTGGGTTATTGGGTCTCGGTTTTGCGGAATTTAAAACGCCCGGCTGACCGGCAGGAACCCGCAGAGACTCACGGTTCACAGCCGTCTTAACCGGACCCATGCCGTAGGACAGGCGTCGCGCCTGTCTCTGATTTTGAATGATCGCCTTAAGGCGTTGTTTTTCCAGGCGGGCTGACCGTTACCAAAAGGTGAAGCGAATTTTAGATGGAGACAGGCGCGACGCCCGTCCTGCGCGAGCCGGCACGCGCATCGCGTGATGGGCTGCTGTATGGTTCCGTCTTAAAGGTAGCGGCTCGGCATTGGACAGCGTCGTTTTGAATCAAACGACGGCACAACTCATGCCCAATCGCGAGCCGGCCTGGGCTGTTTCATGCCACAGGGTGATGAGTTCGACCAGATTTTGCAGCCAGGGCAGCACGCGTTTCTCCAAGGCATTGGAAAGCGGGATGGTGTCTTCGGCGTGGCAGGCTGCATCCACGTCTTTGATAATGGCGGCGACCTGTTCGAGCTGCCACTTGCGAAGCTGGGTGAGCGATGCGCGGCCATTGGCCGGTCCGCAGGCGTTGTCCGGCAGCAGACTGAGCGTGAGCACCGGTTCCTTGAGTTGTTTGGCCAGGTTCCACCAGAGGTCCCGCGCCACGCCAACGTCATTAATCAGAACCAGCGTGACGGCGGTTTCAACACACGCCCGTGCCTGGTCGGCCTGCTGCAGCGCCGTCTTGAGTGCGAGCAGAGATTTTTCCTCCAACGGTATGGTCTCGGCGGTGATACGATAGAAATTTTTCTCCATGACCAGCGGCAGGGCGAGGTTTATGGCCTCATCGTCAACGCTCAAAGAGCATAAAATGCGCTGTCGTTCCAAAGCGAGGGTTTCCAGATAACAGCGAATGGCGGGGAGGGAACGATATTCCAGCGGCGGCAACACAGGGAAGCCATCCAGTGTTATTTCAATTTTTCCACGGGCGCCCGGTACATCAAACGACTCGTTACGCATACCCCGGGAATCCGCAAGTGGCGTGCCTAAAATGTGAATAACTAAAAAAGTTATTCACATTGAATTCACCAACAATTCCCAGCGACCGGTGGCGGTTCAGCATCAAATGCGCAAACTAAGGCCACTTTAACGTTCTATCGGGAATTGCCGGTGCACCCAAAAAATGACCCGGCTATTTTGCCGGGTTAGCCCCTTTGACACGCAGTTGAAGTGAATAAAGCGACTTGCTCGCCGTGATGAACAGCGTCTGGTGATCCTTGCCCCCAAAGCTGACGTTGGCCGTCCACGGTTCCGGTACATCAATATGTTCGATTTGTTTGCCGGTTTTGTTGAATATCGTCACCCCCCGACCGCAAAGATAAAGGTCGCCGTCCTCGTCAATCGTCATGCCGTCCGAACCTTTTGCGCAAAACAGCGCTTTGTTTGTCAGCGAACCATCCGGCCGGATGTCATAACGCCAGGTCTGATTCGCCTGAATGTCGGCGACAAAAAGGGTTTTGCCGTCCGGGGTGCCGGTGATGCCGTTCGGTTTTTTCAAATCATCCGTCACCCGCACCAGATTTTTTCCATCCGGCGAAAGATAAAAAACCTCCTGGTTGGTCAGCGCCATTCTGTCATGGTCCCACCATGGGCGCAGATAAAACGGGTCAGTGATATACATGGCGCCGTTTGGCGCAATCCAGACATCGTTCGGACCGTTGAGATATTTGCCCTGATAATTTTTGACCAGCACCGTCACCTTTTTGTCGGGAGCGATGGACCAAAGCTCGTTGTGCTCATCCGCGCAGGCAATCAGGTTGCCATTCGCGTCAAACATCATTCCGTTGGCATGTCCGGACGGCTGCATGAACGTGGATATTTTTCCATCGGTGGTCCATTCCAGGATGCGATTGTTCGGCTGGTCCACAAAAAACACATTGCCCGCCTTGTCACAGGTGGGGCCTTCGGTAAAGGCGAAACCTCCGGCCAGTTTTTCGAGTTTTCCGCCGGGAGCGACGGCACTATCGGCAAACGTCAGCGGCACCGTGGGAGACCCCATCAAGAGGAAGAGCAGAACCAGAACGGTTTTCATGATGGAGGCAGAGTCTGGGGTGATAACGATCAAGAATCCACTCAAAACGTTCCTTGTTTTTCCCTGCCCGGTGACGCATTGTGCAGGGCGCTGATTTTATTCGGCAGTGAACATGCAACCGGGAACCAGAAAACTCCTGCGCTTTCTTGGCAATTGGGCTATCAACACTCTCGCGGTGGCGGTAGCGGCCATCATTCTTCACAATCACATCCATTGTGATAAACCGGCCGATTTAATTATTGCCTCCCTGTTGCTGGGCATTCTCAATGCGTTTGTCCGGCCGATTTTAATTCTTCTCGCATTGCCGCTGCTGATTTTCACCCTCGGCCTGTTCACGCTCGTCATCAACGCCCTGCTGCTTTACTTCGTCGGCGTGCTGATGGGACCGTATTTCCAGGTGGACAGTTTCGGGTTTGCTTTTCTCGGCGCGCTCATCATCAGCGTCGTGTCGATTGCGCTCAATATCCTTACCGGCGCCGGCGGCACCCGCGTCACCATCCACCGCCGGCCGCGACCGCCCAGGGATTCCCACGACGACGGCAACGGCCCGGTGATTGATGTGTGAAACCATTTATGATTTACGATCGATGATTTGCGACTTGCGAATTCGCCACCAATCCGCAAGCACTGCATAAATCGTATATCGTAAATCGAAAATAAATGAGCCTCCTCACGTCGGCTGCTACAATTTCGTTTGGTACGCTGCGCGCAGTGTTTTGATTCCGCGCACTTGAAATTCCTGCTCAAAATCCGTCAGCAATCCGGCTAATTCCATCGGCGTCTCAATCGGTTGGAATTCCCGGTTCGCACCAAACACTTCAGTCATTTGCTGAAAATAATCCCTATCGTCCGTGCGCAAATAAACCGTGCCGCCCGGCGCTAGGGCGGTATGGGCAAGCCCGGGAAAACGTCCGTCGATGAGCCGGTGTTTGTGGTGCTTTTTCTTCGGCCAGGGATCGGGAAAATAAATGTGCAAGACCGACACCGAGTGCGGCGGCAGCAGATATTCCAGAAAATACGACGATTCGATGCGCACCCCGCGCAGATTCGCCAGTCCGGCACGACGGCCTTTGCGGTCCAGCTTGCGCAGGCGGCCCAGCAGGCGTTCGACGCCGATGAAATTCCTTTCCGGATGCCGCCGCGCCTGCTCGACCACAAATGAAGCATCGCCGCAACCCAGTTCCACCTCCAGCGGCTGCGCCTGCTGAAACATTGCTGTCAGGTCAACCCGGTTGATGATGGACGGCAAATCATAAATCAAACTGGCAGGACAATTATCGCTCAACGGCATTACTCGCATTAAATTACAGGATTGACGGTTTTGACAAGCGTGTATCATGAACGCATGGCAAAGAACGCGCTGGAGTTGCAGACTCCGGTTTTCAAACCCGACTGAAAATAATCAGATGAAAATCAAAAAACGGTTCCCAACCATCTGCGCCCGTTGGAAACGGGCCGGATCACTTTTTATCGGAATAATGATGATGAGCTTCATCACCGCCGGCCAACCGGCCTCACCGGCCCTTCCCGCCGAACCACCATTGAGCTGGGGCGACCAGGGCGACGGCACATATCGAAATCCCATTCTGCCGGCTGATTATTCGGACCCGGATGCCATTCGCATCCGGAATGATTTTTATCTGGTCGCGTCGGATTTTCACTTCGTCGGCATGCAGGTGTTGCATTCGCATGATCTCGTCAATTGGGAGGTCCTGGGCCAGGTGTTCCATCGGCTGACCATGTCGCCAAAGTATGATGACCTGAGCGGTTACGGCCAGGGGACGTGGGCGCCGACTCTGCGTTATCACGACGGCACCTATTATGTCTTCGTCTGCACGCCGTTCGAAGGTTTGTTCATGTGGCACGCTGCAAATCCCGCGGGGCCGTGGTCGCGAACGCTGACGGTCAAAGCCGTGGAACGCTGGGAAGATCCCTGCCCGTTCTGGGACGACGACGGAAAGGCTTACCTCATTCACAGTCTCAAGGGCGCCGGCCCATTGATCCTGCACCGCATGAGCCCGGACGGGGTGCGATTACTGGACGACGGCGTGGAAATTTATCACGGCACGAACTCGGAAGGCCCAAAACTCTTTAGACGGAACGACTGGTATTACATTTCCCTTCCGGAAGGCGGCGTCAGCACGGGCGGCCAGACGATGTTGCGTTCAACAAATATTTACGGCCCTTACGAACGCCGCGAGGTGCTGCCGCATAGCAGTCCCCATCAGGGCGCGCTCGTGGAACTGGCCAACGGCAGCTGGTGGTTTCTCTGCTTCAAATCCAGCGGTTTCCTCGGGCGCATCACTTATCTGTTGCCGGTCACCTGGGGTGCGGACGATTGGCCGGTATTCGGCAATCAAGGCCAATCCGTGGACCAATGGAAAAAACCCTATGTCGGACGCGCTCCTCCCATTCATCATCCACAACGGAGCGACGATTTCGATGATCCGGAACTATCGCCGATCTGGCAGTGGAACCACAATCCCGAGAACGACGCCTGGTCGCTGACGGCGCGACCAGGCTGGTTGCAGCTCCAAGCCTTGCCGGCCACAGGCCTGTCCACCGCCCGCAACACTCTGACCGAAAAATTGTGGGGAGAGGACGGTATCATCGACACAAAGTTCGACGTCACCGCCATGAAGGAAGGTCAGTGCGCCGGATTTGCGTTCCTGAGCGGCGATGTGTTTGATTGGGTTGGTGTAACGCAAAGCGACGGCGTGCGTCGAATCACCTGGGGGAATCGCGAGGGCCCGGTGTTAAACGGCGCGAACGTGTGGTTCCGTGGCACTTACCATGGAAAGGATGCCCGGCTGTTTTACAGCACCGATGGCGAACACTACACCGATACCGGGCTGGCGGTGGAATTGAAGTTCGGCAAATGGAAGGGTGCACGGCTGGCCTTGTTTTGCTACGGTCCCAATGGAGGATCCGCCGACGTGGATTTCGTCAAATACAACCTGGAGAAATAACGCTGGCCGGGTGGGAACCTGCAGCGGAAGCCGATCCCGCCACCGTCGTCACGGAGAAAACCTGGAAATGACTATTGATGACGATCACCTCACCCCGCGTGGTCATTCCCATGGCCATTGTTATCATCATGATAGTGGTCATGATCATGGTGGTGATGATGGCCTTTGTGAGGTGACACGTCGTGGTCGTGGCCGTGGTCCCCATCGCAATTATCCCGGTCAAAATTGTCACCACCTATTCCGAGCTTATCTGCATTTTCACGCATGGCTTGGATGTCATGACTGGAACTCACCAGGCTGGCCGAGGTGGTCGCCGCCACCTGGCGGGTGGCCGGATTAAACGAAAACCCGGCGGGAACTTCCACGCTTACCGGACCCCCCTGATGAGAGGCATTGACGGCCACTTCGCCCCGGAAGCACATTACGGCACCGGCGGAGGTAACGAGATATTCCGTGCCTCGAATGGTCGCGGAATCATTTGGTGTCGTAATGGTAAAGGTGGAAGGTTTGGCCAGCTTGCGTTGTGACCCAACAATGCTGCCGGCTTTGAGATTCAAATCGGTATTAACGATGACATTTTCTTCCGCAACCACTTCGTCCAGCCTGGCCAGTTCGAGCACCGAATCCGGTCTCAGGCGGAGCACTGTTCCACTGTATTCAAATTCCAGATCCGCACTGGCATCCGCTCCGGTCTTAAGTTCAGCGCCTTCCCCCAAAACCATGCCGGGTTTGAGGGCGGCCCATGACGAATGATCCATAGAATAGGTTGCCATCCCTTGAACCGATTTGATGGAAAGCTCCCCGGATTGCAGCTCGGAGGCGGGCGCCCAAACACACATCATTACGAGCATCCCCACGGGCAATAGGATTGGCCAGACCTGCATTCTCAATGCTCTTTTCATAAGCTACTCCCTTTCTTCAAAGCCTTTACCAAGACTAATCGATTTTCTATCTGTTCTTCTTCCGAAAATCAAGGCAAATCCGGGAAAGTTATTCACAAACGAACCCGGCAAACGACAATGAGAGTGACGAGAATCATATTCTGTTCCCTCAGATATTCGATTGAACGGATCGCACCTTTTAAGCCTCCTGGAGAAAAGTGGTTACGAGGCAGTTGACCTGACCCCAATAGCTGGACAGATCATAGCCGAACCGGAAAAGAGGAAAGTCAATTGATGCAATTCAACCAATCGTTTTGCGAAATTGAAGAACCAAAATCCTGAGACTGAAGCAGGCCAGACGTTCACCGTTTCCCAATGCCAAGGATGACTGCCCACCAACGCAGATCATTCTTTGTTAGAACCGCGTTGGGAAACGGCAATTCTATTGGAACGCCCATTGAAAAATGGTCGGGGCGGTGAGATTCGAACTCACGACCTCTTGTACCCGAAACAAGCGCGCTGCCAGGCTACGCTACGCCCCGACACAGGTAGACCAGACTGCCAGTACCGGCCAAAAATGCAACGTGTAATTTTCGAACCAAGTCGAGGCAATCCCGCTCTAAACCCGGCAAAGAAGTTGCTCATCATGTTTTCCTGGGGCAAGCTTGGTGGTCATGACCGGAGTCGGCATACAGTTGGATTCGTTGCGGTTCAGCCGCCTTGAAACCAGGCGGCTGGCGTGGGTCTTTGTCGTGTCGCTGCTGGCGCATCTGCTGGCGTGGGGTGGTTATGAGGCCGGCAAGGACTTCAACCTGTGGCAGAAGCTCCGACTGCCACCCTTGATGCTTTTTACCAAAATTAAACCGGCGCCGCCGCCGCAATCGCCCGAATTGCAATTTGTGGATGTGCCGCCCAGCCAGACGACCACCGAGGCACCGAAGAATGCCAAATATTATTCCAACCAGAATTCGCGTGCGGCCAATCCGGAAGCGAACCACGACACCCAGGTTCCGCAAATTAAAGGCACGCAAACCGACATCGCAAAAACTGAAGACGCCCCCCGCCCGGACTTTTCCCAACTCCAACCCTCCATGCAGCCATCCCGGGAAGAACTGGCGTCACGGCAGCAAAACGCAGGTGATTTGACACTCGGCCATCCAGCCAATACCCGGCCGGCGGACCAACCGCGTCCCCGCACGCTCAAGCAGGCGCTCGCGCAACAAAAACAGTTGCCGGGTGTGAAAATGAAACAGGAAGGCGGCGTCCGGCGCGAAGCGCTGGTGCCGTCGCTGGATGTGAAGGCGACGCCGTTTGGCGCGTATGATGCTGCCTTCATCCAGGCCGTGACCCAGCGCTGGTACGATTTGCTGGACAGCCGGCAATTTGCCCGGGACCGCAGTGGCAAAGTGGTCCTGCGATTTCACTTGAATTACGATGGACGCATCTCCGATATGGTGGTCATGCAAAATACCGTGGGAGATTTGTTGGGCTATGTTTGCCAGAAAGCGGTGATGGACCCCGCGCCCTACGCCCAATGGCCGACGGACATGCGGGCCATGGTGGGTCTGGATTATCGCGAAATTACCTTCACGTTTTATTATTACTGAACCAGGCACAATGGCAGGAAGAATTTATGGATATACTCATTTATATATTGCTGGGAGCAACTTCCGTCGTGGGATTCACGTTCATCGTCGAGCGCGCACTGACGCTGCGGTGGAACAAGGTCGTGCCGCCGGAAATTACCCAGGCGCTCGCGGCCTGCCGGACCCGCGAGGACGCGCAAGCACTTTGCCAAATCTGCCACCGGAAACCGTCGCCCCTCGGACGGCTGCTGCTCATGGCCTCCGACCACCTGGATTGGCCGAAAACGGATAATGTCGACGCGCTGCAAACCGCCGCACGTCATGAAATCGTCCGGCTGGAACGCGGCCTCGTCGTGCTCGAAATCATTGTCGGCATCGCGCCGCTGCTGGGACTGGTCGGCACCATCGCGGGGATGATGACGGTGTTCGGCGACGTTGGACAAACCGGTTTGAACGATGCCGCGAAACTGGCGGCCGGCATTGCGCTGATTTTGCGCGCGACCCTGATCGGCCTGCTCATCGCCATTCCGTCGCTGATTTTCTGGAGCTATTTCAGCAAAAAAGTCGAGGTCTTCGCCGTCGAGATGGAGGCGCTCTGCGATGATTTCATCCGGCGGCAGTATTCAGAGATGGCCTCGGGTGTCCCGCAACCGGAATCAAGCCCCCTGGTTTCTGAAACGCAGTATGTCTCCAACGCCAAATCCCGGAAGCCCGGAGTGAAATCCCAGGTGACCGACCCCGACTGACATGCGCTTTCTCGTCCGCAAACGCCGCACCACGCCCGCCGTCATCATCGTCGCGCTGATTGACGTGCTGATCGTGCTGCTGATTTTCCTGCTGGTAACGACCACGTTCAAGCAGCAGGCGGCGTTGAAACTGCAATTGCCCGAATCGTCGCAGGCCAAAAAGGCCGGTGCGAATGAAAACCCGCCGTTCGTGGTGAGCATTGACTCCAACGGCGTTTATTATCTGGAAAAACTACCGGTGACGTTTGAACAATTACAGAACCAACTGGTTTCGCGCGCCACGAGGAACCCGCAGCTCGTCCTGGCCATCAACGCCGATGAAAAGGCGCCCTGGGGAAAAGTGGTGAAAGTGCGCGACGCCGCCGCGAAGGCGAATGTCAAAAATCTGGTCGCTTATACCAAGGAAACCGCCAAACCGTAAATTAAAATTGTAGGAGCCGACGTAAGGAGGCTCACGCTCCCCGATGCGCGGAATATACTGAACAGATTTGAGCCTCGTTACCTCGGCTCCTGCAAAGTTTCATTTCAGCAACTCTTCTGCAATTTGCACCGCGTTGAGCGCCGCGCCTTTGAGCAACTGGTCGCCGCTTACCCAGAAACACAACCCGTTCTCCAGCGCGCAATCCTTGCGGATGCGGCCAACTTCGCAGTTGTATTTCTCCGAGGTGAAAAGCGGCATCGGATATTTCTTGTTCTCCGGCTCATCCACGACGTCGAGGCCGGGCGCCTGTTTCAAAACCTTGCGCGCGGCGTCCACACTCACCGGCTTTTCAAATTCCGCGCTCACGGCGATGGAATGTGAACGATAAACCGGCACGCGCACGCAGGTGACACTCGCCCGGAAATTCGGGTGGTGCATGATTTTGCGGCCTTCGTTTTCCATCTTCATTTCTTCCCTGGTGTAGCCGGTCGGCAAAAAGCTGTCCACCTGCGGCAGAACGTTGAAGGCAATTTGGTGTGGAAAAGCTTCCTTGGTCACCGCTTTGCCGGAAACGATCTCGCCGACCTGCCGCTTTAATTCTTCCATCGCCTTCGCGCCCGCGCCGCTGACGGCCTGGTAGCTGGAGGCGAAAATGCGTTTGCAGCCGAACGCGGCATGCAGCGGATACAACGCCATCAAGGTAATGGCGGTGGTGCAGTTCGGATTGGCGATGATGCCCTTGTGCCATTTCACGTCCGCGGCGTTGATCTCGGGAATCACGAGCGGAACGCTGTTGTCCTGGCGAAAGGCGCTGGAATTGTCCACCACCACGCAGCCGGCCCTGGCCGCGATGGGCGCAAATTCCCTTGAAATGCTCCCGCCCGCGCTGAACAGCGCAATATCAATGCCGGCGAACGAATCCTTTTTCAGTTCCTTCACCGTAACGTCCTGGCCGCGAAATTTGAGCTTTTTGCCGACGGAGCGCGCCGAGGCGAGCAACGTCAACTGGCCCACCGGAAAGTTTCTCTTTTCCAGCGTCTTGATCATTTCGATGCCGACGGCGCCGGTCGCGCCGACTACGGCCACATGCGGATTCGGGTTCATAAAAAGGCCGTGAATCATAGCAAACGCAGGCGGCGTGTCAACGCAGTGACAACAAGTTGTGGACAACTGTGCATAAATTTCTTTGCTTTCTGATTGACCAGAGCCACCGCTTATGACGGAATGATAGCCTAGTCTATTCAAATGCCGAAAGTCTCAGTCAGAAATGGGAACGGCTCGCGGATGGCGAGCACGACAAAATACGACGCGCATCACAAGGTGCTGTCGCAAACCTACGGCGCGTTCGCCGATTTGCGCCGGGAACTTTCTGATTCGAAGGCGACCGTGAACGAGCGTGAGGACATCCTGCGCAGTTTTGCGGCCTGCCCCGATTCGCAGCGCTCGTGGCTGCTGCTCGAGGATTACTTCGAGAAGCTCTCGCTCTCGCGCAAGGATTTCCCCGACACGAGCTGGTGGCCGCGCCTGCTGAATGCCCAGGGCAAGACGCGCCTGGAAGAACTTGCCTTCCTGTTCCTGCGGGCCAAGCGGTCCGTGCCGCCCGAACTGCAGCCGCACGCCAGCCTCGACCGTTTTGCCCGGGCCGAGGAGGCCGAACAGGAGCAAAAGCTCGTGCAGGAACTGGAAAACTGGCTGTCGCCGCCCACCCTGCCACTGCTCGACACGCCGCGCGCCGTCCTGCGCGTCGTCTGCCGTACGCAACCGGACGAGGAGGAGCCGTCGCGCCACCGGCTCGCCGTGCAATTCCTTTTGTCGCGTCCGCGCACCGGCGAAAAAGCACGCACGCTTCGCGAAATGATTGACCTCGTCGTCCGCGCCACCCACGAACAGGAGTTGTTTCCACCGGCCGACTGGGAATTCATCCAATGGATTGCCGACACGCAGCGCAATCCCGCCTTGCGCGAGGCGGACACGCTGATTTTATCTGACGCCGACTTGCTTCAATGGCTGACGCGCTGGGGCCATACCGACCGGCTGGAACTCCAAAATAGCGATGGTCGGGCGGCCAGTCCCCCGCCCGTCGCGGGCGCGCGCGGAGTGCCCCGCCCCGCTACCTTAAAATTCCACGGGCAGGTCGCTGTGCTGTCGCCCCATCTCGAAAACGGTGACAAGGAGCTGTCGTTCACCCATTACGTCGTTTTGCCCGACGGCCAGAACCATTCCGTGGCGACGGCGAAATTTTTTAACCGCCAGCCGCCCCTCGCGCTGGTCAACGGCACCTTTTACCTGCTGCGCAATGCCCCGCCACCGTCGGTGTTGAAATATCTGGCAGGCAAACCGTCCGTGCCCGTCCGCAAACTCAGCCATCGGCTGTTGTTGCACCTGCGCAAGACCCAAACGAATCACGGCGTGAATTGGGAACAACTCTGCGTCACCCACAAGGCCGCACCGCAATTTGTTTTTGAACTGCTCGACGATACCGTGCGCCTGCGGTTGCTGGCCAAAAGCCAGCGCGACCAGAGCATCTGGTTCTGGAACGGCCATGAATGGGTGGCAAACGAGTCCCCGAAACATCCTGCCGACAAACCGGAAATTCTCGACGACCCGCGCCTGGAACCGGCCACGCAATGGCTCCGCCGGCTGGACTGGTTCACCTCCGAACCCGGCCTGTGGATCGGCGATGCGAATGAAAATTTCCTCGGCGCCCTGGCGGGCGCGTGGGCGGATCGGCCCAAGGAAGCCGAGTTTCTCGGCAACCCGGCGTTTCACCGTTTGTTCCTGCAACCGCGCCAGCTCAAGCCGCGGCTGGTCGTCAAAGGCAGCGGCATTGACTGGCTGGCCGTTTCCGCCGAATGGGAAGCGGAGGGGCTCAAACTCAGCAAGGCGGACCTCGAGCGCCTCGCCAGCGCCACGGGCCGTTTCGTCAAGCTGCCAAATTCCGGCTGGGTGGAACTCGACACCGGCGCCGTGCAGGGCGCGCACGAAGCCATGGCCGACATGGGCGTGGACGGCCTCATTGCCGTGCCGCAAAAAGTCGGCCTGGAACACGTCGCGCATCTGGACGAAGACGGGTTCGCGCGCTTTACCGATTCGCCCGAAGCCAAGGCATTACGCGGGCACATCCGCGATTTTAAAGGCGTGCCCTCGGTGGATTTGCCCAAGGGCTTGAAGGCGGATTTGCGCCCCTACCAGAAGGACGGTTTTGATTTCCTCGCGCACCTGACAAAGATCAAGCTGGGCGGGATTCTGGCCGACGACATGGGGCTGGGCAAAACGCTCCAGACGCTTACCTGGCTGGGTTGGCTCAAGGAACGCAACACGAAAAATCCCAAGCCGTCGCTCGTCATCTGCCCGGCGTCCGTGCTGCACAACTGGCGGCGGGAAGCGAACCGTTTCACGCCCAACCTCAAGGTGCTGGTGCTCGAAAGCGGCGCGGCCCGACACAATCTGCGCAAACAGATTCCCCAGCACGACTTGATTGTGACCAACTATGCCCTGCTCCGCCGCGATTTGGAGGAATTGCAAAAATTTGCCTTCCGGGCGACGATTCTGGACGAAGCGCAGTTCATCAAAAACCCCGGCGCGCAGGTCACCCAGTCGGTCAAGCAACTCAAGTCCGAATGCCGCCTTGCGCTCACGGGCACGCCCTTGGAAAACCGGCTGCTCGACCTGTGGAGCATCGTGGACTTCATCCAGCCCGGTTACCTCGGCAACCAGGAACAATTTGTTGAGACCTATGAACCGCGCCTGCGCGCCGGCGAGGACGCAGTGCCCACGGCGGAGGCGCGCGGTGAAAAAACCGAGTCCGCCCAGCGCATCGCGCGGCGGCGGCTTTCGGCCAAATTGCGGCCTTTGTTGCTGCGCCGCCTGAAGAAACACGTTGCCAAAGATCTGCCCGACCGCATCGAGGAACGGCGCGATTGCCCGCTCGGCGACGAGCAGCGTAAACTTTACCTGGCCGAACTGCGCCGCAGCCGCGACCAAATCATGCAGGCCGTCCAGGAACAAGGCCTGAACAAGAGCAAGATGCACGTGCTGGCCGCGCTCACCCGGTTGCGCCAGGTTTGCTGTCACCCGGCGCTCGTGGGCAGCGACACCGCATCCGGCAAAACCGAGACGCTGTTCGAGTTGCTCGACCCGCTGGTTTCGGAAGGCGAAAAGGTCCTGGTGTTCAGCCAGTTTGTGCAGATGCTGCATCTGCTGGAAAAGGAATGCCAGGCGCGGCAGATCAAAACGCACATTCTCACCGGCCAGACGAAGGACCGGCAACAGGTTGTCAGCGCGTTCCAAAGCGACACGTCCGCGGGCGTGTTTTTGCTGAGCCTGCGGGCGGCGGGCACGGGTTTGAACCTGACCAACGCCAGTTACGTGGTGCTTTACGATCCGTGGTGGAATCCCGCCGTCGAGGCGCAGGCCATTGACCGCTCTCACCGCATCGGCCAGACACAGACGGTGAACGCCTACCGGCTCATCGCGCCCGGCACCGTGGAGGAAAAAATCTGGGAACTGCAGCAGAACAAGGCGCAGACCATTGCCGACGTGCTCGGCGAGGAAGGTTTCGCCCGAAGCCTCACCGCCACCGACTTGGAGTATCTGTTTTCGGAAGATTAGGCTGAAGCGTTATTAAGAAGTGTTACTCAGGACTCGTCTCAATTTTTGGACAACCGCGGCGCTCTGTCCCAAAGGGACTTTTTGAAAATAGCCCGGCGTTTCAACGCCGGGAAGGATTGGAAGAAGGTCGCGTCCCGCAAGGGACGGCTGAAATGAAACGCGCTCTCCGGTCGTTCCTGCGGAACTTATGCCAATTCTCGTCACCTCCCGGCGTTGAAACGCCGGGCTATTCTCGATGGTTCCTCCGGATCCGAATGACCGCTTGAAAATTGAAATGCAACCCGTTGCCTAACGTTTATGAAATGCCGTTTGACAATGGTAACTTAAATGTTACTTTCTGGCTCTTTCGGCATTAGCATGGCACTGACACGAGAATACAAAGAAACGGTTTTGGCGCGCATCAAACGTGATCCAAAGTTTGCGCGCGCGTTATACGCCGAAGCGGTCAATTCATTGCTCGAAGGCGAAACCGAAGCGGGGCTTTCAATTTTGCGCGACCTGGTTCATGCCAACATCACTTTCAAGGAATTGTCGCGACAGACCGGTTTTGGCGAGAAGGCCTTACATCGCATGTTGAGTCGTCGTGGCAATCCCACCACACGCAATTTATTTGCAATCACGAAGGCGATCTGCGAGGACTTTGGCATTAAATCAAGCGTGATGCTCGCGACCTGAAATTGCGCCCGCAACTTCACGGTAGCGGATTCGGAGTATTTGGTCGCGGAAGATTGAAAGCGGATAGGCTGCAAAATGAGCCGCGTATTATCTGTTAGGCGGCATTATGATTTATGAAAACACTCACACACATCGGACTCGCATTATTTGCGATATTCTCACTTAGCATCATCACCGTCTCGGCGGAAGATGCACCATCAGGATTGTCGGCACACATCACACCGGCAACCAATCGCGTTAGCACTCTGAGCCATTTGGAGTTTTCAGTCTTCATCACGAACAGCGGCCCGACCAATGTCACCATTCATCCGTGGATTCTTAAGAATGGCTTGGGGACGGTTCAGATACTTGACGCACGAGGTTTGATTATGGCGTATCACCCGGAGCCTCCGTTAATCTCCAAGCCGCCGACTCGCGCCGAAGTTGCCGCAGAGCCACCACATGATTTGGTTCTCAAGCCGGGCGAGTTTTACGCACTCAAATACAGGCTTGGCGAGCATTTCTTTATGGCCACGCCGCAGGGTAAGTATCGGGCGCGAGGAGCCCTTATTCCATCAAATGAGGTCGAGATTACACTTGAGTAAGCCATGCCGCCGAATACTCAGATAGGCGCACATTTTGCCCCAAATCTTCATCCACAATTTGTACACCCACTCGAGACGTGGTCTCTGCCTGCCTTGGCGGGTCCCCTCACTGCAACCTAAGCGGCAGCTGGAAGACGTAGCCGTAGAGTTCGGACAGCGTTCCACCCGTGTGCTGGTTGTGCAAATCCTTGCCGAAGGCGAATGTCGCTGCGGGCGCGAAGGCGCGGATGGTCAGGCAATACGTGTTGTTGACCATGATGCCCAGCAATTCACCGGTGCGGCTGAAAACCAGGTCGCCGCGCGACGGGTTAAACTTGCCGAACAATCCCTTCAACAAACTGCGGTCCAGCTTCACGTACTGCGGCGTGTTCATTTCAATCTGAAAATTGCACTGTCCGTAGTACTCCTCGTTGGCGCCGACGAGCACAGCGTCCTGGAATTTGTACGGGTCGGAAGAAAGGCGATAAACCTTGCAACCCAGGGTTTGCGCGTCCGCCCGGGTCACCGGCATCATCACCGCACGCGGATCCTGGGCGTCGAAGGACATTGACTTCAATGGCACGTGTCTCCCGCCCCAGCTGAGCGTGCCCGCCAGTTGGTCCCAGTCGGTGCCCGGATCCCACAGTGTCACCGGCGTGTCCTGCACATGGCAGAGCGCAAAATAATTCGTCCCGTCGGTGACGAGCACGGTGGCGGTTTGTTTGTCCTTGCTGGTGTCCATGCTGAACATGCTGGTGCGCCAGGCGGAAATGCCGGCGTCAACCCGGTTGGAAATGAAGTCGCTGAAAATGGTGTTCGGTGTCAGGGCGGTGTTCGCCCGGATTTCCTGCGCCAACTGGCCGGAATTGGTCGCCAGCGACTTGACGCCCTCGGCCAGCCGGGCGTTCTCCGCCTGCTGCACCTGGACTTCCTGCTGCATGAGGGTGGCCCGTTCGGCGGCGGCATGCGCCTGCACTTCGGCCAACTGGAGCTGATTGGATAGTTGCTGTTTCTCGGCCTGGGCCAGCTGGCTGGTCTGCGTGAGCTTATCCAGCTGGAGCCGCAGCGCGGAAACCTGGTCTGATTGCCGTTGCGCCTCGGCCTCGGTCGCCGCCAGTTTTTGCTGCGCCTGCTCGGCATTGTTCTGCAATTGCCGGTTCAGATTCTCGATGTTGGCCTGCTCGGTGGCGACCCGCTGTTGCAACTGCTGGTTTTCCTGCTCCCGCCGGCCGGTCGTGTTGCGGGCTTCCGCCAGTTGCTGCTGCAATTGCGTGCGATTTTTCTGCTCATCTTCGAGCGCCTGTTTCATCACGGCGGTGAGGTCGTTGCCGGGATTCGGAACCGGGTTGGGGCTGACCACAACCTTCGTCGGCGGCGGCGTGCTTTCATCCGCCATGTGGTTGATGTCGGTCGAAAACGTCAACAGACTCAACAACAGGAAATCGCAAATGACGATGAGAATGCTGCGGTTCATGATCAGTAGGCGGGGGTTGACACGGCCGCCGACGGAACATAGCCGGTCGGGGCAGCGGAGCCGGCCTCGGCTTCCAGCAACAATTTCCGGCGCGCCGGGCGGAGGTGGAAAATCTTGAAGATGACCACAAAGACGATGCCGAACGACGTGGAGGAATACGCCGCCATCAGGCTGAATTGCACGAAATGGAGGGAGGCAAGAATCAGCGACACAATCGTGCCCACAAAGCCGAGGTAAAGCCCGGCGTCGAACAGATGGTCTTCATTTTCCAGCAGTCTGAGCTTCATGCGCGGCGGCACTTGTTGCCGGCGGATTTCGGCCAGCTTGACGAGGCACGAGATGTAAAGCAGCGCCTGTAACACGAAAAACAGGAGCAGGGTTAATAGGATGATTGGGTTCATGATGGTTTGTTGGATGCCGGCAATCCCCGCGGGGACCACGCCGCCCGTCGTGGGCAGCGATAGTCGAAAGGAGAATCCCCCTTTCTGGCTTTCCTGGGCGAGAAACGGCTCGCTCAGGAGCAGGACCACGAACAGGAATCCCAGCGAAAATAAAAACTCCCGGAACAGATGGAATCCGCGCACTTGCAACGGACGTTCGAGCGCTGAAACGGCGGGACGCGCAAAGTGCATGGCCGCCGCCAGGAAAAATCCGGCGAGCAGATAGGCCAGCCATTTGGCCGCCAGTGCCAGTTGCGGTTGTTGTAAACCATAATCCGCCGCACGGGAAAAGAAATTGGCCACCGACTCAAAGGCGGTGACGCGCCGTTCCCAATCCGGGCGGTAGAAGCGCTGGCCGCGTTGAGCCAGCTCGCTCACCCCGGCCGCGCCATAAGCCAGGCTGGCACCGAGGTCTTTCAGGCCGGTCTGGTTGAATTTGGCCAGGTACCCGGCCACCGCCGCGGGTCTGCCCGATAATTCGACGGCGGCAAAGAGCACGGGCAACCGGGTCCCGGCAGTGCGGGTTTCGCCGGCCAGTTGGTGGAGCGTTCCCGCGTCCGGGATTCGCGACACGAATGCCACGAGCTGGTCCCAATTGAACCGCTCGCCCAACGAAAGGAAATCCATCAGCACTTCCTCCAACGGCCGGGTATCACCACCTTGATTGGCCCGCTCCGCCAGCGTGGAGATGCGGCGATTCAAATCGGCGGTCAAATGCCCATTGTCCACCAGAAGGCCGCAAACCGAGACCGCCGCGTCAAAAGCCTGTCCCGAAGCCGACGATGACGGTGGCAGAAGCACGGTCCTGGTCAGGGAACGACTCCGCATCAACTCCAGCACCGCGGGCGATGACGAATGGCTTAAAGCAGCGAGCGCCGCATCACGATTTTGCTGCCGGACGATGAAATCGGTAAAAGGCTCCGTGCCGTTTTTCGACGCCGGAGCAATACCGGGGAAAAGATTTTTTACGCGGACGTCATCGCCCCAGGTCAGCGCCGCCGGATTTTGCCGAGTCTGGCTGGTGATCAGCTGGTCAAGCCGGTCCCAGCCCGGAAATGCCTCCGCATGAGCCGCCTGCATGAGCATTTGGGCCGTGCCCAATTTCTGTTCGCCCGCCAGCGTCTTGCCTTCCTCAAGCAGGGCGGGACCGTTCCGACCGGCCCGCTCCAGAATGCCCGCATCCACGGCCCGCAGGTGCACGGGCACGAGCAGACCGCAGGCAAGCAGCGCCAATCCCAGAACGGCGCAAAATAAAAAGCACAGCCATCGCATCTTTATGATTTCTCCTGAAAATTCCTTGTCGTTGGGCATTAGACCGGGTGTCGGCAAGTGCCGTTCAAAGCAAAAAAGCTGCCAATCTGCCGGCCTCTCGCGGGTTTTTACTCGTACCTCAGGGATTCGATGGGGTCGAGGTTCGCCGCCTTGTAAGCCGGATAGGTTCCGAAAATGACACCGACGATAGAACAAATCAGCAGGCCCAGCACACTCCAGTCCACCGGGACGGCCGGCGGCACTTTCATGAACCAGGCGAGGATGTTGCCGCCGAGAATGCCCAGGACCACGCCGATCACGCCGCCGATTTCACAAAGTACCACAGCCTCCATGATGAATTGTCCCATGATGTTCCGCCGCTTGGCGCCGACCGCCCGGCGGACGCCGATTTCGCGCGTCCGTTCCGTGACGGAAACCAGCATGATGTTCATGATGCCAACGCCGGCCGCCAGCAAGGCGATGGAACTGACGACGACCACACCGATCCGGACGGCCCGGGTGAACTTGTCGAATTGTTCGATGAGCGAATCGTTGGAGAACAGTTCAAAATCGTCCGCCGCACCGGGCCGCACCTTGCGCGCCGCGCGCAGAATGCCGCGCACCTGCTCCTCGCAATCGGCGTAAACCGCCGAAGTGCGCGCCTGGACCAGAATGCCCAGGCCATTCCAGCGCAGGCCGTAGCGATTGAGCGCCGTGGTAAGCGGCACAATGACAAAATTGTCCTGATTGCCGCCCAGCGAAGCACCTTTGGACGCGAGAACGCCGACGACGTTGTAATTGATTCCGTTGATTTTAAGCTCATTGCCAACAGGTGACCCGAAGGGAAAGATCGATTTGGCCAGGGCGGCGCCTAACACACACACGTCCCGGGCATCGTCCACGTCGTTGTCGTTGAAAATGCGGCCCTCTTCAACGGTCCAGTTGCGCGCCTCGAACGAACCGGTCGTCTCACCCAGCAGTTGCACGGTGGGGGCGGTTTTGGCGTAGCGCGTCTGGATCTGGCCGCCCCAGAAAGTGCCTTCGATGCCAACCGCGGAGGCGAGCGTGGCTTTCTTTTCAACGGTTTCTCCCAGCTCGAGGGTGATGTTTTTGCGACGCCAGTACTTTTCCCAGTCGGAGTTGTTGCCGAACTGGACTTCGGGCCATTTCTGGATGGCAAACGTGCGGCTGCCCAACTGGCTCAGGTTGTTTTCGACATTCCGTTCCAGCACGCGCATGGCGGTCATGACGACGATAATGGAAAAGACGCCGATCAACACGCCGAGCAGCGTGAGCGCCGAACGCAGTTTATGCGCCGTAAGCGCGGTCAGAGCCATCGAAAAGCTCTCGTGCAGCTCGGCGAAAAAGAAACTCCAATTTCGGCGGCTATTCATTATTCGCTCCTCAACGCCTCCACCGGATCCATGCGCGCCGCGCGCCAGGCCGGCAGGAAACCGGCGACCACGCCGGTCAGCAAGGCGACGAGGACCGCGGTGATAACAATGCCGACGGACAAGCTGGCCGGGAACAACCATTGGGTGACGGCCAGCGTGGCCAGCCACGCTATGCCGAGGCCGATCAAACCACCGAAGCAACAGATGCAGGCCGCTTCAATCAGAAACTGCAACAGGATGGTACGACGTTTGGCGCCGATCGCTTTGCGGACACCGATTTCGCGGGTGCGCTCGACGACCGACACAAACATGATATTCATGATGCCGATGCCGCCCACAAACAGCGCCAGGCTGGTAATGAACAGCCCGATGACGGCGATGGTGGCCGTCTGTGAATGAAACCACGCCACGAGCTGGTCCTGCTGGTTGATGGCAAAATCGTCCGGCTGATCCGGTCGCAAATGACGGATGCGGCGCATCACCTGGCGCAATTCGTTTTGGGCGTCGTCCAGGTTCGCCAACTTGCCGGCCTTGACCTCGATATCATCCAATTGCCCGTTCCAAATTCCGGACAGAAATTCCCGGATCGGAATGATGACGCGATTGTCCAGGCTCCAGCCCAGAAGATTCCCCTGTTTACCCAGCACGCCAATCACTTGAAAGGACTGGTTGGCAATTCTTATGCGCTGGCCGATGGGGTTTTCACCGCGAAACAGATTCGTGGCCACGGCATTGCCGATGATGCAGATCGGCTGGTTGCCCCGGCCATCAGCCGCCGTCAGAAACCGGCCTTGCGCTATGTCGCCGCCGCTGGTTTGCAGATAGCCATCGGTCGTGCCGATAATATCCACGCTGCTGGCGCTGCGGGTCTTGTATTTGACCGAGTCATTATCGGAAATTGCGGGCACGACCACGGCAGCCAGGGTGAGTTGTTTGGTCAGCGCTTCGGCATCAACCAAATGGAGCGGCTTGCGCTTGCGCATGCTGAGCCAGTCTTCATAGGTATTGTTAAACCATTTGAAGCGCGAGACGTAGAACACATCTGCGCCGAGCGCGGAAACGTTTTTAATGAATGCCTGGTTCAGTCCGTTGATGGCCGCGCCCATGAGCGTGACGGTGACAATGCCGATGATGATGCCCAGCGTGGCCAGCGCTGAACGCATCTTATTCGAGATCAGGGCGTTCCAGGAAATGCCCAGCCCTTCCCTGATTTCCGCAACGAACTTCATTGGATGGGTAGATTGATGGATTGATGGATTAGCGAGTCACATCATTTGGTTGTTCGGCTATGCTTTTCGTTTTCCATAAATCCATTTATCCAACCATCCATTCATCCCGGCCCAGCGGCCTGTTTCTCGTCGCTGGCAATCAGTCCATCCCGAAGGCGGATGATGCGGCGGGCGTGTTTGGCAATGTCCTCTTCGTGCGTGACTAGGACGAGGGTGTTGCCTTTCCGTGAAAGTTCTTCAAACAACGTCATGATTTCCGCGCCGGTCCGGGAATCGAGATTGCCGGTCGGTTCGTCCGCCAGCAGGAGCGACGGCTTGTTCACGAGCGCCCGGGCGACAGCGACGCGCTGGCGCTGGCCGCCGGAAAGCTCGTTGGGTTTGTGATGGACGCGGTCGGCCAGACCAACCTGGGCGAGTGCGTCGAGGGCAACCCGGCGGCGCTGTTCCATCGCCATTCCGTTGTAGATGAGCGGCAACTCGACGTTATGCAAAGCATTCGACCGCGACAGCAGGTTGAAGGTCTGAAAGACAAAACCGATTTCACGATTGCGAATTTCCGCAAGCTGATTGTCGTCCATCTCGCTCACGTTGGCACCGTTCAATTCATAATGGCCGGCGGTGGGGGTATCGAGGCAGCCGATCAGGTTCATTAACGTGGATTTGCCGGAACCGGACGGCCCCATGATCGCGACGTATTCGCCGCGCTGGATTTCCAAAGACACATCGCGCAAAGCGTGGATAGTTTCCGCGCCCATTTGGTAGCAACGGGAAATGTTCCGGAGATGGATCAGGCTCATATTGATTGATGCGAGAAACGTGAAACGTAAGACCAGTTGGCGCCGCGTTCACGCATCACGTTTCACATTTCACGAATGCTTGCTCATTTCTTTTGCGCCTCGGTGTCCGTTCCCGCCGGACCGACGCGGACCTTCGAGCCATCCTGTAAATCGCGACCGACCGCCCGGTAGCCGCCTGAAATAATTTCCTCATTGTTAGTGAGGCCGTCCGTGATTTCCCAGTAATTGTCGTCGCAAAAACCGATTTTAATCGGCACGGCGGTCACGTGATCACCTTTTACCACAAAAACAACGTCGGTTGGCTTCAACGATTCCTTGGCCGAGGTCAGCCCATTCGTGCCCGAAGCGGCCGAAGCGGCCGAAGCGGTGAAATTCGTTCCGCCTTTTTTAGGGGGATCGGCCTTCAATTCCGGTTTCATCGGGCGGGTGGTGACGCTGGCCAGCGGAACTGTCAGCGCGTTGGTACGATATTCGGTTTCAATTTCCGCCGTCACCGACATGCCGGGCCGGAATGCCGGTTCGTTTTCGCTGACCCGAATGCGGACCTCAAACTGGGTGGCCTGCTGGGATTGGCTGCTGCCGCCGCCCCCGCCGCCGCCGAGCGAACTGCTTAAACCGGAACCCAGGGCGGAATTGGCGACGGCCGTGACCACGCCGGTGAAGTTGCGGTCCTTGAAGGCATCCACCTCCAGCCTGGCCTTCTGGCCGGGCGCGATGCCGACCACGTCCATTTCCCCGACGTTCACGCGCGCCTCAATCCGATTCAAATCCGAGACGGTCATAATGGATGTTCCCATGTTGTAAGTCGTGCCCAGCACGCGCTCGCCCACCTCCGAATTCAAGTCGGTGATGGTGCCCGTCAGCGGCGAAAGGATGGTGGTTTTAGCCAATTGCTCCTCGGCATTGTCCACCTGCGCCCGGGCGACATTGACCTGGTCATCGGCGCTGTCCAGTTGCGCTTTGGCAACGTCGCGCGCGGCTTTGAATCCGACGAAATCCGATTCCGAAAGCAGTTGGATATTGAACAAGGCCAGATTGCGTTTGTAGTCCGCCTCGGCTTTTTCGAGATTTGCCGCCGCCGACGTCTTGGCGGCCACCGCCGCTTCGTAATTGGCCTTGGCTTGATTGACCGCCGCGACATAGACGTCCGGGTTGATTTTCACAAGCAAATCGCCCTTCTTAACCTGCTGCCCTTCTTTGACCGGCAATTCAATGATTTCGCCGTTGACCTCCGGGCTGATGGTGACCTGCACGACCGGCTGAATTTGACCATTGGCCACCACAATGTTGGTGAGGCTGTGGCGTGAGACCTTTTCCGTCTGCACCGTGATGACCGGCGCGCGCTTCCTGAACACGGCCACCAGCGTCAGCGCAACCAGTACCAGGCCAATGGCTGAAAAAATGATGATTTTCCGGCGTTTATTGGGTTTTGCCATAGCGTCAGGTATAAAGACAGAATGAACGGAAATTAGTTTCGAGAAATTATAATTTACCGGTGTTTTTACAATGTCCACGACCCCAGACCAACGGCGATTAATAACAACTCCGCCAGCAACCAGTAGGTAAAGACAACCATTACGGCTTTGGCCTTTGACACACCCGAAAGTTTGGCCAGGCCAATGCCCAGTATCGCCGTGTGCCAGAAGTAAACGAGGTTCGCCGCGCCCAGCAGAAGGTGTACGCGCCTGGTCGGATCAAAATCACTTACCAGCAAGCCCAGGCTTGGCCCGCCATAAAGCCGGCCAAGAATCACCGCCAGCAGCGTCGCAATAATGATGCCCAAAACGAGAATGACCGACGCCAACCCGGCAACCTCCACGGATTTCAGATAACCAAACCGCGCTTTAAGGAACCAGCGTCCGAGCAACCAAACCACCAACGCCCACCAGAAAAGCGAACCAAAACTGAAAATAACCATTGCCACGCTGCCACCCACCGCCAGCACCGTTGGTCCCATGAATTTCTCCATCGCCTGCAATGCCTGATCCTCCTGCGCCTGGGTCATTTTGCCCTGTTGCACCCGCTGATCGAGCGCCTTGACCTGCTGGTCGTGAATGGTCTGCTGAATCGCCGGCTGGGCGAACATGATGCACACGGAAATCACGCCGATCACGGCGTAAATCAAAACCGGCACGAGCCAATTGGCGGCGCGCGCGGGCGCGGCGGTTACTTCGTTGAATACTTCACCCGGCGCGGCAATGACGTTAAACAATTTCCCGGCCAGCGATGTCGCCGGTGTTGGCGGTGCGGTGACGGGCGGTCCAGGGATCGGGGCGGTGGTTTCCATAATTGGTTAAAAGGCTTAAACATTACTTAGGCAAAAATCAGCGGAAGTTACAAGAAATGTCGGCAATTATTTCATGGAGAAATTTTCCCGCTGACTGCACAGGTCACCGGCTAATGATGTGAGGAAGGTGCATCCCCAGGCGCGACCGGCAGCAATCCCGAAGTGTCAGAAGCCCGATTGAATTATTTCGCGAGTGCCCTGTCTTATTCTTTCGAGACGAAAGGAGGAGAAGTATGAAATCGATCATAACGACGTACCCGTATTTTCAGACTTTGCCGCGGGGTCAAAATGATGCTGCTGGCTTCGGAAAGTCATTTCTTCGAGCAAGCGAACGCACCGGGAATTCAATGGTTGGAAAAAGTTGCCGAAACGGCACCCGGCCTTCATACGGCTGTAACGGTTCCAATTCAATCTGCCGGACAAGGAAGTTGAACCTATGCACACTGAAACTTCTATTGAACCGGAAACGGGGACGAATGCGAAACTGCGGTTGTTTTCCCTGTACGTGGATTTTGCCGCTTCCATGCGCGCCAAATGGGCCGGCAGCACCATCACCCGACTGGCCGGTCCCAGGCGAAAGACCTACTGTGAAATGTGGAATCTCGATTCCGCCAAGGCCAGTCAACCGATCAGGCGCATCATGCTCCAGGAAGCCGCCGGGGCGGATGTGCTGGTCATCGCGCTCAGCTCCCTGGATCAGCGTGAACCAAAGCTGATTGAATGGCTTGACGCGCTGGCAAATGAAAAAACTGAGCACCCGGTTTCCGGACTCTTCATTGGGCTGCTGGGAGATGAAAATCATGAGGCGGGCGAACTGGGCTGGACGGTGGAGCAATTTATACGCTGCGCTCAAAGGATGGGCCGGGATTTTATCTGGCAATGGATGGGACAGGAGGCCCTCAACGACCCCACCTGGCTGACCGACAATGTGCAGAAGGTTTTGTCCGGCAAGCAGTTTCAGTCTGATATCGCCAGTCTGCAAGAGGCAGTCTGGCTGGCAGCCGAACCATGATCGTAGATCCATAAGCGCTTCCTGGTTGTTTGTTGCCTTGGGAGCTCTAATGGATGCCGGGTAAAATATCAGGAGCTTGCGGCTACAAGGCTGGGCAGCCTGATTCTAATCGGTAACCGCAAGCCCTGACGTGCATTTAAACAGCACGTTCCTAGCCAAAGTTGAAGACTTCCCTGCCCGGGTAAGCGTTATGACCATCGCTGCCTTTGCCGGCGGAAATCCATGCCAAACCACTGTTCTTGTCGGTAAATATCTCCATGTTGATGTCGGGATTATCATTGAGCGTTTGAAACATGCGCGCAAATCCGTATTGCAACGGGTGCGGGGCCACGATGGCTGCTTTCACCTTGTTCTTGAGCGGTGCCTTTCGCCTCATGACCGAATAATCTACTATCGCCGAGAAGTTCAAACTCATCCCCTCAATCGCCGACAAGTCAGCTATTCGATCGGGAGACACCCTGGCCTCGGTTTCGATTTTCGCGAGTAAATCTACCATGTCCCGAATGTCTTCCGCCGTAACGTAGCCACGAAACGTCAGGTAAACGATGCCCTCCGCAATTTTGGAGTCAAGAGCCACAGAGACAGTATAACTCAATTGGCTCTGAATAGGCGAGCTCTTTCAAGGTTCATTGACCTGGCAGAAGATGCTTTTTAGCTCTACTCATGGCAAAAAAAGCCCGCTGGCCATTCTTCCGCTGGGGCGAATAGGCCGTACTCGCGAACCGAAGGTAAGGGATGCTGCGCTGTGCCGACCCTGCCAACTTGCGCACGGTCACCATTTTTATTTTCGGCGTGGTAATTCGACAATCCGTGTCGAAAAATTTATTTTCAATCGCCATCGTCCACCGCTTTGACTGCCCAGACCGGATATGGTGTCTGTGAACCTTTGGTGGCATCCCATAAAATGCGGTTGAACACGCCTTCCGGGCATTGGTCTTCCTTTTTGAGCGGCAGGCGCGCTGAAATATAGGCGTCTTTGCGCAGCCGCGCGTCGGAAATTTTCTTCGGCTCCGGATTCATCTGGTCGAGTGGAACCTGGTTGGACACGGCGGTGAACGGCGTGAGATCCGGGCTCTCTCCGGGCGGGACAAAACAATCGAACATCGGCGTGGCCGTCGCGTCCATCTGGTTCATCGGTGGCAAACCGAGCATGAGTTCCATCGTTCGCAACAGACTGGTCTGGTTGTATTGTGTGCTGACCACGACACCGCGTCGGGTGTAGGCGCTGGCGACATAAGCCGTCGTGCGGTAACCGCTCACGTGGTCCCAGCCGTTCTGGGGGTCGTCTTCCACGGCAAAAATGCACGTGTCCTTCCAATACTTGCTGTGACTGACGGCTTCGACCACCTGCCCGACCGCCAGGTCGTTATCGGCCACCTGCGCGGCGGGCGTCGGCGAACCGAACGCGGTGCCGCTGGTGTGGTCGTTCGGCAGCCAGAGGATGACCAGGTTCGGCAGATTGTCCGCCGCTTCAAATTGTTTCAGGTCTTTGATGAATTGCGCAGCGCGCCAGACGTCCGGTACGTCCAAATCCCAGCCAATCGTGTTTGTTATGAGATACGGCCGTAATGCTTCGATGTCCGGTTCGCAGGAATAAGCGATGGCGTTCGAGTCGCCTGAGAAATCGTGATAACAATCGAGAAAATTTGGTTCGCCTTTGTGGCCGGAATCCTTCCATTGTTTGTGAGCAGTGGTGAATTCGCCAAAATCGCAAACCGATTTGCCGTGCGCGAGCGCGTCGTTCCAGATGAAACCCGCTGGTGAATAGGCCAGCGCGTCCCGGCCTTCTTCGCCAAAACCGCCCGCCGGATAACTGCGCGGCCAGCCGGCAAACCCGCGCTCCACGTAATCCATCGCGATGCCCGTGTCCGTCCATTGATGGCCGTCCGCGCTCAGGATGCTGCAGCAATAGGTGTTGTCCAGCAGCACGAAATCGCGCACGAGCCTGTGCTGGTTGGGCGTGACGGTTTCGCCGAACGTGCACAAATTCGTGTCGCCATTCCCCTCCCGGATGTCGCCCAGAACCTGGTCGTAGGTGCGGTTTTCCTTGATGATGTAAACGACGTGACGGAAAACGCTCGGCTCGCCGACGCGTTCCGGCACCGGCCGCGCCGGCTGGTCCGCGCGCGCCGGCAACGCGGCTTGTGCCAGCAGCGGATAACGCAAGTCGGCCAGCGCGATCCGGGTGAACCCGGCCAATACCTTTTTCGATGGCACGGGCACGAGTGACAACGAACCATAATACTCTTTGGAATTGAACTCCGTCTCGCCGGTGTGGCTTTGAATCCCCGGACTGAGGTTTTTGAGGTTCGCCACGTAAATTTCCTCCGGCTTCGCATTGTACGCAATGGAGCCGGGGAACCAGCCGACGGGAATCAAGCCGAGCAATTTGGATTTACCGGGTTTGAAGTGGAAAACGGCAACGGCGTTTTGGGTGCCGTTGCAGACGAACAGCGTTTTCCCCTTTTTATCGAAGGCCAGCGCGTTCGGTTGT
Source organism: Verrucomicrobiia bacterium (assembly GCA_025451535.1). Taxonomy (GTDB): domain Bacteria; phylum Verrucomicrobiota; class Verrucomicrobiia; order Limisphaerales; family UBA11358; genus UBA11358. The sequence goes on from JANWKE010000093.1 coordinate 38,585, forward strand.
GCGCCGAACAAATCCGCCGGGTTCTGCCGCGCGCAAACAATCTCGACGATTTTGTCCGTGCGCGTGTCAATGACGCTCACGGTGTCGCTGCCCGCATTGGCCACAACGAGCCACCGGCCATCGGGCGACAACGCCAAAGCGCAGGTGTGCAAGCCGGTGAGAATTTCCTGGATTGGGTGGGGCGAGGCTACTGACGAGCCGTAGTCGTCGCGGCTCCCGGGGACGCTCGCCCCACCGGTTTCCACAAGATCAATCACCGAGACCGAGCCTTCGCTGGCAATGGAACGCGCATCCACGCGCACCTTCATGCCGTCACCGGCCGGTCCGGTAAGGCTGTCCGGGCCCGGTCGTCGCCCGCCCCAATTGCTCACGTAAATTCTGTTTTTGCAGAGGATGACATCGAACGGAGCGACACCCACGTCCCAGGTCCGCAGAACTTTTCCGGTCCGGACGTCGAGTTCAAGCAGCCGGTTGGAAAGATTGCCCGCAACATAGATTTTTTTCCCGTCCGGTGAAACGGCGATGCCGGCCGGAATTTCCGCCTGGCGCAACGGCGCGTTGGCCGGCGGCAGTGGAAGGGAATATAGCGGCGCGACCTTGTGGTCCGGGTCGACGCTGAAAACCTTGATGTCGCCATTGACGTTGGCCAGGTAAATCCGCGAGCCATCCGGCGAAAAGGCGAGGCCGGTGAAACTGAGCTTGGCCTGTTCATTTGGTTGGAGAATGCCACTGGAAACGGATTCGGCCGGAGCAATTTTGTCATCCGCGGGCAACCGCACGCGTTGCAGGATTGTTCCGGTTGCCGGATTAATTACGAGCAACCTTTGGGTCAAACCGGCGGTGACGAGCCGTTTGCCGTCCGGACTCAGCGCAAGTGCGTTCGGTCTTATGTCGGGCAGTTCAACCAAAGTTCCGGCGGGCGTGACGAGTTGATTGACCGGCGTTTCAAAGCCGTTGGTATGGTGGCCGACTATTTCAGCGGTCGTATCGAAATCGTCGGCAAAACCATGAAGGGCCAACCCGGCCAGCGCAATGGCAACAAGGACGAACGATTTGCCTTTCATGCAGGAAGGATTGGCGGAGATGATCGGCAACCGCAAGTCACGTTACGGTAAAATTTCGGAACGCGGACGATTCTTCCGCGTTCCTTGAATTCAAGCCGGCGCTGGATCCAGCCGCTTGTCCGGGACGAGATAATTGCGGACATAATCGCTCACGGCGTTTTCGAGCGGGGTGACCGGCGCGGTGTAACCAACGGCGCGCAACCGGGACAGATTCGCCTCCGTGAAATACTGGTATTTATCACGGATGCTTTCGGGCATCTCAATGAACTCGATTTTCGGTTCCCGTTTCAACGCGGTGAAAACCGCGCGCGCCAGATCCAGCCACGTCCGCGCCGCGCCGCTGCCGATGTTGAACAAGCCATTGGCTTTTTCGCTGGCGGCCAGGTGCAGCGTCATGGCAACGGCGTCCTTGATGTAAAGAAAATCGCGCTTCTGTTCGCCGTCCCGGTAACCGCTGCGGTAACTCTTGAACAACCGGATAACGCCGGTTTCGCGCACCTGTCCGAAACTTTTATGGACCACCGACCGCATGTCGCCCTTGTGATCTTCGTTCGGGCCAAAGACATTGAAATATTTCAGCCCGACGATACGGTTCAAAAACCCGGCGCGTTTGGCATGCAAATCAAACAGGTGCTTCGAGTAGCCATACATGTTCAGCGGACGCAAGGCATCGAGTTTGGCATCGTTGTCTTCCATGCCCGCCGAACCGTCACCGTAGGTTGCCGCGGAAGAGGCGTAAACAAAACGCGTTTTGTTGGCGAGCGACCACGCGGCGAGGTCCCGGGTAAATTCGTAATTGTTGCGAATGAGATAACTCGCGTCACGCTCGGTCGTGGAAGAGCACGCGCCGAGGTGGAGGATCAAGTCAAATCTCCCCAACGCGCCGTTTTGCAGTCGCGGCAGCAACTCGTCTGCCTCGATGTAATTGGCGAAGCGCAGCGGCGTGAGGTTGCGCCATTTTTCATCCGTGCCGAGACGGTCGCAAACGACGACATGGTCGCAGCCGTCCTGGTTCAACGCCCAGACCAGCGCGCTGCCAATGAAACCCGCGCCGCCGGTGACCAGCACCCGCGCGTCGGAAAAATCGTTTGATTTCATACCTGCTGACAGGTTGAGCATGACCTGAACCAAATTCGGATTCAAGCCAATGGTGGATGGTTATTGCGCCTGGCGGAACGCCGATCGGTAAACCAAGGAAATGACCCGGACTGTACGAAGGGCGTCCCTTTACATACCGAGGACAGTGCGATAGAAGCGGACTGGGAAAGTCGAGGCGCTGGTATCGGTGAAGTCGTACAGCGTGGCGGTGTTGGTCAGCAAGGGGTTCCACGCGCTCAGGTTGGTAGAACCCTGGATGATGTAGCTTTCGCCGCTGGTGCCCGCGACCCGCAGGCGAAATTGGCCATTCCCCAACCAGGCGGGGCGGGTCAGTTGCAGGTGAGGCGTCGGATAGAAGTTCAACTGGTCATTCCAGCGCGCGATAAACATGGACGGTTTGTCGCCGGCAAAAATGAACAGGCCGCCGACATAGAGATTATTGCTCACGGTGAGGAGTGCGTAGCCGGTCGCAGTCGCCGGGGTCATGAGCAAACCGCTGCCCGGTGGAGTCCAGGCGGCGCCGTCCCATTTAGCGATCCCGTTAAGGAGCGTGGCGCCGGAATTGGTGAACGAACCGGTGGCATAGAGCGCCGCGGGCGTGGCGGCGAGCGCCGAAACACTCCCGCTGTCGAAGCCGTTGCCGACGGCCGCCCATGAATTCCCGTCCCAACGCGCGATACGTTTGACGACCGTTCCGGACGAATTGGTGAAACTGCCGCCGGCGTAGAGGTAACCATTTTGCATGGTGAGTCCGGAGACCGTGCCGTTCAGCTCCATCCCGAGGTTCCACCAATTGGTGCCGTCCCAGCGTCCGATGTTGTCCACATTGGCTCCCAGATTCGGATCCGGCGGGCCAAACCCCCAACTGATAGAAAAGTTGCCGCCCGCATAAAGATTGACGCCGTCGCTGAACAGCGCGTTAAACACATTATTGATTCGCCAGGAGTCGATCCGCGGCACGTCCTGCCAATCGGATCCGTTCCACATCGCGATACCATGGAGTGAAGCCCCATCGCCGCGGGCATTGAACGAGCCACCGGCGAACAACACCCCTTTATGGATGGCGAACGCGTTCACCGCGCCGTTGAATCCGTTGCCCATCGCCGACCAATTGGCGCCGTCCCACTTCGCCACATAATTCACGGGCGTGCCGGCCATGTTGGTGAATGTTCCGCCGGCGTAGACGGTTCCACCCGCCTTGGCCACAGCGAAGACGGCGCCGCTGCCGACCATCGCGCCACCGAGCGCCGACCAATTCGTTCCGTTCCATGCGGCGATTCCATTCACAATGACATTGCCGGCTTCGGTGAACAGTCCTCCGGCGTACAGGTTGGTGCCATCGTAACTTAAAGCCCTCACACTCCGGTCATAGTGAGTCACGCCTTTGCTGGTGGTTCCGCCCAGGGCGAACCAGTTCGTACCATCCCAGCCGGCAACGTGACTGACGCCCACGTTGCCGGCGATATTGAAGCAACCGACCGCATACAGCCTTCCGGCAGCGTCGAAGGCCATCCGGTAAACACCCACGGATGTGGAACCGATGCCAAAACCTTGAATGCCCGATCCCAACGGGTACCAGCTGTTTCCGTCCCACCTGGCAATGCAGTTCGCATTGATGCCGCCAATCGAGCTGAACTCGCCGCTCACATAAATGTTCGTGCCGTTGGCGGCGATTCCCCGCACCCGGCGATTCGCTCCGCCCCAGGGCGTCCATGGTTGCACCCCAAGAGGATTCCAAATGGCGAGATTCGTAATGCCGAGAACGGCGTTGGTGAAGTTGCCGCCCACATAAAGTCTGCCATTTTTATACAGCAATGCTTGAATCGTTCCGCTGAAACCCTGGCCTAACGCCGACCAGGCGTTTCCATCCCAACGGGCGATGTTTGTGGCGCTGACGCCGCCGGCGGACGTAAAGGAACCGGCGACGAAAAGATTGGTTCCGTCGGTTTCAATCGCATTCACCGCCGAAAAGAGCCCACCGGTAACGCCCCCGCCAAGGCCAGTCCAGTGCGAACCGTCCCAGCGGGCGATATTATTAACCGTGAGCCCATCCGCCAGCGTCGACAAACCGCCGGCGTAGAGATTCGGCCCAACGATTTTGGTGGCCATGACAATTCCTGACATGCCACCACCCAGGGGATACCAACTGGTGCCGTCCCAACGCGCGATATTGGTGGCGCCTGAATTATCGGCATTGTTGAAAGTGCCACCGGCGTAGAGATTGTTTCCATCCACGGCCAACGCCAGGATTCCCGCGCCCGCCCCCATGCCGTTATTCAAGGCGTGCCAATTGGTTCCGTCATAACTCGCAATTCGGCTCGCCTTGACATTTCCCGCCGCCGTAAATGTGCCGCCGATGAAAACAGTTCCGCCGTTGACGGCAACTGCCTGCGAGATGTCGTTGGCACCAACCGGACCAAATTGATTGTCCCAATGCTCATCACCCGGCACAGCAGCAACGGCAAGGGAAAGGGATGCAAGGAAGGCAAGGGCAATCGTGTCAGGTCTTCCGACTGACGGCGCGAACTTTGAGAAACTCATAGGCTGCCGAATGCTATAAGCAATTCTAGAAAGATTTGTAAAACGAATCAATCCAAGCTTCTTGCGGTTGTCAGGGCAAAAGAAGGCTGATGGCGCCTCCGCCTCACCGGCGTCAATGAATTCAATAATCGCGGGGCAACGCGGCTGGCTTACTGGTTCACCTGCACCACGGTCGCGGGCGGGAAACCGTTGAAATACGTCGAGGAGGCGTGGCTGTAGGCGCCGATTTGTTCGCTGTACAGCAGATCGCCGAGCTGCAGGTTTTCCGGCAGGTTCTCCGCCATCGACACGACATCCAGCGCATCGCACGTCGGCCCGAATACCGAGCAGATTTGCGTCGCGCCCGGCTTGAACGCCTTCAAGTGATATTGACAGTGATCGAAAATCACGCCGGAGAAGGTGTGATAAACGCCGTCGTCAATGTAGTAGCAAAGTTTTCCGTCACGCACGGCCTTGCCGATGATTTTCGAGATGGCGGTTGCGGCGGTTGCGCACAGGAACCGGCCTGGCTCGGCAAGAATCTGGATATCTTTCGGAAACAACCGCTCCAATTCGCGGTTGATGACCCTGGCCAGTTCGCGGAACGGTTTGACGCTCGCGTCGTAGGGCGCGGGAAAACCGCCGCCGATATCGAGCAGGTTCATTTTGGTATAACCCCGGTCGCGCGCCTCCTTGAAAATATTTGCGGACAGGTTGATCGCGGCGACGTAGTTGTCAAAATTCGTCGTCTGACTACCGACATGAAAACTGATTCCCTCGACGGTCAGGCCAACGCGGTCGGCTTCGAGAATCAAGTCGACCGCCTCGCCCGGCGACGCGCCGAATTTCGACGACAGTTCCACCATTGCGCCGGTGTTCGGCACTTTCAGCCGCAGCGCCAGACCCGCGTGCGGCGCATGCTTTTTGATCTTTTTGATCTCTTCAAAATTGTCGAATGTCACCAGCGGCTTGTATTGATCAAGTTGTTTCAGCGTCTCGATGGCTTTGGTGGGATTGGCGTAGATGATTTTGTCCCAAATCCAGTCCTGCCGTTCCTTCGCGGGCAGGTGCCTGATATTTTGATAAACGTTTTCAAACTCGGGCATCGATGCGACGTCGAAGCTGGCGCCGGCCTGGTAAAACGTGCGGACGATGGCCGGGTCCGAATTGGCCTTCACCGCATAGTAAACCTGGATGCGCGGCAGATATTTTCTGAACATCGCGTAGTTGCGTCGCAACTCATCGTGGTCCACCACGAACAGCGGTGTGCCGTGTTTCGCGGCCAGTTTTTTTAGAGCAGTTTTCGAAATCATTTACTCTCCGTTGGTAACGAGGAAATTTTTGAACTGCCAGGGATCGGCCAAATCCAGGTCCGGTCGGCTGTAAGCCCCGAATACGTTGGTGCGGTGCTTCAACGGTGTCCAGTCCGATGGTTTGGAAATCCATTTGCCGAGATACGGCCGGGAAATTTTTAAAACGTAATCGTGCGGCAGATCGTCCGGCACCAGGACACCGCGCGCCGGATTTTCAATCATCCACATCGCGGCGGCGACGACGGAAATCGCCACCTGCATCGTCGTCGCGTTCTGGTGTGGCACGAGCCGGCGTGATTCGCCGATGCTCAGGTCACTGCCAATCCACCAGGAATTGTAGGCATGGCCCATCAGCAGTGCGCCCAGGATATCCGCACCGCTGGTGATTTCGTCGTTCAAAATGCGCGCCTTGGGCTGCAATTGGTAATCATAACCACGCAGTTCGTTCAGCGAGGCAATGGCCACGTCCGCCGGGCAATAGGCGTAATGGACCGTCGGGCGATAAACCGCCTTGCCGTTTTCACAGACCGTCAGCCGGTCGGAAATCGTAAACGCCTCGCCGTGGCGCACGACCATGCCGTGGATGCAATAATCCGGCACCCACGACCGGACCCAGGTGTTGATGCCCATGCGCGCGAGGCAAATCTGGTTGCGCGGGCCGTCGGCGTGCTCGTGCGCCAGCTCCGGCAATTCCTTCTCGTGCGTGCCCCAACCCATCTCGGCGGTCGTCGTGCCTTCTTCGCGGAAACCTTCGACACTCCAGGTGTTGGCGAACTCGTCCACCGCCTTCGGCTGATCGGTGATTTGCGTGTCGCGCTCGCTGCAATGAACCACCTTCACGCCGAGTTTCATCGCGAGCCGGTTGAATTTTCCGTCGGCGATCAACTGCTGAACTTCTTCCGCAGTGCTTCCGGTGATTTTCTTGTCCTTGATGGCGCGCTTGCCGATATCAATCAACCCCTGCTTGGTGAAATGCGAAATCAATCCCGGATTCGCCCCGTGCTCCAGCACTGCTGTCGGGCCGGGCTGCGGCCATTGGGAAATCATGCGGCGGATGTTCATGTGCCGCCAGTAGAGCGTCATCTTCTGCGGCGACGCACTCCTGGAATTTTCATACGGGTCCCACAACTCAACCGACGTGTTGACGTAAAGCACGCCGCGTTCATGGCACCACTGGAGGATTTCGCAGCAGTCAATGTTCCACGCCAGGTCAATCAGCACGTCGCCGGCGGAAAGATATTGGCCGAGCAGCACATCCATGTTCTCGCGCGTCACCCGCTTGCGGGCGAACTTCACGCCGCGCTTGAGCCACGGCGCCAGCGCGCCGCGCCGGTCCTCGAAATCCATGACCGTGACGTTTTGGGCCGGGGTCTTGAGATGTTTGAAAAGGATCGGCAGCGCGCATTGCGCCACCGCGCCGTAGCCGACGAACAGGATTTTATTTTTGAATTCCAGCATGGCGGATATTTTTTGGCGCGGCACTTTGTCGGAAATCTTTTTTTCTTACAAGCGTTTATTGAAAAAATTGGCAGGCGCTGTCCGCTTCCCCATTACCACCCCAGCACGTACGCGAAAATCAACGGCGCGACGATCGTGGCGTCGGATTCGATGATGAACCGGGGCGTGTCCACCCCGAGTTTGCCCCAGGTGATTTTCTCATTCGGCACCGCGCCGGAATAGCTGCCGTAGCTCGTCGTTGAGTCGCTGATCTGGCAGAAGTAACCCCAAAGCGGCACGTCCGTGCGTCCCAAATCCTGGTGCAACATCGGCACGACGCAAATGGGGAAATCACCCGCAATGCCACCGCCAATCTGGAACATGCCGAGCGGATTCTTTTTTGCCGTGCGCGCATAAAAATCCGCCAGCCACGTCATGTATTCGACGCCGGTGCGTACGGTGTGAATGTTCTTCAAGCTGCCGCGGATGAGGGCCGCGGCATACATGTTCCCGATGGTCGAGTCCTCCCAGCCGGGCACGACAATGGGCAGGTCTTTCTCGGCCGCGGCCAGCATCCACGAATCCTTCGGGTCAATCTGGTAATGGTTCCGGTATTTGCCGCTGCGAAGAACCTGATAGAAGAATTCGTGCGGGAAAAACCGCTGGCCCGCCTGCTCGGCGGCAACCCAGACTTCGAGCATGGCTTCCTCCATGCGGCGCATCGCCTCGTTTTCCGGGATGCACGTGTCGGTCACGCGATTGAGATGGCGGTTGAGCAAATCCTCCTCCTGCGCCGGCGTGAGGTGCCGGTAATGCGGCACGCGCTCGTAATAATCATGCGCCACCAGGTTGAACACGTCCTCCTCGAGATTGGCGCCGGTGCAGGTGATGAGATGGACCTTGTCGCGGCGAATCATCTCGGCCAGGGACAGCCCGAGTTCGGCGGTGCTCATGGCGCCCGCGAGGCAAACCATCATGCGACCACCGGCGTCCAGATGCGTGCGGTAGGCTTGCGCAGCGTCCAGGAGGGTAGCGGCGTTGAAATGCCGGAAGTGCTCCTGAATGAAATCGGAAACCGGCCCACCGGAGGATTTGGGCTGCGCTTTCTTATTCATAGGTGGAGTCTCAAAAATTCCGCGTTGCCCCACAATACAAAGGTTTGCGCGATTGCCAATCCCCAAATTCAAAATTGGTCACGGCGCAAAATTCTCCACCCCATGCGGATTTGCGGCGCAATCCAAACCGATGTGAAGTTACTGCAACAGCACCAAATCCGGACGGGCGAGCGAGAGCCCGCCTTGAACATCATCATGGAATTTGGCCCCGATGATGACGTTGTTGGTGCAGGTGGTGTCATTGACCCGGAAGGCGGCGCTCCCGCAACCGCTGGCGATGAGGTTGGTGAAGGCGTTGTGCACGCATTCGGTCCGGGGCGCCGGCGCCCAACCCCGCACGGTCTGCCGCTCGGCGTGGGCCATGAAGACTCCATAGTGACGGCTGTCCTGGATGGAAATGTTATAAAATCTGTTGCCACGGCTCGCGCGCATGAAGATGCCCAGGTCATTGGCGGCCAGCACCGCGTTGCTGATCACGTTGTTGTTAAAAGCGAGATCCAGCGAAATGCCGGCACCGGGATTGTGGTGGAGATTAAGCTCCGTAAACAGGGAGTCCTCCGTATGATAACAGGCCAGGCCGTCAAATTCGTTGTCAAACGCCGTCAAATCCTGCACCGTCAGCCGCCGCACGCCTCGCGTCGTGACCAGTCCACCCGAGCGGGCACGGGCGCAGGTCACATGGACCACGACCGAGTCACTCACATTTTGCACCGTGATGCCGTTATTGCGGATTTGCGAACCTTCACCGGCCGATCGCCAGAGTTCGCGTTGCTGATGTGAGCGGTTTCCATCAATGAAAAGATTGCTGATGCGCAGATATCGGATGGTGTGCTGCGGATTATTAACCGGTTCTCCCAGGATGATGACCGGGCAATTGGCGCCGTCCGCCAGCCGGAGGATGGTGCCCTTTCCGGCACCGCGCAGGGTCTGATGATCCCGGCGCAGCACGATGGGTTGATTCACCGTGAAAACTCCCGCCGGTACGACCACTTCTCCACCACTCTCAGGCAGAAGATCCAGTGCGCGTTGGATTTGCACGCCCGACGCGCCGACAGCCAACTGAATGACCACCGGTTGAGCCGCCTGCACAGATAATTGGGAGACAGCAAGATAGGTCAACGACAAGAGCAACAGCTCAATGAACGTCGTGCTTTTCACAGCCGCCCGATTTCTGACTTTATTTAGGCTCATCTTCATAAGAGCGAGACCGTTGTGAGCAATCGCTGTTCCTGATTTATAGTCGTTCAAGTAGGGTGAATTTGCACCCAATTCCCATCACTTTTTTAAAAATTTTTTATTTGAACTTATCCGTGATGTGGCCGATATTAATGGTTGGAAGGCCTACCATCCCCTCAGTTAAATGTTGCCTCTCCGGCAAGTGGATGTCGTTTCAAGATTTCCCGGACCGGGCGGAGTGATTATGCTCAGCGTACCTTTTATGGCGAACTCGCAATCCGCGAACACAGCAACTCCTGCCCACCTGGCTTACCGGATGCCCGCAGAATGGGAACCGCATGAAGCCACCTGGCTCGCCTGGCCGCACAACGCCAGTGACTGGCCGGGCAAATTCGCGGCCATTCCCCGGGTTTACGGCGAAATGGTGCGAACAGTTTCCGCGGGTGAAATCGTTTATATGCTCGTCCGCCACAAAGCCGAGGAAAATTCCGCGCGCCGAATTCTCAAGCGTGCCGGCTGCAATCTGAAGAAAATCCGGTTCGTCGTTCATCCAACGAATCGTAGCTGGACGCGCGATAGCGGCCCGATTTTTGTCAAAAGTGGTGCAGTGGCGCTCCAGGGGCGTTGCTCAAAAAATCCGGCGGTCACAGACCGCCGTTACAAGCCGTCCGAGACGGCGATTGTTCATTTCCATTTCAACGGCTGGGCCAGGTACCACCACTGGCGCAAGGACACAAAGGTCCCCGACACCGCCGCGCGCCTTTTGCGCAAGAAACTTTTCCACGCCGAATGGCACGGCCGGCCATTCGTCATGGAAGGCGGCGGCATCGAGGTGAACGGCCGCCGTACGCTGCTCTCGACGGAACAATGTTATCTCGACCCGAAAATCCAGGTCCGCAATCCCGGTCTGGGCAAAAAGGAAATCGAAGCAACGCTGAAAAATTATCTCGGCGTAACATATATTTTTTGGCTGGCCAAAGGCCCGGCCGGCGACGACACGCACGGTCACATTGACGATATCTGCCGCTTCGTTAATCCCAGAACGCTCGTGCTCGTGCGCGAAAAAAATTCCCGGGATGTAAATTACCGCCCGCTCGCCGAAAACTGGGAGCGCATCCATGATTTACGATTGGAAGATGGCGGCAAACCGGAAGTGGTCGAACTCCCCATGCCGTCACCGCTTTATTTTGACCGCCGGCGCTTGCCTGCGAGCTATGCGAATTTTTACATCGGCAACGCCGCCGTCCTCGTCCCGACGTTTAATGATCCCAACGACCGCCTTGCCCTTGGCGTATTGGGCGAACTGTTCAAAGACCGCCCGGTCGTGGGCATTCACGCGGCGGACCTGGTTCTCGGTGGCGGCGCGCTGCACTGCCTGACGCAGCAACAGCCGGCTTAAGGCCCGGGGCAACAAGGAAACGAAGAAACAAAGCCATTTGACTTTCGTTGCCTCGTTTCCCGGGTTGTCCAAAAGGAACGGTTTTAATTCGCGGGCGCGGCTTTGACGGTTCCGGCAAAATCGGATTCCGCTGCGTATTTTCTCAGGTCCGCAAACTCCTGCGGGCCAAACAGCACGCGCTGAATAATGCCATTGCGATCAATGACCATCGTCACGGGAATCGCATCCACGTCCTGATACGGTGACGGCACGTTTCCCATTATGCTCAACGGGTAATTGATGCCTTGCCGCTGCGCGAAAGCCTTTTGCGTATCCAAATCGTCCGTGCTGACGCCGAGGATGATAACGTTTGTGGGTGAGGTGGCGCTGCGTAATTTGATGAAATTCGGAATTTCTTCCAGACATGGCGGACACTGGGTCGCCCAAAAGTTCAGCACGACCCGTTCGCCCTTCCAATCGGCCAAATGAATGGTTCGGCCGTCGAGATTGGTCACGGAGAAATCCGGCGCCAGGACGCCTTGCCACGCCCGCAACGCCTTCTGCTCGGGATCGAGCGGCGGCGGAGAAAAATAATAGAACGCCTCGACCGCAAGCAACGCCAGCACCGCGGCCAGCAGGCTCAATACCCAACGAAGTTTTCGCGCTGACGGCGACCGCGAATTGCCCGGGGAGGTTTTGGTTTCGTCATTCATGCAATCGGTCCGGTATCATCCGGTCAACAGGTTTTCATTTCGCTTCCCCCTTGTTCAGACCTTTCATTCAAAATCAATCTTCGACCAATAACAGTGTAACTCATTCTCGTCGTTCTTTTCAACGGACAAGGTTTGCAGCACAAGGCCGGACGCGTTAAGACCCTCCAAATCAATCTGGACTTCTTGTTTTTCCCGGTGGGCTTTTTGCGCTGCCGGGTCAAGTTGTCGCGACCACAGCAGATGCCCCTGCCCTTGCCGGTCCATGGCCAACGCTCGAAAAACGACCTTCGCGGCGCCCCGTGGTCCCATTTTCTCCCACTCGCGAATGCCAAAACCAACCTTCAAATGCCTGGCCTCCCCCGGAACGGCAAACAAAATTCCCGAGTCCCGCGGAACCTCCAGGATAGTCCCTTCCCCGGGATAATATGCCATTTGCGGCATGTAATCCGCTTTCAATAGTTGTGAGCCACGCAAGGCCTTCTCCAACCGCGTTAATGGCCGGAACCCCATGACGTCTTCGAGATTTTGCCTGGGATATTCCAGCCGATATAAGCGAAGCCGCACCGGGTTTTGGTAACAGGCTGCCGAAGCCCCGTCGGCCGAGGTAATCCTCAGGGAGGTCACCTCACTATCTGACAAATCGCTTGAGGCGTCGGTGGAAGCGAGCAAGGCAAACGAGGCACACCCTTCAACGAGCGGCGACAACAAAAACCCGCCGCGTGCCATGCCGGGAACCAAACGCTTCTGAAAGGGTTGCCGTTGACTGCGTGTGGACACGTCCAGTAAGAGGATGGGCGGCTTGTAAAGTGTCGAAATCACGGTACCCCACCAGGTGTGGTTGAGTTCAATTTTGGCCCAGATCGGGCCATTCGTTGCTGATGGCACATCAATTTGTTCCCCAAAGTTGATGGAAATGTCTTCAAGCGGGACCAGCTGGTATTGCCTGGGCTGGAGCGATTGTTTCAAGAGGACAAAAGAAACTTCAGCATCCCGAACATCATACCGCGTCAGCAATTCCGGCCAGGAAAGACCATCATCCAACGACGGAAAACGATCATCGATGGTTAACCCGTCGTCCCGTGGCGGGAAACGCTCATTTGAACTCGATCCCTCGATCAGAATATTCTGCGGTGCGTTTTCGCCGTGAAGGAAATCGGCATTCAGTTGCGCCAGTTCCGGTGTGTAGGCGGAAAAACTTTGTATCACCGGCCTCGGGTGATAACTCAGGCCATAGGCAAAAATGACGTCCAGATTCCAGGGATAAGCATCGATATTCCCTTCGATGGGAGGAAGCGGGAATTGATTTCGCAGGTCGGCGAGATGCCTTTCATAGGCTTCATGCAAACGTCCGCCGCCAATCAGCCCCCCCGGTCCGGAAAATCCTTGAATGCCTGACATCTTCGAAATGCCCGGCAATAGTCCAGTTCCGGCGTCGTGGCGGTAAGTGAAGGATAAAAAAAGAAAGACGGCCACGGTCGGTACCAGGCCGGCAACAACCGCCCATTGCCCCTTTTTCCGCGCGATGGACCAGAGCGCGGCCACTGAGGCCAAAGAGACAAGCAGAAGACCTTTCACGGCCCACCAATCGTGCGCGTCATGCCGCACGTAGCCATACTTGAAATCCGTAAAAAGGATGAAACACACTCCCACCCAGGGAATGATTCCCCAAAAACGATGACGCATCCACGCAGCATATCCCGTGACTGCACTCACCATCATGGCCGCAACCAAAAAATAACAAATATCCTGAACTTCGTTCGAACCGGTCAACATCATGGCTTCGGTGTAACCATTTGAAATCTGCCAAGAGTGCCGGAGATACGAACCGAAATTACCCGGGTGTTGGCCCGCTGCGATCCAAAAGCCTAAATGACCCGCGGCAAACACTGGCAGAATCCAGGGGAAACGCCGCTGCCGCAGGATGTTGTCCAACACAATTGCCGCCACGGACATCACCGTGAGGACAAAGATGATAAATTGAGTCAGGCTCAACAGGCTCATGGATATCACGAGCAAGGCCTGGATTATCGAAAACGGACGGTCCTCCACAAAAAAATGCACCAACAGCAGCAATAAAACCCAGGCCGCGGTCAGGTCGGCCGTAGCCGTAAATATCATCAGCCAAAACCAGGAAATGAATTTATTTTCAAATAGGGCGTGGGCAATCCGCCACGCCGCCCACCAGAACACGACGGAAAGGACCAGCCAGGCAATCAGAGTGACCTGGTAAGTTGCCGGATAATACCCGCCATAAAGAAGAAATCCCCAGGGGCCGAAAGTGAAAACAATGTCGTGGCCAAACTGCCAATGCCCGAGAAAAGCCAGGTGCTGAACCTGGATCCAGGAATCATCCAGAATCTGATTGCTCGTGCGCGCCCCCCATGGCACGAATCGAAACAATGTGAAAAGCAGCGTGCTCGCCCCGGCCAGCCACTGGGCTAAAAGCTGTCCGCGAGCCATCTGTGCAGGAGAATTCACTCAGTCAATCACACATGATTTCTTTTCCCGCCATCAGAGTCAAGTGCGGCAAAAAGTGGGACTGGAAATTCAAAAATGCCAGCTCCGATCCGGATACTGACGAACCTCACCGTTCCTGTTTTCCGGCAACGGCCTTCACGCAGCGACCGCAAATGGTCGGATGTGCCGGATTTGAGCCCACATCCGTTTCCCAATGCCAGCAGCGCTCGCATTTCTGGCCGTCAGCATGAATGACTAAATCTGCATCTTTATCGTTGGTTATTTCAAACTGGGAAACATTTAGAAGTTCTCGAAACGCTTCGAGAACACTTTTATCAGCAGTTAACTTTGAAAGGAAATTATGCTCGGCGAATAAGCGGATTTTCGCTTCAAGCGTTTTGCCGATAACCTTTTCATTGCGTTTAGCTTCAAGTTTTGGAAGTAAGGCTTCACGAAAATCTAAGAGTGTGTTCCAGAGTTCGACCTCTTTTTCAGCCCTCATAAACGGCCTTGGTTTCCATATACTTGCATGAACCGAATCAGAAGTCTTGGCTGGCACTAACTCCCATGCCTCATCAGAAGTAAAAGTAAGAATCGGGGCAAACATTTGGCATAAACCTATCACCATTCTGTAGAGCGCTGTTTGTGTCGAACGTCGGCGATGTGAATTTGCTGCATCTGTATAAAGCCGATCTTTAATAACGTCATGGTAAAGCGCTGAAAGTTCTACTGAGACAAATTGTCTGAGATGTTGATAAACGCTGTGAAATTCGTATTTGTCGTAAGCTACAATGACCTCGTTTTCGAGCTTTGAGAATTCGTCGAGAATCCAACGGTCAAGGCTGGTGAGTTTGTCGTCGGGGACGGTGTGTTTCGCTGGATCAAAGTCGTAGAGATTCGAAAGTTGGTAGCGCAACGTGTTGCGCAATTTTGTGTACGTTTCAGTCACCTTCTTAAGACGCTCTTCGCTAACGATGATATCGTTGCGGTAATCTTGCGAAGCTACCCACAGGCGGATGATGTCCGCGCCATGTTTTTTCACGTAGACTTCGGAGGTCTGTGGCTTCTCATAGCCGCCCTGCCCTTGCTTGCTCTTGGAGATCTTTTCGCGGTCGGCATCTACCATGAAACCATGCGTCAGAACTGTTTTGTACGGTGCCGGCCCTAAACCCGTTTTAAAAGGAAAAGTACCATTTCCGGCTATCGAAAGCAGTAGTGACGATTGAAACCAACCGCGATGTTGATCGCTCCCTTCGAGGTAAACATCGGCTCGCCAAATATCGTCACCAGTTTCGTTTTCATGATGCAGTTCTTTGCGGGCTTTCAAAACAGCTTTAGATGAAGAACCAGAATCGATCCACACATCAAGTGTATCAACGGATTTAGATTCAGGTGTTTGATCGTCGTAATTTGCTGGCTTCAATAAAGCCCAAAGTTCAGAGCAAGATTTCTTAAACCAAATGTTGGAACCTTGTTTTTCGACTAAATCAGCAAACGTTCGAATAATGCTGGGATACAATATAGGTTGCCCGTCATGCTTGTAAAAACAGGGGATTGGCACGCCCCATGACCTTTGGCGTGAGATACACCAATCTGGACGAGACTGAACAGCACCTAAAATACGATTTTGTCCCCATTCTGGAATCCAACTAATTCTTGAAATCTGCTTTTGTGCTGCCAACTTCAGGCTTTCACCTTCCTCGAAAGCTTCTCCCGCTTCAGGGCGTACGTACGTAGCTTGTTTTGATTTCCGATGTGATTCTTGTTCGTTTGGTGCTTTATCAATAGCGATAAACCACTGATTCATCGCGCGGAAGATAACAGGCGTTTTGCTACGCCAACAATGCGGATAGCTGTGATGGTAATCTTCTTGGTGCAGCAACGCATTTTTTATACGCAACAGTGAGAGAACGGCTTCATTCGCCTCACTCGGCTTGCCTTTTTTTTCCAAGAGCGATTTACCAATCAAAGAATCGGGCATTTGTTCTTCGCTTGGAAAATCATCCGTCCAAGCAAGAACGCCATGATCGGTCACCGGAGAATAAATTTTTAAGCTGTTTTGCAAACCGAGATTGTAGTCGTCTAAGCCGTGACCTGGCGCGATGTGGACAAAGCCTGTACCTGTTTCGCTGGTGACGAAATTATCGCCTGCAAAAAGCTGTCCCTTCCGTTTGATAAACGGATGTTCGTAGCACAAAAATGCAAATGTGTAACCCGGATAATTCGGTGACAAAATTTTGGCGTTTTTTAGCCCAGCGTTCTCTATAACTTTTTGGGCTAAATCACTCGAAACCAGCAAATGCTCAATTCCGTTTTCAGTTTCATGCTGGATGAAGCAATAAATCAGGTTGCTATTGAATGCCACCGCAAGATTTGCAGGCAGCGTCCACGGTGTCGTGGTCCAAATTAAGACAAAGGCATTTTGGGGAATTAAGTTTTTGATTTCTTTTGGGGAATTTTCAACATCAATCCAAAACTTCACGAAGACGCTCGAGCTGACATGGTCCTTGTATTCAACTTCGGCCTCGGCCAGCGCGGTGCTGCATACGATACACCAATATACCGGCTTCTTTGCACGATAAACGAAGCCTTTCTCCACGATGTCCGCAAATAGCCGCAACTCTTCAGCCTCGTATTTTCTGTCGAGTGTTAAATATGGATTGTCCCAATCACCAAACACGCCAAGGCGTTTGAATTGGCCGCGCTGAACATCAATGAAATGTTTGGCGTATTCTTCGCACTTCGCGCGGACTTTTTCAGGAGACATGAATTGCTGTTGCTCGGAATGTTTAATCCCTTTCTCAACTGAAGCAGGGTCGGTTTTGTCTTTCCATAACTCTTCGCATTCTTTCCGAATTTGCGGCCATTGAGCTTCAAACTCCTTGCGCATTTCCTGGGAAACCTTGAATTCGATGGGCAAACCGTGGCAGTCCCAGCCCGGCACATATGGCGCGCTGAAACCGCGCAAGGTTTTGTATTTGACGATGATGTCCTTGAGAATCTTGTTCAATGCGGTCCCGATGTGGACATCGCCATTCGCGAACGGTGGGCCGTCGTGCAGGACAAATTTTACCTTTGCCTGGGCGCGAGCGGCCTGGATTTTCCCGTAAAGGCCGGCGGTTTCCCACTTTTTCAGCCGTTCCGGCTCCCGGGTGACGAGGTCGGCCTTCATGGGGAAATCGGTTCGAGGCAGATTTAATGTGTTTTTATAGTCCATCGTGACATTCAGAAGGGACGAAGCTAACAGCCGGGAAAAATGGTGTCAACGAACGCGCAGGGCAGTTCGGACTCGGCCTGAAAAAGAAAAACCGGGTCAAACGGCCAGGGGGTGGCCGAGAGACCCGGGGAATTTTCGAGAGTACGTACGTAGGATCACGAAGAACTCCAATCCGGGAGCGTACCCATACCCGGATCGAAAACTGTTATAGAAATTCAAAGAACGCCGTCGACAGACCCTATATCCCGTCGCACCTTGCGGACATAAAATCATAAATGCTTATCCATGTCAACCTGGCTTGGTAAAGTATAAGCAACAATTGTTCATACCGCCTATCCCATAAGCGTGATCGGCAAATAATGCGGGTTTTCCTGTTCTTTACCAATTTAGGGGGAGAGGAAACGACAAGTCGAAGATTCCTGTTTACAGGTCAAAACTGACTGCTAATATCATTTCGCGAGCCGAGAGAAAGGAAAAGGCATGAAGAAAATTGAGGCGGTCGTCAAACCCTTTAAGCTTGAGGACGTGAAATCTGCGTTGAACGCATTGGGGGTTGCGGGCATGACCGTCGCCGAAGTCAAGGGCTTTGGACGGCAAAAGGGGCATACGGAAATTTACCGTGGCAGTGAATATGTCGTGGATTTTTTGCCGAAGATCAAAATTGAGGTGGTGTTGGCCGACTCGCTGGTGAGTGCCGCAGTGGAAGCCATTGTCAAGGCGGCCAAAACCGGCAAGATCGGGGATGGAAAAATTTTTGTCAGCCCCATTCAGGACGTGATTCGCATTCGCACCGGTGAAACGGGTGAACAAGCGGTGTGAACGATGATTGAGCAGAATAAGACCGGACGGAAGATTCTTTGTCTGAGAGCCAAATTTTGATTTACAGAAGTGGTCAGCAAAATTGTAAAATCATTTTGATTTAGCCGGGTAGAAGGCGGTTGTGAATAAGTCGTGAATAAAAGTTAATATGTTGTCCTAGAAACGTTCGGCCGTTTTGCGTAAAAAGTTCGCGTACGCAAAAAGTTGGTCGTGATGTTTCAAAGGTTTTAGAAGACGCAGAATCAGAGTTTTGGTCTTATAATTCGCAACATGTTACAAATCAGTGCATTGCATTGATGTTGGAGCAACGGTTTTGATGAATAAGAGCGTGGGTGTGAACGCTTTATCGAAACAGTGAGTTTGAAGCGGCGCAAGTGAGCATGGCGGGCGAAGTCAAACGCCAATTTTAGGGCTAGGTGAATAAAACACTTAAAAAACGGGCTTTTTGACAAAACGCAAATGCAGCTTTCGGTAGAAAAAATTTGGAATTCAGCGCGGGAACACCTTCGTTCCAGGTTGAATGCAGACACTTACAACATGTGGTTCGCGCCGTTGCGCGCCAATGCGGTTGACCCCAACTGCGTTATTTTGGAGGTAGCCAACGAATTCTGCGAGGTCTGGCTCAAGGACAATTATCTCAGCCTGTTGCAGGATGCCCTGACCGTCGCCGCCGGGCGCCAGTTGCAGATAAAATTCAAAATCGTCACCGGCAACGGCGCCCAGGCACTTCCCGCGCCCGCTCCTTCAGCGCCGGTTAAATCAACCCGAACGGCCGAGTCCAGCCATGAACGCACGCCGCATAATGGGGAAATCAGTTTCAACCCCAAAAACACGTTCGAGACTTTCGTCGTCGGCAACAACAACAATTTCGCTTACGCCGCCGCGCTGGCCGTCGCCCAGGCACCCGGTAAATCCTATAACCCGCTTTTCCTCTACGGCGGGGTCGGCCTCGGCAAGACCCACCTCCTCCACGCCATCGGCCAGTACGTCGCCAGCAACAAGAAGAGCGCCCGCGTGGCCTATGTCTCGTCCGAAAAATTCACCAACGAATACATTGATGGCATTCAAAACAACCAATTGGCCCGGTTTCGCAAGAAATACCGCCAAACCGACGTGCTGTTGATTGACGACATCCAGTTTCTGGCGGGCAAGGAACGCATTCAGGAGGAATTTTTCCACACGTTCAACGCGTTGCACGAGGCGCACAAACAGATCGTGCTCACCTGCGACCGCCCGGCCAGTGAAATCCAGGGACTGGAACACCGCCTCGTCTCCCGCTTCGAATGGGGTCTGGTCACCGATTTGCAGCCGCCGGACATCGAAATGCGCCTTGCCATTCTCAACAAAAAGGCACAGCTCATGGGCGTCACGTTGCCGGAGGATATCTTGAATTTCCTCGCCAGCCGCATTCGTACGAACGTCCGCCGGCTGGAAGGCGCGCTCATTCGGGTTGCGTCCTACGCCTCGCTCACCGGCAAAAAGCTGAGCATCGAAGTGGTCGAAGGCCTGTTGCGCGAAATCCTCCACGAGGAAGGCCGGCTCTCCATCAGCATCGAAGTCATCCAGAAGCGCGTGGCCGAGCACTTCGATATCCGTCTCGCCGACATGACCAGCAAACGCCGCCCGGAAAACATTGCCTTTCCTCGTCAGGTGGCCATGTATTTGTCACGCCAGATGACCGAAAGCTCGCTCAATACCATTGGCGAGGCCTTTGGTGGCCGCGATCATGGCACCGTCCTCCACGCCTGCCGCCTCGTGAAAGACCGCATGGAAGTGGACTCGAATGTCCGTCAGGTCGTCCATTACCTCGAAAAGCAGTTGATGCGCTGATTCCGCGCTCGACACTTTTCGCCCGCCACTCAACACTTCTTTCATGCCGGTCATTGAAGTCAACGGCCTGACCAAGGCTTTTCGCACCTACAAGAAGCAGCCCGGTTTTGCGGGTGCGGTCAAGGGGCTTTTTCACCGGCAGTACGAGCAAACCGTTGCCGTCAACGACGTGCATTTCCAGATTGAACCGGGCGAACTGGTCGGCTTCCTTGGTCCGAATGGCGCCGGCAAGACCACCACGCTCAAAATGCTCGCCGGCCTGCTTTATCCGACGGGCGGCTCGGCCAAAGTCCTCGGTTACACGCCCTGGGAACGTGCTGACGGCTACCGGCGGCAGTTCGCGCTCGTCCTCGGCCAAAAAAACCAGCTCTGGTGGGACTTGCCCGCCCGCGAATCGCTGGAATTAAACGCGAAAATCTACGGCATCCCCGCTGACCGTTTTGAGCGCACCGTCGCTGAAATGAGTGAACTCCTCGCCGTCAAGGAAAAGCTCAACGTCAGCGTGCGCGAACTTTCCCTCGGCGAACGTATGAAAATGGAGCTGATTGCGTCTTTGCTCCATCAGCCCAGAGTGCTTTTCCTCGACGAACCGACCATCGGGCTGGATGTTATTTCGCAAAAAACCGTCCGTGAATTCATCCGCCGCCACAACGCCGAGCAAAAAACCACGATTCTGCTCACCAGCCACTACATGGCCGACATCCAGGCGCTCTGCCAGCGCGTTATCATCATCGACCACGGCAATATTTTCTTCGACGGCCGACTTGACGAAATTGTGGACCGCTTCGCCGATTTCAAATTCGTCACGATTCAATGCGCCAGCACGGAGGCGCACCCGCATGAAAATCTTTCGCGCTACGGCGAAGTTGTGGAAAAGACGCCGAGCGCCATCACCCTCAAGGTCAAGCGCGACCGCGTGATTGCCGTCTGCAAATCATTGCTGGACGACCTGCCGGTAACGGATATTGACATCCAGGAAGTGCCGATTGAAGACGTCATCCGCCAGATTTTCGCGCGATGATTTAATCACAGGGCACGGTGCGGTTCGACGCCCAATCGCGCGTTTCCTGGATCTTCTCCCTCATGACCACGGACAAAGGCCGGGTCTGTTGGATTTCAGCGATTAAATCCGGTTGCGTCAGGCCGTGCCCTTGCGCGTGCGCCGTGTACATCGCCGATACGATGGCCTGTTCGATTTCCGAACCGGAAAAACCCTTCGTGGCTTCCACCAGCGTGTCCAGGTCAAATTGCGCGAGCTCCAGTGAACGTTTGCGCAGGTGAATCTGTAAAATGTCACGGCGGTTCGGCGACGACGGCAGATCCACGAAAAAAATCTCGTCGAACCGGCCTTTGCGCACCAATTCCGGTGGCAGGCGCATGATGTCATTGGCGGTGGCGACGACGAAAACCGGTTTTTTGCGTTCAGACATCCAGGTCAGGAAAGTCCCCAGAATCCGGCGCGACAATCCGTCATCGTCCTCCTGCACGGCCACGCCCTTTTCGATTTCGTCCATC
The DNA here is from genome assembly GCA_025451535.1 of Verrucomicrobiia bacterium. Lineage (GTDB taxonomy): Bacteria > Verrucomicrobiota > Verrucomicrobiia > Limisphaerales > UBA11358 > UBA11358. Next base: position 60,237 of record JANWKE010000093.1, read on the forward strand.
CAGAGAACGCACGGCGACATCACTTCGGCGGTTTCAAAGGCCTTCCGCAAATTGCGTTCGGTCTCGCCATAATATTTGTTGTAGAGCACGCTGAAATCGAGGCGCAAGAGCGGCACGCCGAAAATCGCGGCGGCGGCCTTGGCCACCAGGCTTTTGCCGCAACCTTGCACGCCCAGCAGCAGAACGCCGCGCGGCGGGTCGAGCGGCGTATCGGCGTCACCCAGGAAAAAGTCCCTGCGCACGGTCAGCCAGTTCCGCAGCCGCTGCAGGCCGCCAATTTCCGAGAATTGCACGGTTTCATACTCAAACGATAAAACGCCGTCGCGTCCGAGCAGTTCATATTTCGCCCGCATGACTTCGGGCATTTCGGATTCGGAAATTACGCCATCGTCGTTGATGGCCTTGAGCGCCAGGCGGCGCACATCCGTGGTGGTAAGGCCGACCAGGTTCCGCACGAGCAGATCAATCGCCTTGTTGGTGGTTTGGACATCGCGTTTACCGTGTTCTGCACCCCAATCGGCGGCCACGTCATAAACGATTCCACGCACTTCATCGGCTGACGGCAACGGCAGGCGGAATCGTGCGGTGTACGGTTGCAAGTCCGGCGGCACCGGCATGGTTGAACCAACCAATACCACCGTCGAATAGTGCCGCTCATACGTCAGGGCGATGTCTTTCAAATAACGGACCACCACCGCATCCTCCAAATAGGGATGAAAATCCAACAGCACAAATAGCGAATGAGTGGCGGAGTTCTTAATATAATTTAAAATCTCCTGCGATTTGACGACCGACTGCAACGGTTGGTCGCAAGGATCAAACGCCTGTAAACCTTCCGTCACCGTCCAGCGATAGGCCTTGAGTTGCAAACGGTTCGCGATTTGCCGCACCATTTGGACGATATGAGGTTCTTCGCCGGTCTCGACGACAATCAGTGGCGTTCGCGAACGGATGATGGCCTCCAGGTCACGAATCGGGCTTTCGGTGACAAGCGATCCCATGTTGGCGAGTTTGGCAGACGGCAAATTCATTCGAGTGGCCCTTAAAACTCCCGAAATCGCTCCGGCCTGCAAGAAAAAACGCCTGGTTTTCTCCCTTTTGTGGTCGCTTCGACTACGCCGCTTCCATGTCCGGCTTGCGCCGAACAATGGGCTGGGTTTCGCCCAGCACGACCGACTGCGTGATTTTCACGTGAACGACGTCGCTGTTATCAGGCGCGTCATACATCACGTCGAGCATCAGCCGCTCAATCAGTCCGCGCAGGGCGCGCGCGCCGGTGCCCTTCTTGAGCGCCAAAACCGCCAGTTCACGCAGGGCATCGGGCGTGAATTCCAGTTCCACGCCTTCCATCGCCATGAGCTTGGCAAATTGCTTCGTCAGCGCGTTCTTTGTTTCGGTCAGGATGGAAACCAGTTGAGCCTCAGACAATTCGGTCAGCGTGGTCACCACCGGCAGCCGGCCGATAAATTCGGGAATGAAACCGTAGTCCAGCAAATCCTCCGGCTCGGCGCGCTGCAAAATCTGATCGCGCGCGGTGGTGGCATTTTTTTGCATTTCGCCGATGGCGCCAAACCCCATGGTGTGCCGGCCCAGCCGCCGTTGAATGATTTTTTCCAGACCGACAAATGCCCCGCCGCAAATGAACAAAATGTCCGTCGTGTCCACGCGAATGTATTCCTGCTGCGGATGTTTGCGGCCGCCCTGGGGCGGCACGTTGCAAACCGTGCCTTCGAGGATTTTCAACAACGCCTGCTGCACGCCCTCGCCGGAAACGTCGCGCGTGATGGACGGCCCTTCGGCCTTGCGCGCGATTTTGTCAATCTCGTCAATGTAAACGATGCCGCGCTGGGCGCGTTTTACATCGTAATCCGAATTTTGCAGCAATCGCAAAATGATGTTCTCCACGTCTTCACCCACATAACCGGCCTCGGTCAGCGCCGTGGCGTCGGCGATGGCGAACGGCACATCCAGCACCCGGGCGAGGGTGCGCGCCAGCAGCGTCTTCCCGGAACCGGTCGGGCCAATCATCAAAATGTTGCTCTTTTCGATTTCAACGCCGGAATGCTTGCTCTTGCCGGCAGCTGTCCCCGTCTCCGGTTCCTGTTGAATGCGCTTGAAATGATTATGGACCGCAACGGCCAGGGTTTTTTTGGCATGTTCCTGGCCGACACAATGCAAATCCAGCAGTCGTTTGATTTCGGCGGGTTTGGGAACGGTGAATTTCGGCTGTTTTTTCTGATTCTGCAGCTCCAGTTCGCGGTCAAGGACATTTTTGCAGAGGATAATGCAGTTGTCGCAGATATAAACGCCCGGCCCGGCGACCAGCTTGCGCACTTCCGCATGCGATTTGCCGCAGAAGCTGCACATGGTGAGATTATTCGGGCGGGCCATTCTCGTTTTTCGCTTTTCGATTTACATCTTTTTACACATTCACGGATGTTTTTTCCGCCAAACCGGCAATGTCCTTGCGCGATTGCACGACCTGGTCCACGAGGCCGTATTCCTTCGCCTCGTCGGCGGACATGAAACGGTCACGATCGGTGTCACGGGTGATGTCCTCGACCTTGCGTCCGCAATGTTTGCCGAGAATCTCGTTGAGCCGGTCCTTGAGCCTTAAAATTTCCCGCGCCTGGATGCTGATGTCGCTGGCCTGGCCCTGCACCCCGCCCCAGGGCTGGTGAATCAGGATGCGCGCGTTGGGCAGCGCATAGCGTTTGCCTTTCGTGCCCGCCGCCAGCAGCACCGCCGCCATGCTCGCCGCCTGGCCGATGCAATACGTGTTCACGTCGCACGTCAGAAACTGCATCGTGTCATAAATCGCCAGCCCGGCGGTGACGCTGCCGCCCGGGGAATTGATGTAAAGATGAATGTCCTTCTTGGCGTCAGACATCTGGAGAAAAAGCAACTGGGCGATAATGATGTTGGACACCGTGTCATCCACCGCCGTGCCGAGAAAAATAATGCGGTCCACCAGTAGACGGGAATAAATGTCCCACGTCCGCTCGCCGCGACCGGTCTGCTCAACCACAATTGGAACCAAAAAGTTTTGCATGGCTAAATAACTACTCCATTTTTCGCGCAAGTAAAGGAGCAAACCTCGTGCCGACTGAGAAAAATCGTCCTCGTCCTCCTTCTCGTCCTCGTGCTCGATAAATTTTCGATTATGATTACGAGGACGAGGAGGAAGGGATGGATTTCAGCTTCGACCAGATCAATCGGAAGGCACCGGCAAAATCCCCGGGGTTTCCGTTCATCCAGCGCGTAACCGCTTCCGGCGCAAACCACTCGCCGCCCTCGATCTCGTCGGGATGCAACTGGAACGGCCCTTCCGCTTCACACCGATACACCCGGACAAATTCCTGATCCGTCTCCGCACAGGCGTCTATTTTGAACAGGCGTTCCGGCGTTTTTGGGACAATCAATCCAATTTCCTCGCGCAACTCGCGCACGGCACAGGCATCGTATTCCTCGCCCGAATCCACATGGCCGGACGATGAGGAATCCCATTTGCCCGGTTCACGGTCCTTGGTCATCGAACGTTTCTGGAGGAAAATCTTGCCGTATGAATTGAACACGAGCACATGAATGGCGCGATGCAACAGGCCGAGGCGGTGCACTTCACGGCGCGGCTTGTGATCAATCACCTCGTCGCGCTCGTTGACGACATCAAAGATTTCCTCGTTCATAATTTTATAGCCGCCGATGTAAATCGGTGGAAATTCTGCACTTGCACAAGTGCGGCTACGATAAAAGTTCCGCTGTCAAATAAACAACCTGTTCCAAACTCAATTTCTCCGCACGTTCCTGCGGCTGGATGCCCAGTCTGGCAAACGCTTGTTCCAATTTTTCCGAGGGCCAATCTTCCCGCAACAATTTCAGCATCATCTTACGTCGCTGGGAAAAGGCGCGTTTCACAATTTTCACAAAAGCTTCGCGCTGGTTCTCCGGCAAAAGCGGAGTGGCGCGCCGATTCAAAACCACGCAGGCTGAATCCACGTCCGGTTCCGGGAAAAAGCAGCTTTTTGGAATTTTAAAGGAGTTGCGCGGCTCGAAATCGAGTTGCACCAGCAGCGTCAACACGCTGTAATCCTTGTCCCCGGCTTTGGCCATCAGCCGTTGCGCAACCTCCAGCTGCAGCGTGGCCACAATTTTTTTTGGCGCGCGCGAGCCCTGCGCCAGTTCCACCAGAATCGGCGATGCGACGGAATACGGCAAATTGGCCACCAGTTTCCAATCGCTCCAATCCCGTGGCTCGTGCTTGAGGAATTCCAGTGCGTCGGCGTGGAGTAGTTCAAATCTCGGAGGGACGAGCTCTGCGAGTCCCTGATCCTTTGTTTCTGCAAAGTTTGGGACTCGTGCAACTCGCCCCTCCGAACTAAATGGAAATCGCTCGCGCAGGAATTCCACAAGCCGGGCGTCTTTCTCAATGGCCATCACTTCACCGGCGCTTTCCAGAAGCAATTCCGTAAGCGGTCCGAGTCCGGGTCCGATTTCCAGCACTTTGTCAGTTTTTGCCAATTCCGCGGCTTCGACAATCCGCCGCAGTTGATTGCCGTCATGGAGAAAATTCTGACCGAGGGACCTGGTCAGTTGAATCCCGCGCGCCGCCAGCAATTCCCGCATTTCAGAAAGTTTCACCGGGAAAGATTAAACCACGGATGAACACGGATGGACACGGATAAAAACGATGCGACGAATAAGTTCTATTCCCTCGCCCCGCCCAAGCGGGGAGAGGGACAGGGCGAGGGGATTTAGTTGTACGCGTCACCTCACCCCGGTCCTGCGCCAACTCCGTTGGCGGAGAAAACGCAATCGCGCACTGCGATGTTCAATCCGTGTTTATCCGTGTCCAACCGTGTTTAAGTTATTAAAGCCCGTATAAATACAGGGTTTCTTGAGCGCGTGGACGGCCACTGTCAGCGGAACTGTCAGTATAGCGGCAGACGAAATCACAATTCACCACTATCCTGCCACCATCCCGCTGAAACTCGCCCACTACACCGTAACGTGTCGCGACGGTTCTGGTGCATGATTCAGACCCATGCACATGAAAACAAAATACACCCTGTTCCGCCGCGGCGGAATCTATTATTCCCAAGACACGACGACTGGCCAGCAAAAAAGTCTGCGGACCCGCGACGAAACTGAGGCGTTGCAACTGATCAACGCCCGCAACGAGGCGCACCGCCAGCCGGTGCTGAACTTGCAACTGGCCCGCGCCTATCTGACGGCCAGTGACCCCGCCTTTGTGGAACGCACCTGGCAGAATGTCATAGAGCAGTTGCAATCCCGTGGCAAGGACAGCAGCCGCGCACGATACGCAAACGTGTTCAAGTCGTCCGCCTTTGACGGACTGCGGAACAAGACATTGCTGGAAACCACCGCCGATGATTTCCTGGCCGTGTTCAAACACGGCAAAGTCTCCATCATCAATTTTCTGAAACGTCTGCACAACTTTGCGGTGAATCTTGGCTGGCTTGCTGTTCCCATCGTTGCGCCGTATCTCTGGCCCAAATACGAACCCAAAGACCGGCGCGGCATCACATTGGACGAACACCAAAGCATTTTGGCGAACGAGAAAAAGGCCGAGTGGAAACTGTTTTTTGAACTGCTTTGGGAAACCGGCGCAGCCCAGAGCGACGCAGCGAATTTCAAAGCCGAGGACATTGACTGGCAGACCCGGACGATTTCCTATTTCCGGCAGAAGACCGGCTCGCTGGCACAATTCACCATCAGCAGTGCGCTGGAAGAGGTGTTGAAGCACTTGCCGACGACCGGCGCCTTGTTTCCGAACCTGTCCACATGGGCGGAAAGCGACCGCGCCAGTCGGTTCCGCCGCCGTTGTCATCGTGCCGGCGTGGTTGGCGTGACGTTGCATAGTTACCGTTACGCTTGGGCGGAACGCGCAAAGGTAGTCGGGATGCCAGAACGGTTTGCGCAGGCCGCGCTGGGCCACAACAGCAAGGCAATTCATCGCGCCTATGCGAAGAAGGCTGTCATCATCGCACCATCCCTTGAGGATTACGAGCGGAAAGCGGCCAACCTGTCCACAGTGGTGACAGCTTAACAAAAACGGCGGTTGAGTCTGACCAACGCAACCGCTCTTTATCTTTTTTGGGGACTGACGCCGTCCCCAAGCCCCGCACCAGAGACATGCTCTCTGGACTCCGTTACACGCTTCGCTGGCTTTGACGCTTCGCGCCCTTTCCGACAGCGGAAAGGAAATTGTTTGTTTGGAAAGCCGCGATCACGCTAAAACAACAGCGCAGCCTATCCTGTTTTAGGAGGCATTGTCATCTGGTAAAAGACGCCAGTGGTCCTTTGGCATCCAACCAGCGCGTGCCTTTTTGGAAATGATGGTAATGAAATGCCGATGTTCACCAAACTTCTCCATGAGCATCTTGGAGAGCGTCCTGGCGGGAATGGTTCCTACGATGAAAATAGAATTCGGAATCGAGTAGAACCACTGCTCGACGCCTTCCTGCGTGTCCAAGAAACTCGTGACTTGCTCGCGGGTAAATTTCTCCGGAGTGAACACATATAAGTAAGCGTTACTCATAATTCGCCCTCCGAGGTCCCAGCTTTTTCAGGCAACTGCGAAGGTTCCGATGCAAACTCAATACTCACGGGGTCAAAGATTACTTTGCCACCTTTTTGGGCGACCAGGTCAAGCTTAGCGAGTTCAAACTGTAGTTTTTCAGACTGAACTAGGCGGGGGTCTTTCCGGACAAGAGTGCGATACTCCCAAAGCGAGAACAACACAATTAGCAAAACCAACGCAAAGAAGGCAATGCTCATAGGAGCGGCGACGAAGGCAGCCAGCAACAAACATGGTACCGTAACAATACCATTGAGCCAAAGTAGGGGAGTCAGTGCGCTGCCGGTCTGTCGGCTCTTCAGCGCTTTCTCCAAGTATCCTATGATTGATTCTAACATTGAATGACCTGCGGTCTGCTGCCTAGCTGACTTTAAGCACTTCCGCCGTCGCCGTCAACGGTTCCGGCTGCAATCGGCTTAGTCCGTTCCGCTGCGCTGCGTTTTTCTTGTGCCAGTGCTGATAAATCGTGGTACTGACACGCACCAACCAGTTGCGGTCCTTGATAGCTTCCAATAAATCCGCCGTGGCGAAAAACTTGCCGCCATTGAGCGGAGGATTGCCCAGCGGCTTGAGCAGCCTAGCCGCAACCAGTGCCGGGATGTCATGCACCTGGCAATTCAACACCCACGCCGCCTGCTCCGCCGTCAGCCGGGCTGGCAACTGGCCCAGCAGCACCAAAAACCGATGTTGGTCGTCTTTCATCAAAACTTCATCCGCATTCATCCAGTGCTTGGGTTAATTCGCCATCACATCTGGACATAGGATTTCTACAAGCTATCCCGTCCGGCCCGCCACCTGCCCGGCGCTCCGCGCCGGGCAGGTGGGCAGGCCCTGCCGGGTCCCATCGTAATATCCAGCGCCGCAATGATTCGGTCTTTTATCCCAAGGACCTCAGCGGATTGTCGGCGATCTGTTTTTTATGCAACCCCAAGGGACATGCCCTCGTAAACGAGCCGCATCAGACCACCATGCCCGCACCGTGGGAGGCAGTTTTATCTCGAATGCTACCGCCAGCGGGAACCACCTGGTTAAACCCCGCCGCTTTCGCAACCTGCCGATTTTTTCGCTCGATCTCACAGCAACGTCTGCCGCTCTTTGCATCCAGCACCCTGATAAGAGAGATGACTGAATCCGACAGCGTCGTTTCTTCGGCGATGGAGAACTTGTTGATCTCATACGCATTTGCCCCCAGGCACTTGCATACATAATCCGCTCCCGCGAGTGAGCGGTCATACAGCCGAAAGTCCCCGTCCGCATTGTTGCTGATGATCTTCCAACAGCGCATCATCTGCGAACGCAGGCTCATCATGTTGCACGTAGCGACCCCACCCAGCAGACTGTGGAAATGTGGTCTTCCCCCGATTTCTCCCAGCTCACCACGCAACGCTATGAGCAGGTCTTTATAGGGAACTTCGCTGATTTTGCTGACGTCCCGGCACCAGCGCCAGAACATGGCTTTACGGACGGACTCCTTGGGCAATGGATTCTTGAATGTCTGTGTAGTAAAGAAATCCCAGTTGATCCGCGCCAACGTCCAAGCAAAATCAGCGAACCGCTCGCGCCGATGGATTTTGTCCATCGAAAATTTGTCTGCGCGAGGGTTGGCTGACATAAAGGCTCCTACTTGGCAGGAGTTGTTTCAACGATTTCGCCGATGATGGACGCCTTGCCGGATTTGCTGTGGGCAATCCTGCGTAGGTTGACCTCGATGATCTTGTCCATCGCCTTGTCCCAATACTTGGGAATTTCCTCGTCCTTGAGCCGGTAGCTGATGCTTTCCGTCATACGGGCGTCAGCCGGTTGAGACATGTCCACACAGACGAGGTTGTGACTGGTGGAAGCGGCACGCTCTTTAGTGGCCGGCCAGCTTTGGAACTCTTGCGTTTGAACTAACAGTTTAACTCTCATGTTTTTATCTTTCTATTTCTACATTTCAACTAACTTCTCACGACGGCAGCCAGTCATGAGGATGTGAACGTGGCGGAAGCCATTGAACTGTCTTGCGACGTTCAACGAATTTTTCAGATGAAGAATTCCGTTCACGCCATAAGTAAATCACAGCGCGAACGGATTAATACCGACAGTCAAACTAGCCGAGTGTCTGAATTGTTTCGACCTTGGGGGGACGTCCCGGCTTGCGGTAGTGAAGATCAATCCGCTGGCAGATTTTTTCGGTTCGTTTTAAGTTCCCCGTCCGATAGGGACCAAAGACCTTGACCAAAACCTGATGGAGATCATGGGCTGAATTCAACCGCTCTACAAACTGCCAGTGGATCAACATGAAACAGTGAATTTCAAATGCAGAATTGCCCATATTGCTGGCCCGCGGACCACATGGTTTTTGAGCAAATGCGGAAGCGTAGGACAGCAAAAATTCCTTCGTATCCTCGTACGGTTGGTCCACACATGAACACAGCGCCCTTTTTGCAAACCTTCGAAGGGCCGGATACCAGTCATTAGCCATCTTGTTGCACATCTCTTCAGCCTTTTGAAGCTGGTCTGGCGTCACTTTAGTTTTGTCCAGGAAGTGCGGTTTCTTAAGTTCCTGGATAAGCCATTCCATAAACCACACACTGATCGCGCATTGGTGCCCGATGATTGCCGCCAGACGCCAGGCCGTCAGCTTGAAACCCTCCTTTAACTTCGCCGCCGGAAACATGCTTGCACCCACTTCCCGCTCTACACTTTCAACCCATTTCGGACAGGTCTCGTGAGGCACGAAGTTTATCTTCGGCATGCACGATTCCAACTTAATATATCCCTCCGCCAACCGGCTTAACCATTCTTCCTGGCTCTTTACCTGACCAAATTCCAATTCTTCTACGGCTACCTGGCTGATTTGAATCATGTCAATTGAACACCAGAAGTCCCATCCTGTTGCATCGCAACTGCCGTGACCAAACCCCGGCCGCCTTCATTCCGCGTCAATCCGGTCTCCGTCCTGCTTGTATGCTCGTTCCGTCGCGCCAAAATTGAACCCGCCCCC
>JANWKE010000094.1 GCA_025451535.1 Verrucomicrobiia bacterium
TGAAATGGTTTTTCCAATACGACACCAAAATGCCCGACTTGCCGGAGACAGTACATGGCTTCCGGGTTTGCGTCGGCATTCTGACCGGCCTGCTGTTTGCCGTCTGCGCGGTGTTGCTTTTCAGCCTGCCGCTGAACAAACGCACCACCATTCAGATGGCCGACGAACTGGCCGAGCGCCGCAAACAATTTGCAGCCCAAACCGCCTGACCAGAAATCACATGAAACACAATCTCATCGCGCTATCCTTTATGGCTATCGGTATGTGTATGGCCACCGCCAGCATTCATGCCCAAACGACGTTGAAAGACGCCTTCAAAGATGATTTCCGGATTGGCGTCGCCATCAATCAAAATCAGTTTGATAATGAAGACCAGCGCGGGGACCCGATCATCGAAACCCAGTTCAATGCCATCAGCCCGGAAAACATCCTGAAATGGGAATCGGTCCATCCCGAACCCGGCAAGTACGATTTCGCCGGGCCGGACCGTTACGTCGAGTTCGGTGAGAAAAATCACATGCTCATCGTCGGCCACACGCTGGTGTGGCACAATCAGACCCCGAAATGGGTGTTTCAGGACACCAACGGCAATCCGGTGACCCGGGAGGTGTTGCTGGAGCGGATGCGCGACCATATCCATACGGTCGTGGGCCGTTACCAGGGCCGGATAAAAATTTGGGACGTGGTCAACGAAGCGTTGCTGGACAACGGGAAATTGCGCAAATCGCCATGGGAAAAAATCATCGGTGACGATTATATTGAAAAGGCATTTCAATATGCGCACGAAGCCGACCCGGACGCCATTTTGCGTTACAACGATTATTCATTGGAGAACGAACCCAAACGAAGCGGCGCGATTGCTTTGATCAAAAAACTCCAGGCCGAAGGCATTCCCGTCACGGCAATCGGTTTGCAGGACCATGTCAAAATGGACTGGCCGGCGGTGGAACAGGAAGACGCGACCATTTCCGCCTTTGCTGCGCTCGGCTTGAAAGTGATGATCACCGAACTGGATGTGAACGTATTGGGTGGCAAGCAGACGGCGGAAATCACGGAAATGGCAAATCAAGGAGGCGCGAATCTTTATACCAATGGCTTGCCGCCGGTCGTCCAACAGGAGCTGGCCAAACGGTACGCCGACCTGTTCCGCGTGTTCGTCAAACATCACAATGATATTACCCTCGTGACTTTCTGGGGTGTCACGGATGGGGATTCGTGGCTGAACATGCGGGGCCGGATAAATCATCCGCTGCTGTTTGACCGCGCCGGCCGGCCCAAGCCCGCGTTTGACGCGGTCATTCAAGTCGCCCGGCCGGCGGCCGCAAAATAAAATTTACCGCGCCTTCTGAGGTATGTGTAATCATGCAGCCATGCACCGGATCATTTTTTGCGCGCTGGTGATTTTCACCGGCGGTTTTTCAACCCGCACGGCCTGGGGCGGCGAGGAAGCCTGCGTTGCCTGCGACCGAAGCGTCTGGGTCGGCGGCCAGTTCACCCACGGCTGGGTTCACGGCATTGTCACCATTGAAGGCGCGCCGCCCGGCATGGCGGAAGCATTCCGCGAATCCATCTCCGGCCCGCATTTCACGGTCACGGTTTCCAACCTGCCTCCGGGCAAATATGTCGCCCGGCTGGGCATGGTGGAAACCGTTTACACCAACGCGGGCCAGCGCCGGTTCGACGTCAACTGCGGCCAACAAGTGCTCGCCAGCAACCTGGATCTCTTCGCCGCCGCCGCCGGCGCCGGAAAAGCTTACTTCGTCACCGGCCAGGTGGACCAGGCGGGCGTTACCATCGGGTCGCTCACCTTCGACTTTGTCGGACACACCAATGACGCCGAGTTGAACACGTTTGAACTGGTGGATGCGTCCGGCACTTCCCTGGTCTCCATGCGCTCGGCGGACTTGCTGGAAGTCAACGGAGTCGCCGCTTTGCAGGCGCCCGCCGTCATCGGGCCGCTTTATTGGAAGGACCCCTCCTTGCCCATGAGCACGCGGGTCAATGATCTCATCCGCCGGATGTCGCTGGCGGAAAAAGTGCAGCAATTGCGTCATGGCGCGCCGGCGATTCCGCGGCTGGGCGTTCCGGCCTATAATTATTGGAATGAATGCCTTCATGGCGTCGCGCGTGCCGGGGTGGCCACGGTTTTCCCGCAAGCCATCGGCATGGCGGCCACCTGGGATATGCCGTTGATTCACCAGGAAGCGGACGTCATCGCCGTTGAAGCGCGGGCCAAACACAATGAATACGTCCTGGCCCACGGCGGCAATTGCGCCCAGTACTTTGGTCTTACGTTTTGGACACCGAACATCAACATTTTCCGTGACCCGCGCTGGGGCCGCGGCCAGGAAACCTATGGCGAAGACCCTTTCCTGACGGCCCGCATCGGCGTCGCGTTTATCCGCGGATTGCAGGGAGATGACCCAAAATATTTGAAGGCGGTGGCCTGTGCCAAACACTACGCCGTGCACAGTGGGCCCGAACCGGACCGCCATCGCTTTAACGTCGTTCCCCCGGACCGCGATCTGCACGAAACCTACCTGCCGCAATTCGAGGCCGCCGTCCGCGAGGGCCATGTCGGCGGCGTAATGGGCGCTTACAACAGCGTGGATGGTGAACCGGCCTGCGCCAACCCGTATTTGTTGACGGACCTCTTGCGCAAACAATGGGGTTTTGATGGCTACGTCACGTCGGATTGCGGCGCGATCTATGACATTTGGGCCAACCACAAATTTGTCGAAACGCCGGCGGAAGCGGCGGCGGCAGCGGTGAAAGCCGGGGACGATCTTTGTTGCGGCACCGACTACAACGCATTGGTACTCGCGGTGCAGAAGGGGTTGATTTCGGAGAAGGAAATTGACAAGACGCTCGGTTACCTGCTGGAAATCCGGTTCCGCCTCGGTTTGTTCGATCCGCCCGCCAGCGTGCCTTATTCGCAAATTCTTTTTTCAGAAAACAACAGCCCCGAACACCAGGCGCTCGCGTTGCGGGTCGCGCGTGAATCCATGGTGCTTCTGAAAAACGACGGGCTGCTGCCGCTTAACCGCGCCAAAATCAAACGCATCGCGGTCATCGGCCCGAACGCGAATTCCGTGCCGATGTTGCTTGGCAATTACAACGGCACGCCGTCAAACCCGGTGACCATCCTGGACGGCATTCGGAAGGCTGCGGGCCTGGACATCGCCGTGGTTTATCAACCCGGTTGCCCGCTGGCGTTGCGCAAGGACGACTCGAACCAGCCTGACACTGCCATGACGGCCGCCGCCATCAACGCGGCGAAGTCGGCGGACGTGGTCGTTTATGTCGGCGGCATCAGCGCCCAACTGGAAGGCGAGGAAATGACGCGGGCCAACGGCTTTGTCGGGTTCAGCGGCGGCGACCGGACGCAGATCGAACTGCCGTCCGTGCAAACGGATTTGCTCAAGGCGCTTTACGATACCGGCAAACCGGTCGTGTTCGTGGATTGTAGCGGCAGTGCCATTGCCATGCCGTGGGCGGCGAAAAAACTGCCGGCCATTTTGCAGGCGTGGTACCCTGGCCAGGCCGGCGGACGGGCCGTGGCGGAAGTGCTCTTTGGCGACGTGAACCCCGCCGGGCGGTTGCCGGTCACTTTTTACCGTTCCACGGGCGACCTGCCGCCGTTTGATGATTACTCCATGTCCAATCGCACGTACCGTTATTTCAACGGTGAGCCGTTGTTCGCCTTCGGTCATGGCCTGAGTTACACGCGATTCCAATACAGCGCCGCCCGGCTCGACGCCACCACGGTCGTTACGGGCGACGCATTGAAATTGGCATTCAATTTGAAAAATGCCGGCACGCGTGATTGCGACGAGGTGGCGCAGGTTTACTTCCGGCACGTCAACTCCACCCTGCCGCAGGCGAAACTGGTCCTCTGCGGTTTTGCCCGGATTCATCTGCCGCAGGACGGCGCCGCCCGGGTTTCCCTGGACATTCCCGTCGAACGATTCCGTTACTGGGACACGGCCCATCAACAATACACCGTCGAATCGGGTAAATATGAACTGCTTGTGGGCGCCGCTTCGGATGACATCCGGCTGCGCGTGCCATTTGAAGTTTCTTCGTCCGCAGTTGCGGCGAATCCGTGACGGACCTTATCTTGGTTTTGGCAGCCCGTATAATTGGGCAATGGCATCAATCACATATTTAGCTCTTTAAGACCTTCCTCTATTCGTTTCTCTTCATCCTGATCTTTTTGGCGTTGCTCATTTAGAGAGCCAAGCCGGCATTTAAGAATCATCTTAATCTGTTCCTTCAATGCTTTGCCGGCCAAAGCATTTGTCCAGGCGCCGGAATAAATATCAGGGGCAATAAATACAATCCGATAGTCTTCAATAGCGTTATACCAACAATTGGTCAGACCACTCCCATGATTACCTGCGAAAACGAGATACATATCACCTTGATGCGGCAATTCACCCAAACGCGACGAAAAAGACGACCACAGCTGTGCTGGCCCTGGCTTGGTGACACCTTTCAGAACGGTGATAACCTCGATTGGATATGACATGCCACCATCCACAATTGTGGTCGCCATGGGGTGATTTGTGGAATTGATTGACGTGGATGAGAATGTGCCAGTGGGTCTGGCTATAATGATGTCGGGAGATGACTCAATAAGATTGTTCCAGCCCGTGAATTCGATAATAGGTGTCGCAAATGCGGCGATTGCTACAGCCAACAGAACGGTTGTAACAATACGCTTTTTCATATGGTGGACTAAGTGGATATTTTAAGGGGTTCGTGTGGCAGAGCGATTTTTCATTCCCCGACGAGGTGGTCAGGTTCGACCGTATCGTCGCCAAGGTGATAATGTGGACTCGCCTTGAGCGAGAAGGTGAACGCAATCGTGTAATCTTTCGGGCCGATGCCATTATCCTGCACCCGGAAGGTCAAGGCGCCCGTCCAACTCCGTAAATCGCGATAGACGGAGTAATATTGTTCCTGCAAGCGTCCGCTTTGGGCGTCGAAATCGTGTGTGGCGCGCACCCCCCAGTTGTCATTCAACCGGTAAAACAGGGTGCTGGTGATGAAATTCTCGCCGGTGCCCAGAAAGGCGCTGCGCAGGTACCAGTGGCCCACACCCCAGCTCCACCGGTCATTCGGCGTGAACGTGAGTTGGTGAAACGTCAGGTTCAACTTGCTGTCGTTGATGTCATAACGCAGTTGGGATTCGAGCGTAATCCACGAGCGCGGCTTGAACGACAATTTGGAGTAGAGGTCGTTAAAAGTCTTTTGCGGTTGCAGAAAAATGGAATTCGTCTGCGAGTTGGGACTGAGATTCCAGTCGAGCATCAGGTTCCAGTCGAGCAGCGTATCGAGCTGGCCGGCACGTTTGGTTTGCAGCGTGTTGCGCAGGCCGAAACGAATGACGTTTTCACTGCCGATGGCATCAATGTCGTTGTAGTCGGGAAATTGGATCGGCAGCAGCAGCAGGCTGGGCAGTTGCGTGTCGAACTGCGGCAACTGCGGCGGCAGTGTGCTCGGGCGCGGTACAAAAACGTAATTCACCGACGGCTCCATGACGTGCCGCAGACCGTCAACATCCAAAGCCGAATTCGTTGCGCCGGTCCACAAACGCGAGATCTTGAAGGAAGCCTCGGCGCCGGTGTCGAAAATCTTGCGGTAGGTTTCCTCGTCGATCGCGCCCGGGCCACTTTCTTCACTGTAATACGTGAACCGCCCGCCGGCGTGCGGCGTAATGTTCAGCCAGCCGAACAGCGTCCACGGCAGCAGCAATTGATGGTACGTGTCGGCGCGCGCGGCGGAATAATCGGGCAGCGTCGGATTGTTCGTGTCGGCAAACATCTGGCGGTAATAGCCGGCGGAACTTTCGCTTTGATAATAAAACGGCGTGTCGAAGATTTGCTGGCGGAAGCCGGTCAGTTTCACGTCGGGCAGCCGTTCGACCTGGTCAAAGAAGGGGTTGATGCGCGGCGTGGTCACGGCATCGAGGCTCCAGTTGTCCCAGTATCGGTTGACCTCGGTGAACGTGTTCGGCTGCGGATTGGCCGAGTAGGCGCCCTCGGAAAAATCGTGCAGCACCAGCGGGTCGCTCTGGTAATTCACCAGCGCCTTGGCGTTCAGGTTGGTAAACGGCGTGGCCTGGTAGCCAAAGTAAAATTGCTGGCGATTTTTGGGAATATTTCCGAACAACGGCAGGTTGTTCGTGCTCTGGTTCGGCTCCAGGTCGTGCACGTAGTAATACTTGAACGCGGCCTCGCCCCAGCGGTCCAGGTGGAGATTCAACTCCGGGCCCGTCCCCAGGCCCCGTTTTTCGCGATAATCCAGATGCAACCGGCCATCCGCCGTGTTGCCGAGAAACCAGTTATAAGTGCTCAACAGATACGGTCCGTAGGCGCTGCGGTAGCCGGGGATAAAGCTGAAATTATTAACACGTTCACCCAGGGTGCGCCGGTAATACGGAAAGTAGAACGTCGGCACGCCATCCATAAACAGCACCGCATTCCACATCTCCACATATTGGCCGGGAACAATCTTGATGCGGCTGGCGCGAACGCGGATGGCCGGGTTGCTCACGTCATCGGTCGTGACAAAAACGTGGCGCGCGCTGTAGGTCTTGTTGTTGATGTCGCCTGCCAATTCGCGGCCCGCCGCGAACGCCGGCGGCCGGCCGGTGCGGAATTCCTCGCTGCGCATCCGGTGCGTCTTGAAATTGTAGCGGATGTGTTCGCCGATCCAGGTCATATCCTCCATTTCGATGCGCACATGACCGTCGGCCACCACCTCACCCGTCGCCCAGTTTATCGTCGCATTGTCCGCCATGAGCGTCGAGGTGCCATATTTGACGAAGATGTTTGTGCCGGTCGCATTGGTTACCGCGAAGTCCCACACGACACCACCTTCCGGCGCGCCCGGTATGACCTGGCTCTGCCCTTCTATTTCCCACCCCTGCTCTGTTTGCGCCAGAACGATGACGGGAAAAAGGGTGGCAAA
>JANWKE010000095.1 GCA_025451535.1 Verrucomicrobiia bacterium
GGACAGCGGTGTCTTGTCGAACTGAATCAGCGCGCGACCATCCGGATTGGTGGCCAGCACGAGGTCGCCGCCGAATTCCGGCAGGCCTTGTTTCGGCCGCCAGAGGGCCTGGCCTTGTTGGATGTGCCAACCGGGGCCGGTAGCCGTGAACAAACTTTGGGTGGTCGTCTGGCAGCCGCACAAAAGCGCAAGCACGGCCAACGCTACTAAAATCCCGGGGTAGCAGCCGACGTGAGGAGGCTCTAATTTTGGAACGCGCCAAGGAGATTTGAACCGGCTGACGCCGGCTGGTACGAAAAGAAAGCTTTTGGAAGGGGCTGTAAATGACCGCATGTAACGCGGCTATTGTTGCGGAAGCCCGATGCTTGTCAACGCTTCAAGGCGCGTGTGTTCGGTCATGTTTGTTCATGATATCTTGCTCAGTTTATTTTTGAAGCACTTTCCTGTTTTTACAATTTGACTTCGCGCAGCCGCAGCGCATTGCTGACGACCGAGAGCGAACTGAAACTCATCGCTGCGCCGGCAATCATCGGGCTGAGGAGCAGGCCCAGCACCGGATATAAAACTCCTGCCGCAATCGGCACGCCCAGCGCGTTATAGATGAACGCGAAAAACAAATTCTGCCGGATGTTCTTCATCACGCCCCGGCTCAGGACCAGAGCCTTCACGATCCCTTGCAGGTCGCCCTTGACCAGCGTGATGCCAGCGCTTTGGATGGCCACGTCTGTGCCGGTGCCCATCGCAATGCCCACGTGCGCCTCGGCCAAAGCCGGCGCGTCGTTGATGCCGTCGCCGGCCATCGCGACAATTTTGCCTTCCGCCTTCAGTTGCCTGACCAGCTCATGCTTGCCTTGCGGCGTCAGCTCCGCTCTGACTTCGTCAATGCCCAGTTCTTTTGCCACCGCCTCGGCGGTCTTCCAGTTGTCGCCGGTGCACATGATGACCTTCAATCCCATGTCGTGCAGCGCCCGGATGGCGGCGGGCGCCGTTTCCTTGATGGGATCGGCAATGCCGATGATGCCGACCGCCTTGCCATCTACCGCGACCCAGACCACCGTCTGCGCCTTTTCCTGGAGTTGCAGTGAGGCCTGCTTCAAATCGTCTGGAATGACTATGCCGGAATCCTGTAAAAACTTCTCCTTGCCCACGCGGACCATTCGGTCGCCGATTTTTCCCGACACGCCACCGCCGGTGGTGGATTCAAAATCATTCACCGGTGACGGGGCGATTTTCTTGTGCTTCGCCTCGTCCACAATCGCCCGGGCCAGTGGATGTTCGCTCAGTTGTTCGACCGCCGCGGCCAGGCCGAGGAATGGCGTGTCCTCTCCGGAAAACTGGGAGCGCTGGCTTCCAGCCGGCGAGCTGATGATTCCTTCTGACTTGTGACTCGCCAGCAAGATGCTGGCGCTCCCAGCAGAGACCACACTCACCACCTTCGGTTTTCCGGCGGTCAGCGTTCCCGTTTTGTCGGTCAGCAAGTGCGTGACTTTTTCCGTCGTTTCAATCGCTTCCGCGTTTCGGATGAGAATGCCCGATTGCGCGCCGCGGCCCACGCCGACCATGATGGACATGGGTGTCGCCAGCCCCAACGCGCACGGGCAGGCAATAATCAGCACCGACACCGCATTGACCAGCGCGTACGCCATCGCCGGGGCCGGTCCCCAGGCAGCCCAGACCACGAAGGTGATAACGGCGATGCCAATGACCGCCGGCACGAAATAGCCGGCCACGCTGTCCGCCAGTTTCTGGATAGGCGCGCGGCTGCGCTGGGCTTCCGCCACCATCTGCACAATCTGCGCGAGCAACGTTTCGGCACCGACCTTCTCGGCCCGCATCAGAAAGGTCCCCGTCTGGTTGACCGTCGCGCCGACGACGGCGTCATTCACTCCTTTGGTCGCCGGCATCGGTTCGCCAGTAATCATGGATTCGTCCACGTTGCTCCGGCCTTCGATAATCACGCCGTCGATGGGGATTTTCTCACCGGGCCGGACGCGTAACACGTCACCCTTCTGTACATCGTCCACCGGCACGTCCTCTTCCTGGCCGTCACGGACGCGGTGCGCGGTTTTCGCGGCCAGCCCGAGCAACGCCTTGATGGCCTGCCCGGTACGACTGCGCGCTTTGGCCTCGAGCATCTGTCCCAGCAATACCAGCACCGTGATGACCGCCGCCGCCTCGAAATACAGTCCCACTTCGCCATGCTGCTGGAATGATGGCGGGAAAATTCCCGGAGCGACGACGGCGACAGCACTATAGATGTATGCCGCACCGACACCGGTGGCGATGAGCGTGAACATGTTCAACTGCCATGTTTTCAACGAACGCCACGCCCGGCCGAAAAACATTCCGCCCGCCCACAGCACCACTGGCGTGCTCAACAGAAATTCCAGCCACTCGGAAATGGCCTTGGGAATCCACTGCTCAATCCGCAAGCCGGGAAGCCATTCGCCCATCGCCAGAAACAGGACGGGCGCAGTCAGAATCAGACCAATCCAGAATTTGCGGGCGAGCACGCGGGTTTCACCGTCGTCCTCCGGCTCGGCGGAAACGGTTTTGGGTTCCAGCGCCATCCCGCATTTCGGGCAATCGCCCGGATGGTCCCGCTCGATTTCCGGGTGCATCGGGCAGGTGTAAATGGTTTTGCCCGCGGTGGCGACCCAGGCCGGGTTCCGCTCCAGTGCCATGCCGCATTTTGGACAATCACCGGGTTGATTCGATTCCACGCCGGGACACATTGGACAAAAGTATTTCGCGTTTGCCGGCGGCTGAACCGCCATCTCGTCGTGATGCAGGTGGGAATGTCCGGAATGCGGAGTTCGGAATTCGGATTTCTGAGTTCCCAGAAACTTTTGCCGGCAATGATCAGAGCAAAAATAGAATGTTTGTCCGTCGCGCTCGGCGCGCAACGCCGACGTTTCGTCCACCATCATGCCGCAAATCGGGTCGGTAGCCATCGGGGCACAACTTGCGCCAAATCCGCCAAATATCCAGAGTGGAATTTGTTGCAGAGTTGGCACGGTTCATCACGACACTCCGCCCGGCAACGCAGTCGTCCCCGGCTGCGGGTGACTGCGGCGTCTCGCCGCGGGTGGGTTGATTCGCGTCGCGGGACGCCCCGCGAACCCGCAGGCGAGGACGCCCGCGCCACGGATTATATGTCGACTAAGGCAGCCAGACAGCGCGCCAGAACTGAACCGGCACGGAAGGATCAACAGAATTGGTAATAGTCAGTGTGCCGGTCGGGGGCGTGTTGGTGCTGACAGACGTCCACGTTATCAGATCGGTTGAATTCTGGATGATATACGGGACGCCTGTCTGGCCCTGGAGTTGAAAGACGAACTGGCTTGCGGCCGGTGAAGTCGGAATGGCCAGCAAGGTGGCCGGTGCCGGGGCCAGAGACAGCACCGTGGCCGAGTACGGCGCAAAGACGTAATTGAAATTTGTGCCGGCACCGGAAAAGGTCGTGGTAGCGACGTCCTGCAAGGAGACGGGCCCATTGGTTTTCGCGGCATTATCCTGCGGCATCCCGTAAGAAAAAGCGGTGCCGTTGGCAGCCGGAGTGAAGCTGGCCAACGCTACCTGTCCGGTGTAGGTGTTGGCCGGATCCTTGTTGATGGCCAGCACCGTCAGGCTGCCGTCCTGCCGCCGGACGGCATAGGCGGCCAGCAGCGAGTAATCGCTGGTCGTCCCCAGCACCGTATCGCCGGCTTGAACGAAGTCCTGCATGAGCTTGTAGGTGTAGAACGTGGGATACAGCGTGTTCAGGTTGCCGATGATGCCGAGGTCGCCGTAAGTGCGCCAGCCATAGAGCGAGGGCGAAAAGTCGCCAGTGGTATCCTGGCCGTTCCGCAAATCCCACCAGACAAAGGAATTGAATTCCGTTTTCGTCAGTTGCGCGAGGCTGTCCGCCAGGTAAAGGCCGTTGACGAGGCTGGTGGATTGTTTGCCTTCCGGGCCGGAATCGGAGTTGTTCTCGGTGGCCAGCAGCTGAATGTTGGTTCCGTTGCTGCCGATATAATCCGTGATTTGCTGGCGCAGGCTCGTGGCGTCGGAAGCCCAGTTGACAGCAGCCTGAAGAAGCGTGGCGTCGTTGTCCGAGCCGGATTGAGGATAAAAGTGGTCCACCAGAAAATCGGGGGTCATTCCGGCGGCATTCAACGTCGTCAGCATCACCGGCGTCCAGCCGTTGTGAAAGACGCCTTCGCGTGCATTATACGCCGGATGACTGGTGTTGTTGGCGTAACTGTCCTCGCCCGGCGTGGACACCACGCCGACCTGGATGGTCGGATCCACCGCTTTCATCAGGGCGATGTAATTGGTGGCGCGCAGGGCGTAGGTATAGGGGTCGTGCGCGACCGAGTTGCTGTCGGTTTCCCAGCCGCCGTAACATTCATTACCGACTTCCCAATCCTTGAACCCGATCGGCACGGTCCGCGAGATGCGGAGAAAATTTTTGCCATCGTCAATCCCCAACGGCGCGGCGGCGCGCAACGAAGCCCAATACCCCGCGGTTTGCCAATTGGTCCCCCTGGCGTCCACGCCCAGGAGGACCGTGCTGGCGGCAGTGGCATTGCAGTAGGCCACCCAGGCGGCGGCTTCCTGCGGCGTGCCGGTCCCGTAGTTTACGGTAACGATGGCTTGCGCATTGACGCCGGCATTGGTCATGACGTGGAGGAAACTGGCGGTCGACGTCGCCCAGCGAAATGTATTCGTACCCGACTGGTCCCGGACCCAGTGATATTCGTCGGAGAGCGATCCGCCCGGCAGGCGAATGACGCGTGTGCCCAGTTGGTTGAGCAGCGACACCGTGGTGGGCGTATCGAAGTAACTGTCATAGATTGCACCGTTGATTCCGAACCAACGCGCGTCGGCCGTGCGGAGGGGTTGGCCGGCATTGGCGGAGATATGGACCACCGCCGGGGGTGGCAGCAGGGGATTCAGTTGCACGTCGTCCAGGTAGAAAGTGGGCTCCTTCGAGTTTGCTGAATCCTGAATGACGAAGCCGGTGAAATTGTTGGTATTGGCCACGCCCAGGGCCGACAAGGAAACCGTAAACAGCTGCCAGGTATTGGCGAGCGGCGCAGTCAAATGGTAACGGGCGCTTTGTGCGGCAAAATTAAGCGTGCCGTACATCTGGAGTTGTTGTCCACCGATGGTGCCGCCATTGAGCCAGAAACTCACACTGGCGAAACCCGTGGAGACCAGGCTGGAGTGACTCAAGCCAATACCCCCATACGCGTTGGTGATGGTCACGCTGATGGAATCGCCGCCGGAATGGACGGGCGACGTGTTGTTGTAGATTCGTGTGCACCCATAGCTCCCATCCGACCAGCCGTTGACCAGTGAATCGGTATAGATGGCCATGTTGGTCTGCGCCGTTGCGACCAGGGGCGTGGCCAGCGAAACCGCGAAAATGAGTTTTGATACTTTCAGGAAAATTCTGGCCGGGATCTGATTATGTGAAGGCATCACGTCTATTTTAGCCCAGATTGCCTGTAATGCAATCCATGGGTATTGGCCCCGGGCCGAACGATCTCCGACGACTTTTTTGCATGGCAGGCCATTCGTGTATGTTAATTGGACATTCGCCAAAACGGGATTCAAACGGCGAACTTTTTCTGAAGGGGGATTCCCAATTGGCCTCAGAGATGCTCGCAAAAGCGGATGAAGATAGAAAACTATATGAAAACCCGAATCTTTGTTGGTTTGTCTCTCGTTCTTGTTGCGAGTTTTATTTCGGCATGCGCGAGTAAGACCCCGAAACCGGTCGCTGCGAGCGCGGCTTTGAAACAAAAATCGTCCGGGCTGGATCACTCGCAAGCCCAGCCTTCATCGGATTCAAATTCCCGGCTGGCGCATCAACCCGGCGAATCCGTAACCGGCACAACTGACACGGCTCCTGCGACTGTCGCTCCTGCCGTTGAAACTTCCAGTGACACCACGCCTGCCCAGGCCGCGGCCCTCGCGGCGTTGCAACAAAAATTTTATGAGCTGGATCATCCGGAAACCCAGGCGTCCACGGATGCAAATTCCATGGCGACAGTGTCGGCGCAGCCCGCCGAGTCCGCCACGCAAACAACAGGCACCGCCACCACAACCGGTGTGACGCAACAAACCGCGTCGGCGGCGAGCAACTCAATGACCTCGCCGGACAAGGATGCCCCCACGATTGGCACGTCGGCCGCGGGCGCTCCGACCAAGCCCGTTTCCACTGCGGAGGCTGCCGCTGAGGTTGCATCCACCAATGAAACTTCTGCCGCTGCGACCCCCGTAACCGAAGCTCCGATAGCTGAAACTTCGACTCATACCGTTTCTGCGTCTGAAGCCACGGCGATCGCAACTTCCACAGCGGCTCCGGTCGCTACAGCTTCGGATATGGACGCCGCCCGGGCCGCCATGGAGCAGAAAATGTTCGAGCTGGACCACTCGCAAGTTCAGCCGTCAACGGACACCAATTCCGCGGTAGTGGCGGCACAGCCTGCGGTATCCACGCCCGCGGCAACGGACACGACTTCCGCCACTGCGACGACTCCGCAAACGGCTTCAACTCCTGTGGCTGAAACTCCGAGTGCCACCGCTCCAACTGCTGATGCTTCACCGGTTGCTAATGCTCCGGCGGCGGCCACAACGGTGACTGCTCCGGCGGCTACCATTTCGACTCCGGAAACGCCGGCTACCACTCCTGCGGTGGCGGAAACTCCGGCCGTCACTGCTCCCACCGTCAGCGCACCGGTAACTGCGGCTCCGGTTGTCGCCGCGCCGACTCCGGAAGCTCCGGCCGCCATGACTGCGACGGCAGAAACGCCGGTCGCGACGCCGGCGATGTCTAAAGCTTCGGCGGCCACCATTACGACCGTCGCCACTCCGGCAGTTGCGGCCCCCATTGCCAATGCTCCGGCCAAAGCCGAACCGGTGGCAACCATCCCCGTGGTGGCTCCGGTCAAAGTCGCGTCGGTTCCGGCCGTTTCCGCGCCCGTGACCCCGACTCCCAAAGTTACCGTTGCCTCGGCGGCTCCGGTTACTACGGCTCGACCGGTGGTTGCGGCACCAGTCAATACTCCGGCAGCGACGGTGACCGCGGCAGCCAAGACAACCGTGGTACTCCACGCGGCGAGCTTGCCCCCAAGTTCACCGGCCCCCGTGAGGCCGACCAATGAACTGGTGACCGCCAACGGCGCAGTGTACCGGAACGCAGAGGTGGAACGAGTGATGCCGAACGCCATCATCATCAGTTATACGCCTGCCGGCGGCGGTTGGGCGATGACCCGGATCAATTTTGAAGATCTTTCTCCCGAAATGCAGCAGCGCTACCGAAAGTAACCGGCGGACTGGCTTCCGATGGCTCGGTTTTAAGGCGGGCTGGAGATTCGCTGTCGGCCTGGAATTTCTCCTGTGATCCTGGCGAAAGCGGCGGTACGGGTGCAAATCGTAAAAAACTTTCATGTGAAAGGGCTTTTATGAGCAGATGGACGATAACGCTGTTATGCACCGCCTGCCTGGTTTCCGGTTGCGCGGAGGTGCAGGTGAAACACGTTGACGACCAGGACACCTCGGACGGTGTGCACTTCTACGAACCCCGGCCGTACTTGCTGGTCAGTAACCAGCAAAAGACAGATGACAAGGAGGATGTCCAGAACCAGTTTTCGAACCAGATCATCTGGCTCCCCGACCACAGCCGCCGTTATGTGATCAAAATCAAACCCGGGTGGGGAACCGTGGACGGCAGTGTGAAACTTCAGGATGGGTGGAGGTTGGACACGCTGGGGTCCAAAACAGATTCGCAAGGTCCCGAAACGATTACCGCCATGGCCGGACTGGTTAGAGCGGCCGCGCTAAAGGCGGGTCAAACACCCCAGGGGCTTTATCTGATTGATATTGCCCCGGACGGAACCGTGAACCTCGTAAAACAGCCGGGGTGGTAAAGGCCTTATGGCTGGCTGGAGATGCGCTGCCAGTTTACACCCTGCGACCCGGCATACTTCGCAAACACCTTTTCGTTTTGAATCAGCACGCTGCGCACCACGCTCGAGTCGTCCGCGCGGCCCAGCTCCAGAATGCTGTCCGGGATGATGCCCATTTTCTTGTGCGCGTAGAGCAGCGCAAACACCGATTGCGCGATGGTTTGATACGGCAGTTCCTTGTAGGCGCCTTCAATCGCGTCCTCGGCCGCGTTGGCCAGAAATTCCAACTGGTCCACCAGATGGGGGAATTTTGGCGCATTGATCTGGGTAAACTCCAGCTTCCATTGCGGCAGCTGGCGCAGGACTTTCTCCGCGATAGCCGGGGTGATGCTGGCCGCGGCGCTGTTCACGAACTTGGCAATTTCGGGCATGACGGCGGCAATTTAGGGAAATCCCCGCCCGGACGAAAGTGAAATTGTCGTGACGAAACGCGCTTTTCTTCGCCGGGCTTCCTGCTAGGAATAAGCCCGTGCAAGACCTCATCGCCAAAGCCGAAACGCTGCTGGAAGCGCTGCCGTATATCCTGCGGTTCAGCGGCGCCACCTTTGTCGTCAAATACGGCGGCAGCTTCATGGATTCGCCCGACACCAACGTTCGCGACAGCGTTGCGCGGGACATTGTTTTCCTGGAAGCGGTCGAGATTGACCCGGTGGTGGTGCATGGCGGCGGCAAAGCCATCACCCGTGCGATGGAAAAAGCCGGGTTGAAGGCGGAATTCATCCAGGGCCAGCGGGTTACGAATGAGGCGACGGCAAAGATCGTGGACGACGTGTTGTCGCGCGAAATCAACCCGGAAGTCGTGGCGACGATCAATTCGATCGGCGGCGCCGCGCAGGGTTTCACCGGGCCGGACATTTTCAAGTGCCGGAAGGTTTTGATCAAAGGTGCAGCGGGCGAGGATCTCGATCTCGGCTTCGTGGGCGAAGTGTTCGAGGTAAACACCGCGCCGCTGTTGGAGTGCATTGCACAAGGCATTACGCCGGTCATCAGCCCCACAGCGCGCGGGGAA
>JANWKE010000096.1 GCA_025451535.1 Verrucomicrobiia bacterium
CCGTCCACTTCGGCTGGAGTCAGGCAGTCATCCACCCACGACAGTTCGGCGGTCAGCCGGTTGCCGAACCTCAAAAACAGGACAGTCAGGCCGGGCCACCGCCAGCAGGGGATCAGGTGGGTGGCATCCAAAATCCGGCCACCGCACAATTCCGTTATGCCGGGGCAAATTTCGCCTGAATCCGAAAAACTCAGGGAAGCGATCTTGCCGCGAGTCGGTTTGCCCAGATGGTGTGCATAATATCCCAATGGCAGCGGTTTGAACATTTCCAGTGCCGCCATGCAGCACTCCGGGAATCGGTCGCGGATCTGGTCCATCATCTGCCGGCTGAGTTCGCCGACGATGTCGGTGATTCGTCCGGCGTGCCTGGACTCAATCCGATAGAACAGAATGGAAAGATGATTGGAAAAGATGGGGCCCTTCGCGCCGTGCCGGCGGGTATCGTGGGGCACGGGAACCAGATAGGCTCCATCCCGGTTGCCGCGTCGGAGGGCGATGGCGTGCAAGGCGCGGATGGAGACTGCCAGATAAAAGTGGCTGCGCCGGAAACCGGCGGTAATTTGCTGACTGCGCGCGTCAATGCGGGCGGTTTCCGCTTCGGTAAAACGGATGAGGCGACGATGATTGCGGCAGGGACCGGAACGGGGTTCAGTCGGCACCAGGGTGAAGAGCGGTTCCTTGCCGGATTCATGCAGCCACTTCACCGAGCCATGCGCCATTTTGGCGTTTGACCACCAGCCGGCAATCCCGCCACTGCGAGCGGTTTGCCGTGGGCTGACAAAATCCTGGATGCCCGGCGCTCCGTTCGCGGCGCCATCGGTATTGAGATGACTCAATAAAAAATCCAGCCCGCGCGCATCCAGCAGCGTGTGGTTCCAGGAAAGGTACAGATGACTGGTTCCATCCGCGTGGCGCACCACGTCGAAGGTTACGCCCGGTCCCTGTTCGGCGCGCAGTTCGCGTTCCGCGACCGCCTTCGGCAGCGACCACGGTGTTTCTCCGCTGCCATTTTGGTCGTGGTATTCGAAAAAGATGGCTTTTGGTTTTGTCGTCGTCCGCCAAACCGGCGGCAGCAACGGCAGCGGTCGGATGAGGCGCGCCCGCGCCAGCCAGTCCATGATCGGCGATTCGGCAATCCGCCGGCGCAGCCGGTCCGCGTCAAAGCCCCGGTCCAGCTGAAAGATGGCGCAGCAGACGTTGCCCGGCAGGCCAAACCGCCGCATCCGGTAGTCCTGGCCGTGCATGAAGTAATCTCCGGCAGCCGATCGAATCTGACGGGGCAGGTCAGGCATAGGCACGGCGGGTCCAGGCTCAGGTGGACGAGTGGCCGTTGCGCGCCAGTTCGGCGATGCAGTTGGCCAGCGTGGCCATCGAGGTCAGATTGTTGCCCGTCAGGTGCGAATCCGGCACGCGGACGCCGATGACGCGCTCACAAAAGAGCAGCAGTTCGACGAGCGCAAAGGAATCAATGCCGGCCTGGGCCAGCGGGCTGTTTTCGTCAAATGCCGTTCCTTCGGCGACGAAATTGGTTCGCGCGAACTGACAGAGCTGCGCGGCGATGGTCTTGGGGTCCTTCTCGGGAGTCATTGCTCGATTGGGTCGGTGACGAAGCGGCGGCCGGGGGCGGCCACGACAACAGGAATTGCCGGTGAAAAAACCGGTCGGCGTTCGAACCCGGCCTTTACACTAGCGAAGAAGCAGTGATTAGGGTCAATGCTCATTTTCACCAGTATGACCCTGCTCGAAACGGCGTCAAGCTTGAAGCTGGAAAGTGGCTGCGGCATTATATGCTTGCCCGGCGCTGCGGCGCCGGAACATGCTGTGCCGGATGGCAGAATCCGTTCCCGAGCCAATGGCAATTCCGCAAGTCGCCGCACCCGCCGGCCTTTCCAAGGCGAAGTTCCTTACCATTAAAATCATCGCCCTGATGGCTCTGACGCTGGTGCTGGGGTTTGCCCAGGGCTGGGCATCCTCCCGGTGTTACAAACCCGACCACGTCGCCGGTTTTCACATGGGCCTGTTGCACGGGATGCTGATGCCCGCCGCACTGCCGGGCCTGCTGATGGGACAGGACCTGCCGATTTACGCGTCGAACAATTCGGGGCGCCCCTACAACATCGGCTACATTTTCGGCATCAACACCTGCGGCACGATATTTTTTGGCATCGCCTTCTGGCAACCCCGCCGCCGACGCTCCTGATCATTTATGATTTATGATTTATGATTGCGGGCAGTGGTGCGAGTAGCGTTGAAAATCTTCGTCAATTCTTCCGCTTCGGCAAGGAGTTTCGCCAATCGTCTTGGCGGCAGTAGACCCGCCAATGCGGTCAGCTCGATCCAAAACGAAGTTTCGTCGGCTTCCTCCAGCACCGTCGTGATTTTGTTGATGAAGTCGGCACGCGATAATTCGACGCGACCGAGCAGGCGCTCCTGGCCACCTGGTTGGCTATCGTTCTTCCGGGCGGTTTGGTCGGCAATGCGTCCGCAAGTTTAAGCACGCGAACGGCGAATTGCATGGTTCTCCCTTTGAGTTCGGCAGGGTTCATACTCCAAAGAATCTGCCGCCTGGATAAAATCATCAATCATAAATCGTAAATCATAAATTAGTAGGGCCAGTCGCAGAAAATCTCCACCACGCTCAACCCGCCGCCGCCCCAATAGCGGCTGGGCGCGAAGGTAAACACCCGCCGGTTCCGCTCATAAACAAGTTTAACCGGATGCTCGGGAATGTTGGGGTCATACGCCTCGAATTCCAGGCTTTGTTCCGACTCCGTCAGTCCATACAGCACGATGCCGTGGTTGATGGTGATGCGCGGAAAGCGGAACAGGTGCACCAGGCTGAGGCCACGTTTGGGCAGCGACTGTTGCAGCTTTTTCGCCATTTTTTCGCGATGCCACGGCATCATCGGAAAGATCATCCGCCAGTGACTCCGCAGGAAATAGGATTGCCAGGGACCGCCCATCTCCGCCTTGAGCAGCGGTTCGTGCGCCCGGCTGAACGAACGCAATCCGTCGTAGCCGGGAACCACCACGCGCTCTGTGTCCGCGCCCGTCCGGCGTGGATTACGGGAGACGACCTCGCGGATGAGCTGCCGGTAAACCTCCGGTTTCGCCGCGGGCTGTTCGGGAGCGAAGCGGGCGTGATAAAAGAATTGCCGCGTCGAGCGCACCATCACGAAGCAACGATGATAATAAGTGGGCGGCGGATCCGAGTTGAAGGTGGTCATCGCGCCGGTCACCGGATCGAATTGATATTGCCACACTAGTTCGTGGGGAAACGCGAAGGTGTCGCGTTCAAACTGGAAAGTGCGGACGGACTGCTCGGTCGGCGCCATCATGTTCACGAAGCGGTGCGGGCACGCTTTTCCGCAGGTGCACCGACTTTGTCCATGCCGGCCAGGGTGAGTTCCGCGGAGAGTACCCTGGTGTCGGCGATGAAGGCGGTAACCGCGGCTTGAATCAAATAATCCAAACGGCCGGTGATGGTGGCTTCGATGCGCAGGGTGTCACCCGGTTTGGCCGAGCCAAGGATTTTAACGGCGCGCAGCGCGGACAGTTTCATGCGCGGCCAGGTGGGGTTGGCCGGGTCTTCCTGCGCCACCATGCCGGCCACCTGGGCGCCGGCTTCCACCAGCAGAACGCCGGGTAGAATTGGTTCGCCGGGCAGATGGCCGCGCAGATAAAATTCGTCGCCGCGCACCCGGTATTCGCCCACACCTTCCTTGCCCGGTGTCAGGCTGATCATCCGGTCCACAAACCGGAATTCCGGCCCGTGCGGCAGCGATTTCATGGCCAATTGCAGGATTTCGGGCGACGCGCTCATTGTTTCAACGGTTCCACCACGGTGCAGTCCGGTGGCAATTTGGCCTCGAATTGGGTGGGATCAATCGGCTGGTTCAAAATCACGTTGGTGAAATCGTTCCGCAGACTGGAGCCGTCGGCGAACCTCATCTCCGTGGCGGCAATCGTGAAATCGTTCGTGTGAAACCCGATCAGAATTTCGCTGATGAATTTACGGGCGGAATCGCTCCGGGGCTGGAGGGTCATTTGCAGCATCGAATTCGTTTCCGCCGCCGACAACAACCGAAAGTTTTTTTCCATCGTCGCCCGGTCGCGGGGCAGGGTGGCATCGAGCAGGGCCAGCGCATCCTTGATCGGGCCGGTCGGGACGGCGCCGAGCGGATATTTTTCCGCCTGCTTGAGCCGGGGATAGATGATGAGCAACTGGTCCGGCTGGCGGAGCACGATGGTCTGCACCGGCTGACCCAGCTCCCAGCGGAACGCGCCCGGTGTCACCCAGACCTTGCCGGCGGACACCAACGGCTGGTTCAATACTTTGAGTTGACGCGTCTGGACGAAGTCGGCGGACCAACTGTGCGTGTTGGTTTGCACTTCAAACCACTCGTTGAATTGTGCGTCGTAATCTGCGGCGTGAGTCCCCAAGACGACTGCGCACAGCGCGGCGGTAATGTAAAAGGCAAGGACGGAAAGCAGCCTTCGCCGGGCTGTAGAATGACGAATTTCTAAACCAGAGTGACTAAAGAATGACAAAGACCGAATGACAAAATAATTTCCAATACCCTGCCGGCCAGCAGTTATTTGACTATTGGTGCTTGGGGCTTCTTTAGTCATTCGTCAGTAGGACTTGGTCCTTGTTGGCTGGAACGCCGCATTCGGCTCGCGAGGACGCCCGCCCCACCGAAAAGATTAATTGCGCTACCCGTCCTTCGGCCAGATGGGAGTAAATTGATACCATTGATCAATATCCTTGCGAATTTCCGGCTCGAATGCACGCAGGATTTGCTGCGTCAATTCCCGGCGCGCCTCGCGATTGCCCAGCGCCTTGCGGTCGTAACTGAATTCCGGCAGCACTTTCACCGCGTAACCGTTCGGCCGGCGGACGATGGTCACGCCAATCAATGCACAACCCGAGGCCCGCGCCAGTTCCGCGGCCGCCAGCGACGCTTCAAACGGCTGACCGAAAAATGCTATCGGGACGCCGCCTTTTTCCGGCGGCCGGTCCAGCGAGATCGCCAGGTCCGCTCCGGCCTGGAGTTGTTTGATGACCTCCACAAAGGCGAAATCATCCTGGCCGATGACCAGTGTCTCGACGCCGCAACGTCGTCGCGCTTCGATGCGAAGGTCGGTCAGGCCGTCGTCAGGCTCGGCCTGCGTGAGAATCGTCAGCCGGATGCCCAGTTGC
>JANWKE010000097.1 GCA_025451535.1 Verrucomicrobiia bacterium
GTGCGCTCTTACCGCACCTTTTCACCATCACCGACTGTAGCGGCGGTCTGTGACCGTCGTGCTCTTCGGCGCTCACAGAGCGCCGCTACAATTTAGGCTGTCTGTTTTCTGTGGCACTGTCCGTCGGAAAACCTCTCGATTTTCCGCCCGCGTGTATCCTTGTTTGGCGACGGTCATAGACCGCTGCTACAAGGTTACGCGGCATCGCGCCCTTTGGTGTTCGGACTTTCCTCCCCCGTCCCGCAAAGCGGGCCGGAAGCGATTCTCCACCCTTCCAAAACCGCTCATAATATAAAGTGACCGGTGACGGGTGACAAGTGGCAAGAAACCGTGGCGCCTCCTGACCTAAAGTTTGGAGTCCTGCGTTTACGCGGTTCCGGGCCGCCTGAAGGCGGAACTCCGAGCGAATTCAGGATAGTACCGAAGCCGTGGTCTGCGCCGCGGGAAACTCCTGTCACATGTCACTCGACACTTGTCACAGATTCACTCTGTCGCAGCCAGCGCCATGTCACGGGTGTAATACAAAATCCGGCCGCAGTTTGAGCAGGCCACGATTTCCTGTTGTGACCGGCAGGTGACGAGGACCTGTGGCGGCAATTTCATGTGGCAGCCGCCGCACACGCCGTTATCCACGCCGACGATGACGTTATCACCCCTGTTCCTGAGCAGCCGTTCGTAGCGCGTGCGCGCTGTTTCCTCCACCGCTGCCGCCAGCTCCGCGCGTCCGGTTTGCAATTCGGCGAGCTCTTTCTTCAAATTTGCCTCGCGCTGGTCCAGTTGCGCGACCTGGCTGTCCATCAGTTTTTTCGCCTCGTTGGCTTCCTGGGTTGCACGGGTGATTTCCTTTTGGGCGGCCTCGCCCTGTTCCATCAAAACAATTTCCTGGTCCTCGATCTTGACGATGTCTGCCTTGCACAGGTCGATTTCATGGGCCAGCGCGCGATACTCCTCGTTCTTGCGCGTCTGCAGCTGCTGGTTGGCATATTTCTCGATCTGCGTTTTTTTGGCCTCGACGTCGAGTTCGAGCCGTTTGCGTTCGGATTCGATTTGTTTGATGCGATTTTTGGCGGCGTCCAGTTGGGTCTGTGCCGTGGCGGCCTTGGTGCGGAGGGTTTCACGTTCCGGCCCGATGTGACCCAACTCCTGTTGGACGCGGCGGATTTTCCGGTCGCGATCCTGTAGAATCAGAAGTTTCTCAATCGCCTCAAGCATTGAACTGTAAAGTGTAGCAACCTTTGGCGTTCAAGTCAATGCGGGGTAATTGGCGGCGTGGTGTCCATGCGGCAAATTCATTTTGCAGTTTCGGATTTCGCCGTTAACCTGTTGCCATGCGTTTTATTGGCAGTGTCATCGAAAAATTGCAGCGGCACCCGAAGCGGGTGGTTTTTCCCGAGGGCGAGGAACCACGCATCCTGCAGGCGGCCCGGCAGTTTTATGCCCTGCGGCTGGGGGCGCCCATCGTGCTTGGTGATGCGGCCAAAATAAAGGCCGTCGCCGATGGGCTGGGCATCCCCCTCGAAGGCATCCGGATCATCAACCCGCCGGTGAGCGAGGAACTGGAGAATTTCGCCAACCGCTTTTTCCGGTTGCGCCGGGAAAAAGGCGTGAAGGCGCCGGAAGCGCGCGAGGCCATGCTGCAGCCGAATTATTTCGGCACGATGATGCTGGCCATGCACCAGGCCGATGGTGTGACTTCCGGCGCGTCGCACATCACCAGCAGCCTGCTGCGGCCGCTGTTCCAAATCATCAAACCCGCGCCGAACATCACCACGGCCTCGTCCTGCATGGTGATGGAAGTCGAGGACACGCGCATCGGCGAGCAGGGCGTGTTGTTCCTGGCCGATTGCGGCGTCATCCCGGACCCGACCGTGGATCAACTGGCGGACATTGCTGTTTCCACCGCGCAGCTTGCCCGGCATATGCTCGGTGTGCGTTCACGCGTGGCGTTGCTGTCCTTTTCCACCAAAGGCAGCGCGGCGCATCCGTCCGTCGGCAAGATCCAAGCGGCCACTGCCATGGCCCGGCGCAAGGCCGAACAGATGTTTTTGGAAGCCGACTTCGATGGCGAATTGCAGGTGGACGCCGCGCTTGCGCCGGAAATCGCCGAACGCAAGCTGCACGACAGCAAGGTGGCCGGAAAAGCGAACGTGTTGATTTTCCCCGACCTTAATTCGGGCAACATTGCCAGCAAACTGGTCCGGCTGGTTGGCCACGCCAACGCCTACGGCCAGATCTTGCTGGGCTTGAACCGGCCCGCCGCAGACGTTTCGCGCGGTTCGACCGCGCATGACATTCTCGGCGTGGCCGCGATCGTCGGCGTCCAGGCGGTTGATTACCAGAAACTTTATCCGGGCGCGGACGCGCATTTGCCGGGAGAATGATTCAGTTGTAAACTTGTTCTTAATCCTGATCGTAATCGTAGAATTGAGATTAAGAGGAAGATTACGATTAAGACGAGATTGAAGTGAATACAGAAACTCCGCGCGTTTTCATTGCTGCCACCCGCCAGAACGACGGCAAAACGACCGTGTCGCTCGGCCTGATCGCCGCCTTGCAGGAACATTTCCCGCGCATCGGTTACATCAAGCCCGTCGGCCAGCGCTTCATCGAAGTCGAGGAGCAGAAAATTGACGAGGACACCGTGCTCATGGACGCGGTGTACCGGATGAACTGCCCGCTCGTGGACATGAGCCCGATTGCCGTCGAACCGGATTTCACGCGCAAATACCTCCAGGCGTCGAACAACGAGGCGCTGGTTAAAAGGATCCAGAAGGCGTTCGACCGCGTTGCCTGGGAAAAAGATTTTGTCCTGTGCGAAGGCTCCGGCCACGCCGGGGTCGGTTCGGTGTTCGATTTGTCGAACGCGCAAGTGGCGAAAATTCTCGGTTGCAAGGTCATCATCGTCAGCCAGGGCGGCATCGGCAAACCGATTGATGAAGTTGCGCTCAACCAGGCGTTGTTTGAAAAGGAAGGCGTCGAGATCATCGGCGTCATGCTCAACAAGGTGCTGCCGGACAAGGTGGATTACGTCACCGATTTCGCCCGGCGCGGCTTGAAGCGCAAGGGCCTGGAACTGCTCGGCGTTCTGCCGTATGAACCCATCCTGGGCAGCCCGTCGGTGGATTTAATCCGCGAGGAATTGCACGCCGAACAGTTGAACACGCCGGCGACGCTGAACAACATGGTGGATGACGTCATCATCGGCGCCATGGGCGCGCAAAACGCGATGCAGTTTTTCAAACGCGGGGTGCTGCTCATCACGCCCGGCGATCGCGAGGACATTCTGCTGGCGGCCGGCGCCGCGACGATGCCGCAAAGCGAGGACAAAATGGCAGGGATCATCCTGACCGGCGGCCTGCGCCCCAATGAAGCCATCCTGAAAGCCCTGCAAACGCTGCCCATTCCCGTATTGCTGGCCAAGGCGGACAGTTACCAGGTCGCCTCCAAGGTGCACAACCTCACCGTCAAAACGCGGCCGAATGACGCGGAAAAAATTTCGCTCATTCGCAACCTGGTTGCCCAAAATGTAAACGTGAAAAAAATTATCAACGCTTTGTAGAATGCCAACGCCGTTGCCACTCAATCCGAATTTAAAAAATCTGCCAGTGTACCAGCCGGGCCGGCCGATTGAGGAAGTCGCCCGCGAACTCGGCCTGCCCGCCGAGGGCATCATCAAGGTCGCGTCGAATGAAAATCCATTCGGCCCGTCGCCCCTCGCCATCGCCGCCATGCAAAAGGCGCTCGCCGGTGTAAATCTTTATCCCGACGGCAACGCGTTTTACCTCAAGCAAAAGCTGGCGGCCAAACTTGGAGTTGAACCGGCAAATTTAATTCTGGGCAATGGCTCGAACGAAATCATCGAATTCGCCGGCCACGCGCTGCTCGGTGGCGATGGCGCCCCTGCCACTCCGGACGTGGTCGTATCGCAATACTGTTTCGCGGTTTATCCCATCGTCACCGCGCTGTTCGGGGCGAACCTGATTACCGTGCCGGCGAGGAATTACAGCCATGACTTGCCGGCCATGCTGCGGGCCATCACGCCGCGTACCCGCATCGTGTTCGTAGCCAACCCGAACAATCCCACCGGCACCCTCGCGCCGCGCGAGGAGGTCATCCAGTTCGTCAACGACGTGCCGGACGACGTGTTGCTGGTAATGGACGAGGCTTACCTTGATTTTTTGAACGACCCGCTGGACCTGGTTCCGCTCGTGCGCCTCGGCACGAGGCCGAACCTGATTTTGATGCGGACGTTCTCGAAGATTTATGGATTGGCCGGATTGCGCATTGGTTACGGCATCGGCAATCCTGAACTGGTCGCCGCGCTGGAAAAAATCCGGCAGCCGTTCAATATCAACCTGCTGGCGCAAACCGCCGCCCTCGCCGCGCTGGATGACGTTGAGCACGTTCGTAAAACGCGCGTGAATAATTCCGCAGGGCTGGAATTTTTCAAACGCGCGTTCCGCGATTTGAAACTCGAATACGTCCCGTCGTTCGCCAACTTCATCCTGGTCCGCGTTGGCGACGGGCAGCGTGTTTTTGACGCGATGCAAAAGCAGGGCGTGATTGTTCGTCCGATGGGCGGCTACCAACTGCCGGAGTGGATCCGCATTTCCATCGGCACGCCAGCGGAAAACGAGCGATGTCTGGCGGCGTTGAAGATGGCGGTTAAATAAAGACCCGCATCTTGCGGGACACCGTATTTAAAGCCCCGTCAGGGGCAAAATCTTTGCAGAAAGTGTTCCGATAAATCTTTCAAGCTCCATCGGAGCGGCGTCTTCTGCGGACGAATTATTTTCAAAACGAACCCGGATGATTTCCTGAATATACCGCCAGACGGGGCTGGATTTCGTTCTGGTTGATGAACCACAAAGATGCCGCGCCTACGGCGTTATCTTCAATTACGACGCCGCGAAATCCACGTTCGGCACGTCCCGGACCGACGGCGGCACGCTGAAAAAGTCGCCCTCCGATTTGAAGCCAAACATGTTCGCCACAAGGTTGCTGGGGAACGTTTCGCATTTGTTGCGGTAGTCGCGCACGTTGCCGTTGTAAAACCGGCGAGCGGCCTGGATCCGGTCCTCGGTGTTGACGAGTTCCGTCTGCAGCTTGAGAAAATTCTGGTCGGCCTTGAGCTGCGGATAATTCTCCACCACCACGAGCAGTTGTTTCAGCGCGTCCACCAGCTGGACTTCGTCGCGGGACTGGTCGGCCACCGGGCCGTTGTTGGCGGCGCAGCGATTGCGCAGCTCGGTGACGCGCTCCAGCGTCTCGCGTTCGTGCGCAGCGTAACCCTTGACTGCGGCCACGAGGTTCGGAATGAGGTCGTAGCGGCGTTTCAATTCCACGTCCACGTCGCTCCACGATTCGCGGATATAATTGCGCAGGGCGACGAGCGCGTTGTATTGCGCCAGCACGTACACGAACGGCAGCAAAACGATCGCGGCGCAAATGATCAAAATGACAATTGAGGTATTCACGCGTTTTGAGTGAACAGGTACTCCGGCAGGCGCGAACGGATTTCCACCAGCCGCTGTAAATTGGCTTCAATCTGTTCGACCGAGAGGCGGGTGGCGAAGGCCAGTGCCAGCACCTGGTTCTCGATTTCGAT
Source organism: Verrucomicrobiia bacterium (assembly GCA_025451535.1). Lineage (GTDB taxonomy): Bacteria > Verrucomicrobiota > Verrucomicrobiia > Limisphaerales > UBA11358 > UBA11358. Next base: position 5,609 of record JANWKE010000097.1, read on the forward strand.
GCTCAGGTCGCGATTGGCCAGCAGATATTCCATCATCCGCGCATTGCAGACGTCATAGGCGAATTTTTTGTCGGGCGACCGCACGTTGAAGGCCCTGGAGAATTCGGCCGACTCGAACTTGATGTCCTGGTAGCCGAACACTTCAGCGACTCTCGTGAACAAATTTTCGCGACGGATGGTCAGGTCCGGGAAGACCATCGGCAGCGTCAAAATGAAGAAGGAAAACCAATGGTCTTCCTTGTGCGTCCCGCTCTTGTCGGTGTGATAGGTGGCGTAATGGTAGTCGAATGCGAGGATTTCATTTTGCTGATAATTCCCCGCCAGCACGTTGGCGGCGTAGCGGTCGTCGCCCTGGGCCAGTTGTTTGAGAAAGCCGTAGCGATCCGGGAGTTCGCAATCTTCCGCCGCGCTGAAATTCAGACCGAGTCGCAGCGCCAGCTCGTTCAGACCCTCCAGCCGCTTCTGCGACTGAATCCAGCCGTAGATGACGCTGATGGCGATAATCACCACCACCACCACCACAAAGGGCATGACGAATGGCATATGGGTTTGCATAAGGTTCTTCTAATCTGAAATCCGCAGCCAGGCCATTACAATTTCCTGGATTTTCTCCACGCCCCGCGGCGAGTCGGGAAGGCGAAATCCGTTTTGGACAAGAAATAATTATTTGAATCCAGCCGAAAAATGAATACTTGTTGGGCGTTGCGATTGAATGATTAACCAAACGTGAAACCGACCGACCTGCGGGGCATCCTGCAATATATTCCGCAATTCCGCGACCGGACGTTCATCCTGGCCGTGGACGGCGCGATTGTCACCGACGAAAACTTCGCCACGCTGCTGCTGGATGTGGCGGTGCTGCGGTCGCTGAACATTCGCGTGGTGCTCGTGCACGGCGCGTCGGCTCAGATCAAGGCGCTCGCCGAGGAACAAAAAATCACTCCGTCCAATCTCGACGGCTCCGGCATCACGGACGCCGGCACGCTCCAGCTCGCGCTCACCGCCGCCAACCGGCTGACGCACGAAATCCTCGAAGGCCTTTCGGCCAACGACCTGCGCGCCGCCAGCACAAACGTCATTATCGCGCATCCGATGGGCATCATTCAGGGCGTGGACCATTTGTTCACCGGCAAAGTCGAGCGCGTCGACACCGGATTGCTCCAGACGTTGCTGGCGCAGGACGTCGTTCCCGTCATTCCGCCGCTCGGTTTTGACGGTGACGGCAAGACGTACCGCGTGAATTCCGACGGTGTGGCCGTGGCCGTGGCCGAGGCGCTCAAAGCCATCAAACTCATTTTCATCACGGCGCAGGACGGTTTGCGCTACAACCAGCAGCTCATCCGGCAGATGCTCGTGTCCGAATTGCAGAACCTGCTGCAACAAAACAGCGCCGGATTCACGCCGGAAATTCTGTCCAAGGCGCAACACGCCGCCTTGGCCTGCAAAGCCGGCGTCCCGCGCGTCCATATCATCAACGGCAGGGTGGATGAGGGTTTGCTCGCGGAGGTATTTTCCAACGACGGCATCGGCACACTCATCTACGCAAACGAATATCAGCAAATCCGGCCGGCCCGGAAAAAGGATGTGCGGGCCATTCAATTGCTGACCAAGGCCGCCGTCGAAGCGGATGAACTGGTCAAGCGCAGCAAAGCGGCCATCGAAAAAAATCTCGGCGACTATTTCATTTTTGAAATTGATAAAAACCCGGTTGCGTGCGCGGCGTTGCACGTTTATCCCGAACAGAAGAAGGGCGAACTGGCGTGTCTTTACGTCAATTCATCGCATGAGAACCAGGGTATCGGGCGAAAACTGATTCAGTTCGTCGAAAACAAGGCGCGCGAAACGGGGTTGAACGACCTCATCACGCTCTCCACGCAGGCGTTCACCTACTTTCAGTCCAAGGGTGGTTTTGCCGAGGGCACGCCGGACGATTTGCCGGCCGTCCGCCGCGAGAAATATGAGCAGAGCGGACGGAACTCAAAGATCCTTGTGAAGAAATTGAAATAATCGGCCATGCCAGGAACTTCTTCAGGTTTATTGGCTGATGGCCTTCGCAAATGCCGGCAGCTTGGCGTTCCGCCGACACGCCGGGCTTTGCTGGTGAACGTTGCGGACCAAACTGTCTCACTTTTTGAAAAACTCTCTGCGACCTGGCATCCTGGCGGTGAAACACGTTGTTCCACTTCGCGTTTCGGCATCGGGCAGACGGAAGGCTCGAATGGCACACCGCTGGGATTGCATCGCGTTGTGGAAAAAATCGGCGGCGGCTGGCCGGCCGGAACGGTTTTCAAAGGCCGCCGGCCCATCGGCTACACCTGGAAGGGAATGCCGGACGCCAAAATCACCACCCGCATTCTCTGGCTGGAAGGACTCGAACCCGGCTTCAATCGCGGCGGCAACGTGGATTCGCACGCGCGCTACATCTACATCCACGGCACGGCCGACCAGATGAGCATCGGCAAGCCGATGTCCTGCGGTTGCATCCATCTGACGGATGGCGATTTAATTCCTCTCTTCGATTTGCTGCCCAGCGGCACACTGGTATGGATTTTCGACAAATGATTCGCAGCATGCAGCAGCCGAGGTGACGAGGCTCTGACTGGGTTGACGATTTGTGAGTCACTTTGCGATTCCGCGATGCGGTGTAAATCGTATATGCAAATCGAAAATAATGAGCCTCGTCACCCCGGCTGCTTCAAATCAGTGCTGGCGTAGCGGTTTTGACATCCAGGCTGATTCGTTTAACTTGGTTTCACATTCCGCCATGAATCTCACGGAACAAATGACGCAAATGGCCAAACAGGCCAAAGCGGCGTCGCGTGAACTCGCGAAACTCACCACTCGCGAGAAGAACGAGTGTTTGCTCGCCATGGCCGATGCACTGGAACAAAAATCCACCGCATTAAAAGAAGCCAACGCGCTCGACGGGGAGGTCGCTGCGAACCTGGGCCTTTCGTCCGCCATGCTCGACCGGCTCAAGCTCGACGACAAACGCATCGCCGCCATGGCCAAAGGATTACGTGAAGTGGCGGCGTTGCCGGACCCGGTCGGCCGAACCCTGGACGAGCGTGTCCGACCCAACGGGCTGAAGCTGCAAAAAATTTCCACGCCGATTGGCGTCGTGGTCATCATTTATGAATCGCGCCCCAACGTGACGGCGGATGCCGCGAGCCTTTGTTTCAAATCCGGCAACGCGACGATTCTACGCGGCGGCCGGGAGGCAATGCATTCAAATCAAACCATTGCGAAGACGATGATTGAAGCCGGCAAAAAAGCACTGGCGCACTTCCCCGAACACGCCATTCAAGTTGTGCCGGTGGCCGATCGCGAAGCGATTCCTGCTTTGCTTTCGCTCACGCAATACATTGACCTGTGCATGCCCCGCGGCGGCGAGGGTTTGATTCGCGCCGTGGCTGAATGCTCAAAGGTGCCGGTCATCAAACATTACAAGGGTGTGTGTCATGTCTTCGTGGATGCCGACGCGGATTTGAAGATGGCGGAAGCGATTGCCATGAACGCCAAGGTCCAGCGTCCGGCCGTCTGCAATGCCATGGAGACCCTGCTGGTGGACAAAACCATTGCGGCGCAGTTCTTACCGGTGGTGGGCCAGCGGCTCAGTGAAAAGCGGGTGGAATTGCGCGCCGACTCCGATGCCGAAGCCATTTTGAAATGCTCGATGCACAACACCAAATCCGCCATCAAACGGGCCACGGAGCAGGATTGGTTCACGGAGTACAATGATTACATCCTGAACGTGCGCGTGGTGGACGGTGTCCGGCAGGCGATTGACCACATCAACTACTACGGCTCGGCGCACTCGGACAGCATCGTCACGAAGAACGAGGCGCACGCGAAACAATTTCTGAATGAAGTGGACTCGGCCACGGTCTATTGGAACGCGTCGACGCGGTTCACCGACGGCGGCGAATTTGGCATGGGCGCGGAAATCGGCATCAGCACCGACAAGATCGGCGCGCGCGGGCCGATGGGGCTGAACGAATTGACCAGCTACAAGTGGATCGGCATCGGCAGCGGCCAGATAAGAAGTTAACCCGTTGAAGCGCACGCGGGTTGCATCGAAGCTGTCCCCAGAATTCATGACAAGCCAAGCCATGAATTCTGGTGTATCTTAGATGATTCCGCATGCAAAATCTTATTGTGAAGTACCACTTGAACGGCAAACGGTTGTGTGGGTTTTTGGTCTGTGCGCTTGTGTTTCCATTCGTCGTACGCGCCGATCAAATTGTTTACGACAATACGTTGGAAAATGGGTGGCAGAACTGGAGCTGGGCCACCGTCAATTTCTCCAGTGCCAGCCCGAACCCGGTGCATTCAAGCCCGTTTGCCATCAGTGTAAGTTGTGGTGCCAATCAGGCACTTTATCTGCATAACTCCTTTAGTTCGAGCCTTTACACCAACCTCACATTTTGGATCAACGCCGGCAGCGGCGGGCAACCCTTGAAAGTACAGGCCACCGTCAGCGGTAACGCCCTGACCAACAATTATACTTTCACGGCCCCTGCAGGCGGCTGGCAGCTGATTGCCATACCATTGAGCGGGCTGGGTGTGACCAATCAACCCAATACGGACGGGTTTTGGATTCAGAATAATTCTTCGGCATCACTGGCCACTTTCTATGTGGACGATATCTCCCTGGTCACCAATGCCATCACGGCAGGCACCAATGCAACGATTGCCATTGCGATTGACGCATTGGCCAACCGCCACGCGATCAACCCAATGATTTACGGCACGGCCTTCGCAACGTCGAACCAACTGGCGGATTTGAATTTCACCATGAACCGGTCGGGCGGAAACAATGAGACGCGGTACAACTGGCAACTCAACGCGCACAACCTGGATTTTGACTGGTACTTTGAAAGCTATCCTGATTCCAGTGCCACTCCGGGAGCGACGGCGGACGCGTTTGTCGCCAACAGCAAAAACGGCGATGCGCAGGCCATGATTACCATCCCCATGATTGGCTGGATGCCGAAGCTGGGGTCGGGTCGCAGCATTCTCTATAGTTATGCCACCAACCTGTACGGCCCCCAAACTTCGACCGACCCATATCGGTCCACTGCGGGCAATGGGATCAGCGTCACCAATAATACCCATATCACCTGGAACAATCCCAACGACGCCAATTTTCCCACCAATTCCGCTTTTCAGGAAAGTTACGTACAACACCTGCTCGGTCAGTGGGGTTCCTCGACCAATGGCGGTGTCGGCTTTTACATCATGGACAACGAAGAGAGCATCTGGTTCTCAACGCACCAGGACGTTCACCCGGTCGGCCCAACGATGCAGGAAATCCGTGACGACTTTTTTACTTATGCCAGCATGGTGAAGTCAAACGATCCCAGCGCGCTGGTTTGCGGTTTTGAGGAATGGGGTTGGAACGGCTATCTGTACAGCGGTTACGATCAGCAGAATCCGGGTTATGCGGATCGCGCAGCCAATGGCGGGTGGGATTACATGCCGTGGCTGTTGAATCAGGTTCACCAGCATGACTTGGGGACCGGCTACCGGCTGCTCGACTATTTCACCCTTCATTGTTATCCGCAGGAAGGTAATGTCAGCGGCAATGATGTTTCTCCGTCCACGGAGTTGCTGCGCAATCAATCCACCCGCGTATTTTGGGACAGCAATTACGTTGACCCCAGTTGGATCAACAAGGTCATCATGCTGATTCCCCGCATGAAAAGCTGGGTGGCGACCAATTATCCCGGCACGAAGACCGGTATCACCGAATACAATTGGGGCGCGGAAACCAATATTAATGGCGCCACCGCCCAGGCCGATATTCTCGGCATTTTCGGCCGCGAAGGGCTGGATTTGGCCACGCGCTGGACCACACCCGACAATACGTCGCCCACTTACAAGGCGATGAAAATCTATCGCAACTATGACGGTAATAAATCGGTCTTCGGCGACACGAGCATTCAGACCACGGTGCCCAACCCGGATGTGCTTTCGGCCTTTGGCGCCGTGAGAACCAGTGACGGCGCGTTGACACTCATGGTCATCAACAAGGACATCAATAACGCCTCGCCCATCGCAGCGAGCATCAACAACTTTAACGCCGTTGGGACCGCACAACGCTGGCAATTGACCGGCAACAATGTGATCAGCCATCTTTCCGACGTCTCGCTCGCGAATGGCGTTCTCAATGACACCCTTCCCTCCCAAAGCATCACGCTTTACGTGTTGCCCGCCACGAACAGCTTTAACCTGCAAGTTGCCAATAACGGTCCGGCGGGACAACTGGGCATCTGGCTCAACGGACAGGCCGGACTGACTTACCTCCTCCAGACTTCCACCGACCTGGTCCATTGGTCGGTGGTCAGCACCAATCTGTTGACCAGCAACTCGTTTGAATTTTTCGTGCCCACGACCGTTGCCGCGCAGATGTTTTATCGCGGCCAGCGGACCGGCCCGTGAAAACGACTGCCGGGCAAGCTGCCTTAACACGTCGATTGATTCCTTTTTGACGCTGAACCTTCTGGAGCTTCCGGTCCAGGCCTTGGATTCCATTCCCTCCAGCACAAAATCCGCGGCAAAAGCCGCGTACGTTGTCTGCGAACCAATCCCCGGCGGCGAACTTCTTGCGAAGCTCGAATAGAAGGTAATGTTGCCGGATTGATTTTGGTTTCATCTTGGCAAAATAAAGCCAGTACCGTTAAATGGGTGGCTGGACATACTGTCATTCGTGAATCCCGTAGCGCCCAATCCAGTGCTCGGCGTCGGACTGCACGCCATCGGCGCGCTCTTCGCTGCGACGTGCTACACGCCGCAAAAAAAGGTCAAGGGCTGGTCGTGGCAGTCTTACTGGATCACACAGGCATCGTTCTGCTGGTTTCTGCTGCCCATCATCGGCGCGTGGCTGACGATTCCTGATTTGCTGGCGGTCTTGCACGAGGCGCCGACCAGCGCGATGCGCAATTCGTTCCTGCTGGGCGCGGCTTACGGAGTCGGCGGGACGGCCTTTGGCATTTCGATCCGTTACATCGGTTTTTCACTCACTTATGCCATTGCAGTCGGCCTTTCGAGCGTCCTGGGAACGCTCATTCCGCCGCTGGTCAAAGGCACTCTGGCCGATATTTTGCACAAGCCGGGGGCGGGCTGGGTCCTGGCTGGGATAGTAGTGGGTGTGTTGGGCATCGCCGGCGCGGGCTGGGCAGGCTGGCTGAAGGAAAAGGATCTCACGGCGCAAAAAAGCCGGGGCGATTTTTCACTCATGAAAGGCCTGTTGCTGTCGCTGCTGGCCGGCGTCCTGTCGGCCGTCTATGGTTTTGCGCTGGAGGCGGGAGCGCCGATCGCGGATGTGGCGTCGGCGCACGGTGCCGGGGTCTTTCGCGGCAACGTGGTTTATATCTTCTCCAACACCGGCGCGTTTCTCACCACGGCGATCTATTGCCTCTGGCTGCACGCGCGGCACCGGACCATCGGCGAACTGGTCGAACTGCCCGCCGGTTCGGAGAAGAATGTCTTGCCCGTAAACTTCGTGATGGCCGCGGTTACGGGCTTGCTTTGGTACGGCCAGTTCTTTTTTTACAACCTCGGGCATGTGCGGCTTGGTGAAAAATTTGCGTTCACGAGCTGGGCGATTCACATGATCATGCTCGTGCTGTTCAGCAATCTCATGGGGGTGCTGCTGCGCGAATGGCGGCAATGCCGCCGCCTGACCCACACCACCGTCGGGCTGGCGCTGGTGGTGTTGGTGGCGGCCGTCCTGCTGCTGACGTATGGCAATCATCTGGGAGACCTCACCCCGAAATAAAAGCGACCGATTATGAAACGCTATGGATCCGTCATTGCGCTCCGCCCGGAAAAAATTCAGGAATACGTCCGGCTTCATGCCGCCGTATGGCCGCAGGTTTTGCAGATGATCCAGGCGTGTCATATTCGCAATTACTCGATCTACCTGCGCAAACTCGCCGATGACCGGCATTACCTTTTCAGTTATTTTGAATATACCGGGAATGATTTCAGCGCCGACATGGCGAAGCTGTCCGCCGACCCGGCCACGCAAAAATGGTGGGCCCTGTGCAAGCCCTGCCACGAGCCGCTCGCCGACCGTACCGCCGATGAGTGGTGGGCGAACATGGACGAACTGTTCCACCTGGATTAGGTTTATCCGAGAAAAATATTGAATTAAGCCAGCAACCATTTGTAGAAGTAATAAGCACAAGAAAGGAACGTTTTATGCCGGTAGAGATCACCCGACGCGATTACAGCCTGGTCGGCCGCGACAGCCGGTTTGCGGTGGAAATGGGGCTGGCCTCGGCGGAATGGTATGCCTGCCCCATCCCGCGCAAGCGGCTCAAGCAATTAATGCAGCGCAGGGACGGCCCGCCCATTCGCGACACCCTGCTTTGGTTCGCGCTGCTGGGGCTGACCGGCTGGCTGGGCTGCCATTTTTGGGGAACGTGGTGGTGCGTGCCGGCGTTCATCGCCTATGGCGTGCTGTATTGCTCATGCTCGGATTCGCGCTGGCACGAATGCGGCCATCGCACCGCCTTTAAAACGACCTGGATGAATGATGTCGTCTATGAAATGGCGTCGTTCATGGTGTTGCGCGAATCCACACCCTGGCGCTGGAGCCACACCCGGCATCATACCGACACCATCATCGTCGGTCGTGACCCGGAAATCGCTGTGCCGCGCCCGCCGGACATTTTGGGAATCATCCTGGGTTTTTTCAGCCTGAAAAGCGGGCCGAAGGAATATAAAAAAATTCTCCTGCACTGCCTTGGCAAACTTACCGCGGAAGAGAAAACTTACATTCCCGAGACGGAATATCGAAGAGTTTTCTGGACGGCGCGCGTCTGGGTCCTGGTCTATGTCACCGTCATCGCCTGGGCCATCGCGGCCCGCAGCCTCCTGCCGTTGATGCTCATCGGCCTGCCATCTTTTTACGGTGCCTGGTTGCTGGTTATTTTTGGTCTGACGCAACACGCCGGACTGGCCGAGAATGTTCTGGATCATCGCCTGAACTGTCGGACGGTTTATATGAATCCCGTTTTCCGCTTTGTCTATTGGAACATGAATTACCATCTCGAGCACCACATGTTCCCCATGGTTCCCTATCACGCCTTGCCCGCCTTGCATCAGGAGATGAAGGCGGACACGCCGAAACCCTACCGCGGACTCATTGAAGCCTATCGGGAAATCATCCCGGCAATCTGGCGGCAGGTGAAAGACCCGGCTTACTACGTCAAACGCGAGCTGCCGCCGTCGGCCAAACCGTTTCCCGCTTCAGTCCCAACAGCGCAGGCCGCGTGATGCATTCCGACCCAACCCGGTCCCCGGACAAACCATGAATGACGGCTGGATCAAAACCTGCAATGTGGATGACGTCGAACCCGAGGACGTTTTGCGTTTCGATCACGGTGAACAGACATTCGCGATCTACCGGACCACGGACGACAAATTTTATGCCACGGACGGTTTGTGTACGCATCAGAAAGTGCATCTGGCCGGTGGCTTCGTGATGGACCACCTCATCGAATGCCCCAAGCACAACGGGCGTTTTGATTTCACAACCGGCCAGGCCAAAGGCGCGCCGGTTTGCGTGGACTTGAAAACGTATCCGACCCGGGTTGAAAACGGTGAAGTCTTCATCCGGATCGGTTAAAAACCAGAACTGATGAAAATACTCTATTTCCGCTCGGTCTGGGGCATGGACGATTCTGCCACGCTCGAAGAAAAATTGAAAAAGATCAAGGCCGGCGGCTTCGATGGGGTTGAACTGGACGTTCCGCCCGACCTGGAAACCTGCCGGCGCGCCCGGCAGTCCCTCGAGGCATTGGGGCTGGCTGTCGTCGCGCAACAATGGCGGACAAGCGGGCGCACCGTGGCCGAACATAAAGCCGGCTTCGAGCAGCAATACGAACGCGCGCTGGTGCTGAAACCGCTCTACTTGAACTCACACACGGGCTGTGACCACTTCGCGTTGGAAGAAAATCTTGCCCTCTTCGACCACGCGACCACGCTGGCGGGCCAGCACGGCCTGGAGGTCTATCATGAAACCCATCGCGGCCGCGCCTTGTTCAGCGCACCGGCGACGATGCAATTTCTTGCCGCGCGACCGAAATTGAAGCTCGTCGCAGATTTTTCACACTGGTGCTGCGTGCATGAGTCACTGCTCGCCGACCAGCCGGAACGTGTCGAGCGCGCGACCAAAAGTTCTTTTGCCATCCATGCCCGTATTGGTCATGCGGAAGGACCGCAGATTCCCGACCCCCGCGACCCGCTCTGGCAGCCGAATCTGGAAGCACACCTGGCCTGGTGGAAAAAAATCGTCGCCCACCGTCGCAACGAGAGCTGCGCGTTTCTGCCGATTTGCCCCGAATTTGGCTCCGTGCCCTACATGACCTTGCTGCCGCACACGCACCAGCCGATTGCCGACCTGTGGAAAATCAACTGTTTCATGCGGGATTGGTTGAAGGAACGCCTGACCTGAAGCTCTCGCACTTGTCAGAGCACAGATTAAGTGAGAATTTGTCGGCCTTGTGAGTGCCGAAGACCAGGCCAAAGTAATCCGTGCTTCACTTCCCCCGGGCGGGTTGTTTGCCGGACTCACCTGGCGGATTTCGCCGGAGCCGTTTCCGCTGGGCGAGAGTCTGGCGCAGGAACTCGAATCGTTGGGCCGGGTGTTGCTGCAATTTTATCGCGCGGTCAATTTGCTTTATCGGCGCAGTGTGGACGGCAAACAACCGGCGTGGGTGGCAGATTTGCTGGATCGCGGCAAACCAGCCGAATTGATTCAACTCCAGCGTTCACCCACATTCAAAAATGATGTGCCGCGCGTCATCCGCCCCGACATTTTATTGACGGAAAACGGCTTCAGCATCACCGAGCTCGATTCGGTACCCGGCGGCATCGGCCTGACGGCATGGCTCAATAAAACCTATTCTCACATTTCGGAGGGCGGAGTTCCACGACGCCCAAATCAAGATGGAGACTCGCAGAGCTCGTCCCTCCGAAATAACGAATTGATTGGCGGTGCGGACGCAATGATTCGTGGCTTTGAATCCATCTTTGGCGACGCGAAACAGGTTCATATTATCATATCCGAGGAAGCCGCGACCTACCGCCCGGAAATGGAATGGCTGGCCGCTCAACTCGGCGCCCGATTCGCAGTTCACGATTCACGATTCGACAGCTTCGCCGACGGCGACGCCGTCTATCGTTTCTTCGAGTTGTTTGACCTGGCGAACGTGCCCATTTCGAAAAAGATTTTCGATCTGGCCGTTGAAAAACGAATCCGCCTGACGCCGCCGCCGAAGCCGGTTTTTGAGGAGAAGTTGTTATTTGCGCTTTTGTGGAACCGGAATCTTCGCGACTTCTGGCGGGGAGAACTGGGCGAAGGTTTTTTGTCGCGCCTGCAAAAATTGATTCCCTATACCTGGCTGGTGGATCCGACACCGCTGCCGCCCCACGCGGCGCTGCCCGAATTGAATCTGACGGACTGGCAGCAGCTCAAAACGTTGTCACAACGCCAGCGCGACCTGATTTTGAAGGTGTCCGGTTTTTCCGAGCACGCGTGGGGCGCGCGCGGTGTCTATCTCGGCAGTGATTTGTCCCACGAAGAATGGTCGGCGGCCGTGGACCGGGCCATCACCGGTTTTCCCGTTTCGCCCTTCGTGCTGCAACGCTATGAAAAACCGAAAATCGTTGAAACCCGGTGGTTTGATTTCGAGCAGAACGCCGTCGTGCCGATGAAAGGCCGCACGCGACTGTGTCCGTATTATTTCGTCGCCGGCGAAGGCGACGCGGCGCGCCCGCAACCGGGCGGCGTGCTGGCAACAATTGTTCCCGCCGATAAAAAAATCGTCCACGGCATGAGTGATGCTGTTCTCGCGCCGTGCGCGGTTTAACCGGAGCGCGGATTTTATTGACTGACACCGCACTTCTGGTTCACTGCCGCAACGCCACATGTCTTCAAAAATTCAGAGTGGTGATTCGAAAGCGACGACGACGGAAACCCGCCGCGCCGCCTTGCTCAATCTTTTGGGCGACGAAAATCCGAAGGTTTATCAGGCGGTGCGCGAGCAAATTCTGGCCGAAGGCAACGCCGCGAGCGAATGGTTGCGACCTTATGCCTTGAGCGATGACCCGTTGCGGCGTCGGCGCGTCCAGGAAATCCTCCGGCATGTGGACAAGCAGACCGGTGACAACCGTTTTCTTACCTTCTGCCTGAATCACGGCGAGGAATTCGACATGGAATCCGCCGCGTGGCTGCTCGCGCAAACGCAATTTCCCGAAATCAACGTGGAGGCGTATCAGGCGCTGCTGGACGGCTACGCGAACGCGTTGCACGAACGCCTTGAGCGCCACGGGCGGGCCGGCGCCATGCTGGGAAAAATCAACGACTACCTTTTCGGCGAACTCGACTTCAAGGGCAACGAAAAGAATTATTACGAACCGGACAATAGTTACCTGAACCGCGTGCTCGACCGGCGGACGGGCAACCCGATTTCACTCTGCCTGTTTTACATGCTCCTGGCGCGGCGGTTGCGGTTGCCCATTGCGGGCATCGGTCTGCCGGGACATTTCATTTGCCGCCACCAATCCACGTCCGGCGAAATCTATGTGGATGTTTTCAATCGCGGCCGCCTGTTGACCAAGGCCGACTGCGTCCATTACCTGGTCCGTGGCAACTACGACTTGCGCGAGGAGTACCTGGCGCCGATCAGCCCGCGCCGGATTTTTCTGCGGATTTGCAGCAACCTGCACCAGATTTACCTCGAACTGGGTATGAAGAACGACGCCACCCGCCTGCAACGCTATCTCGTGGCCCTCGCGCGTTGACTTGCCAAACCGCCGCCTGCCGCGTAATAAATGAGGTTGGCGCCAGCTTAGCTCAGCGGTAGAGCAACGGTTTTGTAAACCGTCGGTCGCCGGTTCAATCCCGGCAGCTGGCTCCAGTCTTCCTTGAGCTTGTCATTGCGCCGTTGACGGAATTCGGAAACACTGCCGGAAATTTCATGCCGCGCAAAACGTTAAAACAGTCAGATTCGGCAGTACCGGTCATGATTCTCGGCGTCGGTTCGTTTGCGCATAGTATTGGGCAAACGCTGGCGGACGCGGGTGCGAGCGTTTCAACGTATCTCACGCGCAATTACGGACATTTCCCGCCGTCACTCGTCGGGCCGACTTTTTCGCAGGACGCATTTCCCAGCCCGGTTCCGCTCCTCAAAAAAAACGGTGTGGCGGTGGTCATTCCCCAATCCATTGACTGGGCGCTCGCGCCGTGGGCGAAAGACTTGTTGAAATCCGGTGTGGGTATTTTCAGCCCCACGCGTGAAGCGATGCGCATCGAGCGCGAACGGGATTTCGCCCGTAAATTGTGCGCGGTGTGTAAAATCCCGTTTCCCCAGGCTTACGTGGCGTCGAACCGGCTGGAGGCGGAAAAAATTCTGGCGCAGCATCCGCAGCCGTTTGTCATCAAAAACCCGCTCTGCTCGCCGACCAGCCCGATCCACACGATTCTGTGCGAGACCGTCGAGGACACGCGCGCATGGCTGCGACATGTCAATTACGCGGAGGGCGTTTTTTTGCAGGAGTATCTGGGCCGCGCCGAGGCCGGGCACATCGCGCTCGTCAGCGGCGGCGACATTCATTCGCTCGTCACCAATCAGGAATACAAATACGCCTTCAACGGCAACCAGGGCATCGTGGCCGGCGCGCCGCTCGGCGGAATTGTCGAGCGCGATGATAATGACAAATACGGGCTGGCGCGCGAGTTGATTCATCCGCTTCGGCCGTGGTTGCGCGAGTCGAAATTCAACGGACCACTGCAAGTCACTGCGGTGAAACGCAACGGCCAGTGGCACGTCATCGAATACAACATCCGCATCGGCGTCACCTCCGGCCCGATGATTTTGCGGATGCTCAGGAATCCGGTGGAAACCGTTCTGCAAACGGCAGGCAACGAAAAACTCAACCCGCAGTTCAGGGACAAATTGAACTTCGGTTGTTCGCTGACGCTGGCCGGTTACGGCTATCCGTTCACGCAAGTCCGCAGTCCGCATCTGCCGCTGGAAGTGAATGGCCAGTTCGACTGCGATGTCTGGTGGAACGAAGTGGCGCGAGGTGCCGACGACAAACTCATGTCCACCGGCCATCGCATCGCCGACGTGATCGCCCTCGCGCCGACACTGGACGCCGCCGTGACAAAAGCCTACGCGAACATCGGCAAAATCCGCGTCGTGGGCAGCTACTTCCGCACGGACGTCGGCCATAGTCTATGGCCGCCGGGAAGAGTTTAGGGGCCGGAGGCGCACTTTATTTCAACCGTCCGCCGGCGGTCGTCAGATTTTCATTCAAAAATCCGTCCAGATTGGAGTCTCCACCGGCAGCAACGTGGGCGATGCTCTGTTGGGCGAGCGTAAAAGTTTGCAGCGGCCCGGGAATTTTCGCGGCGGCGTTCCCGGCTTCCGGCTCATTAGCCTGTAACCGCAAAGCCGCGGTGAACTGCAACGCGGCTTGTTTGTAATCGCGGCGCGCCATGAAATGGAAACCCAGGGTCCGGTGTAATTCACAATCCCGCCCGGCTGAATCCAGATTTCGATTCGGCCAAACCCACACGAGCGCCAGCAGGCCGGCCAGCAAACACGTCATGCCGGCAAATCTGCGCCCGGGAAAATTGTCCCGCTGGCTGGTCGCGTCCAACAGCGAAAGGCAGATAAACAAAGCCAGCCCGGCCAACAACACACCCGTCACCTGCTCGCGCAACGCCCGGGCCACAACCGAAAGCCGGCCATGGGCTTCATTGAGATGGCTACCGGGCGGGCGACAAAGCGGGGGCATGATGGCGGACAGTTTTTGATTGCGAAGCATTGCCATCGTCAGGGCCGGGTTGGGCAAAGGAACCAGTTTGTCCTGCAGCCAGCGCCCATCACCGGTCGCCGCGAATGCCCGCACGCTTTCCTCCTCAATCAGATCGTCCACTTTTACACTCGCCAGAAAGAAATCCACGGTCTGCTGCGACAGTTGCCACGTTCCAAAGGAAATTACGCCGGCGAAGGCCAGCGGCAACCCCCAGGCCGTCCAGCCCGGGAAACGAACCGGTGTGAATCGTTTTGATAACAGGACCATGCCGAACACGCTGGCCAGAGCGACAATACACAAAGTGTCCAGATAACGGCTGCCCTGGGCGTCAATGTAGTTGGCGCGGCCATAAGCCAGCGCCGCCGATTGTGACAGACCCCACAATCCAAAACCCAATAGAAATTCCGCCGCGCGGTGTTCCAAAAAATCGGGCCGGAAATACAAAACCAGCAATACAACCAGCGGCAAACAGACAACCACAATCATCGCCGGCTGATCCAGAAACGGCCACGCGAGATTGCGAGCCAGCACCGTCGTGAAGTCCGTCAAGGTCCTTGCCTGGAGTGACCGGTCGGCCGGCAGGCTCGCGCCCATGGCCAGACCGAGCGCGAAAACCGCCAGGCCCGTGACCAGCGTAACACCATTTGCCCGCGACAATTTTTTTTCTCTCAATGCCCGCAAACCCATCAGCCCGGCCACTGCCAATGGTGCCAGCAGCCCTGACGCCATCGTGAATAAATTCAGGATGGCTGCCAGCAATCCAAGCCACCACCAACAGCTCCGCGGCGGCGCAAATCCCAGCCCGACCAGTGTCACGAGTGAACCGATGGCCATAAAGTATTGTTGCGAATCAAAACCGCGGATGGTGTTTTCGGCCGCGAATGGCAGCACAAAAAATGGCGCCACCAACAGACAAATCAGGCCGATATTTTTCCGGCCCAGAAAATCCCAAAAGCAATAAGCCAGGGCACAGGCGTACCCCGCGTGCAGAATCGCGTTGACCGTCATCTGCAGAAGCGTGTCCCACTGGCCGTTCAACGAGATAACCAAAAAGTCGAGCAGGCGCGTAAAAAAAATCCGGTGCTCATTGTGCGGGGCAAACCAGTCGTGCCAGGTCAAATGGCCTTCCATCCAGGGCCGGAAAAATTGATCGGCTTCATCCCATTGATCCCAGACGGGGAGCCACGACCCGTAGAGTTGAATCACCCATAACTTCGCGCCCAAAATGACCAGAAACAAGGCGAACAGCCACAGCACGAGTCGCAGGCGGGGCAGGTTCGCTTTCATGCGGTCGCACACAGGCTAGACATTTTCATTCCGGCTGCAAGCATGCGCAGGATTGTTGCCAGTTTTTCAGTATATCCCGTTCGTGTATTAATCGGGGGTAAATTTATGAAATCCATGCCTGATTTTTCGTGCCATTTGGCATGATTCGTGGTTAAACAACCTTTGATGTTTTATGGATTTCGATTCGACAACCTTTCCGCTGCGGCCGGCCTGGACCGAGATTGACCTCGGCCGGTTGCGAAACAACCTGCGGTTGATCCGCCGGGACCTGCCGAAACGCGTAAAATTGCTCGCGGTCGTCAAGGATGAGGCCTACGGCCATGGCGCGCTTGACGTCGCCCGCATCGCGCTCGAGGAAGGCGCGTGGGGTTTCGGCCTGAGCACGCTGGAAGAAGCCATGTCGCTCCGTGAAGCCGGGATTGCCGCGCCGTTATTGTTGCTGGGCGAGCGGCAGGAAGCCGAGCTGCCCTGGTGCGTTGAGCACGACCTGACCGTCTGTGTCAATGAGCCCCACGCCGTTCGCAAACTCGCGCGCATCGCCGCCGCCCACGGCAAGCGAGTGCCGGTTCATGTGAAAATCCACACCGGGATGAGCCGCTACGGCGTGCGTTGGGACGAGGCTTTGCCGCTCATCGAACAAATTTGCTCCGAAAAATCATTGCTGCTGGAAGGTGCGATGACGCATTTTGCGCAGTCCGACGAAACGGATAAGACCTTCGTCAACCTGCAATTCTCCCGTTTCAACGAAGTCCTGCGCGCGCTGGAACAGCGGAAAATTCCGGTGAAACTGCGCCACACCTGCAATAGCGGAGGTTTTCTGGATTTGCCGCAGGCGCACCTCGACATGGTCCGCGTGGGCATCCTGTTATACGGCGTTTTCCCGTCCTCGGTCTGCCGCCGGATCCCCGGAATTGAACCGGTCATGTCGGTGAAGGCGCGCATCGCGGCGATTCAAAAACTGAAACCCGGCGAGGTGGTCGGCTACGGCATGCGTTATACCGCACCGACGGAGCGGCGCATCGCGATTCTGCCCATCGGTTACGGCGACGGTTTTCCGCGCGTGCGCAACCAGGGCGGCGCGCTCATTCATGGCCAATGCGCTCCGCTCATCGGCGGCATTGCCATGGATGCGATCATGGTGGACATCACGGACATCCCCGAAGCGAAAATGTGGGACGAAGCGGTCATCATGGGCCAGCAGGGCAGCCAGGAAATCACCGTGCACGACATGGCGAAGCTGAAAAATTCGGTGAGCTACGACGTGCTGACGAACTGGCGGCTGCGGTTGCGGCGAAAATCGGTGAACGGCCTGGCCCGGGCCACACGCGAACTCGAAACGGTGTCCGCGAAATGAAACTCCTGTTTTCCGAACAAAATTCCGATTACGAGCATTACCAGTTTCCCTATGCCATCTGGGCCGTGCCGGAAGACGGCGAAGCGCCGTCGGATATTTTCAATGCGGGCTTCCTGCCGTCGTCGCGTTACCTCGACCGGTTCTATCTCTGCCGCCAGATTCGCGTGAACCTGGCGAAGTTCAAGCCGTCGTCGGAAAACCGCCGCATTCTCCGCAAAGGCGCCGGTATCGGGGTGAAACTCGTGCCCCGCGATCAATACCATTACACTCCGGAACACCGCCAGTTTTTCAAGACCTACGCCGACATCAAATTCGGCAAGGACGTGATGACCTTCGAGCGGCTGGATGCCTTGTTCGGCTCGCCCATCATCTCACACCTCCTCGTGTTCACGGACACCAAAACCGGCAACGAAATCGGCGCGGCCACGCTGTATCTGGAAGGCAAGGCGCTGGCATTTTACTACTACGCCTTTTACGACCTGAATTATTACGCGCGCAATCTGGGCATGTTCATGATGACCTCGGCGGTGGCGCTGTTCGCCGAACGCGGCATGAAACATCTCTACCTCGGCACCTGCTACTCGCAGACCGCTCTGTACAAGACGCAGTTCGCCGGCGCGGAATTTTTCAACGGGTTCCGCTGGTCGGATGACCTGGACGAACTGAAATTCATCATCAAGCGCGACCGAAAGGAACTGACCCAGCACCTGCTCGAAACCGACGAATACCGCGGGAAATTTTACGACAGCGACCTCGACAAAATCAGCGGCGCCAGCGCGTTCCGGATCAAAATCAAGTGAGGATTTTCGAAAGCCCGGAGAGGCGCCGGTCACGGCTTAGGCAGAGGCTTCTTGACTGAACCGGAATCCTCGCCTTTTAATTTCGATTTGCCGTGCTTTCGGGTGATGGGGGAGGTATGTTCCAACAATTCTTCCACTTTCGAAATCAGCTCTTCGGGCAGGTACGGCTTGGTGAGGAAGACATTGATGCCGGCCTCAAATCCTGCCACGCGGGTAAAGTAGCTGTCCAGACCGGTGAGCATGATCACCGGAATGGACGCCGTGGCGGCATTTTCCCTCAACGTTCTGCAAAAATCGAGTCCGTTCAACTGCGGCAGCATCAAATCCAGCACAATCAGGTCGGGGGACACCGAACGGGTTTTGATGAGGGCGTCCACCCCGTTGGCCGCAGTGCCGATGGCAAAACCGGCGTCTTTCAGGTTCCCGCGAATTGCTTCGAGTTGATCCGGATCATCTTCTACGACCAATATCTTTCTGCGCATAAGGATGGGTTTAATCCATACGCCAACCGGCAACAGCACCGCGGTACGAATAAAACACTCCCAGTTTGGGAGCAGAAACGATGCCGCCAGGAACAACTCACTTTCCTGACAAATCGGGGAAAATACCGCGGCGGCATCGGTTTCTACTTCTTCGGATACCCCACGGTCTGAGCGAGAATGATTTTCTGCTCGGGACGCAGTTTCATGGTTTTCGCGAGCGCCGTCCGGTCCACCGAACCGCGCACCACGGTGGCCAACTCTTCGGAAGCGCAGAACAGATACACGTTCTGCCCGATAAACCCGGTGTCGGCGGCGGCGTAAAGGTTCTTTTCATCGTCCGTTCCCCGGCCCATCCGTGCATAATCCGCCACATAGACCAGTTCCACGGGCGCGTCTTTCACAAACGGTTGCATGCCGGTTGCCGCCCGAAAGTCCTCCATGAGTACCGGTTGCAGGGTGTTGTCCTTCGCCTCGTAAAGGTACAGGCCATCGGCAGTGGCGACATAGATGTCAATTTCCTGCCGGTTCATCGCCGAGGGCGCGGTCCGCTGACCGGTATCGGGACGGTTGATTCCGTACGCGGCCCAAAGCAGGTTGCCGAGCGTTTGCCTCGGCAGTTTTTCGGAGCTGAACGAGCGCGTGGACTTGCGCTCCTTCAGCGCCTGCATCAGCGGCTTGCCGCCGTCCATCTGCGGCTGCGGCAGTTGAATCGATTTGAGGTCCTGGGCCAGCGCATAGGCTGAAAAAGCGAGCAACATTGCCATTCCCAAACACACGATGCGGAATAATTTCGGATTCATATTTTCTCTCCAGCAAGTTTGTTGATGATTCGCATTGTGATTAACATGACTAACTTAATTAAGCCACACCATAAGCCGTGTTACGCCGGATTCAAAGGCGATATCGCTTCGCGTTAAAGTGGTTTGCTGACATTCTCAAAACGTGGTCGGTAAATCCAGGGGCGCTTCCGCAACAGCCGGCGGTTCCAATGTCAACGGCTGATCGTGATCCAGGAAACTTTCGCAGACACAGAAAAAATCGGCGGTCGTTGTTGCACGTCGGATTTCATGCAGAAATTTTTCACTGATGCCTTCGCCGATGAAATTCATGAATTTCTTCATCCGCTGCACTTGCGCCGGTTCCTTCACCTCGGGCCTTCGCCGCGCCGAAGTGTTGCCTGTCAGAATTTGATTTCCTGCTGTCGGCGGATCGGGCAGGAACTTTGGGACACCGGCTTCGGCCACGCAGGCGGGCGTGATTTCGTGATTCCATAATTCGCGGACGTAAGCCAGCACGTCGCGGCCCATGGGCAGTTTGATTTTTTCACCGCGCAGTTCAGCGCGAATCTGATCGAACAACCACGGATTACGAATGGCGCCACGGCCAATCATCAAACCGCGCGTACCGGTTTCGGCGAGCAGTTGTTTCGCCTGCGCCGCGCCGTGGACGTTGCCGTTGGCCAGCACCGGACAACACAGTTCGCGCGCCGCCCGCGCGATGAGGTCGTAACGCACGCCGGGCCGATACATCTGCGCCACCGTGCGCGCATGGACGGTGAGCAGGTCAATCGGATGCTTCGCGAACAGCGACAGCAAGGCATCGAACTCGGCGGGCGATTCGAAACCGATGCGGGTTTTGACGGTGAACGAAACCGTCACGGCCTCGCGCAATGCGCCGAGGATGGCGTCAATCTTTTGCGGCTCGCGCAGCAAACCGCCGCCCGCGCATTTGCGGTAAACGATGGGCGCGGGACAACCGAGGTTCAACTCAATCGCGGCAACCGGATATTTTTGCAGCTCCTTTGCCGTCCGGACAAGTGCGGGGACGTCGTTGCCAATGAGCTGAGCGACAACAGGTTGTCCAGTGGGGTTTTCGGTGATGGACTGGAGAATCCATTTTTCCGGACGCGAATCACCGTGGACGCGGAAGTACTCCGTCCAATACGCATCCGGCCCGCCGTAACGCGCGATGACGCGCATGAAGCTGAGCGTCGTCACGTCCTGCATAGGCGCAAGCGCGAGCACTGGTGCCGGTCCATTGACCAGATTGGAAAATGTTTCGGACGGAGTCACGGGCCGCAAAGTTAAACGGGTTGAACGGCAAAAGGCGAATAATTCTTGCCTTTGCCGGGGCTGTCCGCAATTTGAAGCTAAAATCATGAGCGAAACGATTTTCATCGGCACGGACAGCGGCGCAACCACTTCCAAATTCGCCGCCGTCCGGGAAAATGGCGAACCGGTCAGCATTCAGGTACTCCAGCGCCCGACCAATTCGCAGAACGGCCGTGACGCGGTCATCGCCGCCTGGGTTTCGGGCATTGGCGAATTTCTCGCGCAGAACCATCTGCAATGGCCGCAAGTCGGGGGCGTCGGTCTCGCCATCCCCGGCCCCTACGAACGTTACGGCGTGCTGGGCAAGTCCGCCAATTTTCCGGCGGGTTTCGCGGGCTGGAACGTCCATCAGGAATACAGCGCGGCGCTGGCCCGGCAGGCCGGGCACCCGGTGAAATTGACCGTCAGCAATGACGGCCATTGCGGCGGCGTGGCCGAGGCGCGGCTTGCGCGCGGCGACCGCAAGCTGTCGGTGCTGATGCTGATGCCCGGCTCCGGCCTGGGCAGCGCGTACGTGGATGAGAACGGCCTGCCACTCATCGGCCAGACGCTGACCGCCATGGAAAGCGCGCACGTGGCCGCGCCGTTGCATCTGTTCGGTCTCGGCGGCCCGCCGTTCCCATGCGGTTGCGGGAGAAATTGGGGCTGCGTCGAAGCCTATACCACCATTTCCGGTCTGCCGTATCTGCTGGCGGAAAAATTGAAAAAGTTTCCCGACCACGAGCTCGCCCAATCCACTGCGCCGGTGAAGGAAAAAGTTTTGTCCCTGCGCAGCCGCGCGCAAAAAGGCGACGCGTTGGCGCTGGAGATTTTTGATTTCCAGGCGCATGCGCTGGGTTTCCACGTGGCGACCCTCGTGACGTTGCTCGATCCGGGCGTCGTTGTCATTGGCGGCGGGCTGATGGACCACGAAGCAACCTCGCCGGAATTCCGCGAGCGCTATCTGCACATCGTTCGCGAGACCGCCATGCCGTATCTCTGGCCGGTACAGCGCAACACGCTCAAAATCATCCCGGCAGTGCTGGGTGAATTATCGCAGGCCATCGGCGCCGCACTGGTGGCGCTTTACCAAAGCCGCAGTTGAACTTGGCTGCGGCATCGGCTATGGTGTGAGCCTATGACTTTGACGGAAAAAATCCTCGCCCGGGCGGCCGGAAAAGCAAAAGTTCAGGCGGGCGACAATATCTGGGTGAACGCCGACGTGCTCATGACACACGATGTTTGCGGACCGGGCACCATCGGCGTGTTCAAGCGCGAATTCGGCAAGGACGCGAAGGTCTGGGACAAGACCCGGATCGTCATCATCCCCGACCACTACATTTTCACCGCGGATTCCAAGTCCAACCGTAATGTGGACATCCTGCGCGACTTCGTGAAGGAGCAGGACATCGCGTATTTCTACGACGTGATTGACGACCCGAACGGCCACTGGCATTTCGACATGAGCAAGGGCCATCTTAAGCGCCAATACGGTTCGCAATACGCAGGCGTCTGTCACACGGCGTTGCCGCAAAAAGGCCATACGCGGCCCGGCGAAATTTTGTTCGGCACGGACTCGCACACGTGCATGGCGGGCGCGTTCAACCAGTTCGCCACCGGCATCGGCAACACGGACGCCGGCTTCGTCATGGGCACGGGTAAATTGCTCATCAAAGTCCCCGAGACGATGCATTTCCGGCTCGAAGGCCAATTGCAGCCGGGCGTGATGGCCAAGGACGTGATTCTCCATTGCATCGGCGAAATCGGCTTTGACGGCGCAACGTACCGCGCGATGCAATTCGACGGTCCCGGCGCGGCGTCGCTCTCGATTGACGACCGCATGACCATCGCGAACATGGCCATCGAGGCGGGCGGCAAGAACGGGATTTTTGAATTCGACTCGCGCACGCAGGAATACGTAGACGCGCGCGTGAAACTGAACGGTACGAAATCCACCTACACGCCGGTGGCGCCGGACCAGGACCAGAAATTCGTGTACGAACTCGTTGTGAACCTCGACAAACTCGAACCGACGGTGGCGTGCCATCCCGATCCGGGCCAGCGTAAAAAGGCGAAGGAGATGGGGCACATCAAACTGGACCGCGCCTATGTCGGTTCCTGCACCGGCGGCAAGACGAGCGACTTCGTGGAGTTCGCGCGCGTGCTGCGCGGGCATCACGTGACGATTGACACGTTTGGCGTGCCAGCGACGCCGGAGATTGTGCGCGAATTGCAAACGACTTACTGGGGCAAACAGACCGTTTGGGACATCCTCGTGAGCGCCGGCGTGCAGATGACCGAGAACGCCGGTTGCGCCGCGTGCCTCGGCGGGCCGGTCGACACCTTTGGCCGCATCAACAAGCCCGGCATCAAGTGCATCAGCGCGACGAACCGGAATTTTCCCGGCCGCATGGGCGACAAGGAATCACAGGTGTTCCTCGCCTCACCGATGACGGTGGCCGCGAGCGCGATTGCCGGCAAGATTGTGGATCCGCGCGAGTATTTGGCGAATTAAAACATTTCGCTTGTAACTTGAATCGTCCGTCGCATGATTTCATCATGCGAGCGCAGAGTTGGATGATGGGGCTGTGGCTGCTGCTGCTGACCGGCGGATGCGCGACGGAAGCGCTTTGGAACAAAGCCCAACTGGATGCCTGGAACGAACCCGCCGACAACTCCAAGTTGCAACTGTTCGACGCCAGCTCGCAAAAAGATTTTCTGGTTATTTACGAAGAATACTCGGAGCGTCACGATTCAACCCGCACCCGAGCCTATTTTTTGAATCGAAACGAAAAACGCGTCGAGCAGGGGCGCCAGCCGCACTTTGTCAGCGCCCGTTGGTCACACAAACTGCCGCCGGTACCGGTATCCCAAACCCCGCCTGAATCCGGTACGAATCTTCCGCAAAGCATTTATGCCGTTATCTCAACCAACACACAGTCCTTCACGATTTATTCCAGCGCACAGAGAACGAGCCATGATTTGCCGGTGTATAACGACGGCTGGGGACGGGTTGACCGGATTGCTTTGACGCCGGTGGCGGTCGTGGCGGATTTGACCATCATTGGTGGATTCCTTGGTTACATCTGGTTGCAGGCCGGCGGGCCTGGTTACTCCCGTTGAAGTTTTAAACCGTATTTTGTACCAGGAGAATTTTTAAGGATAGCAACCCATTTGCCGGATTCGAGCGGGCAACGCCTGAAGGAAACCGTAAATCAATTGCACTTTATCCTGCCGTGTCGGACGCGCCGGGAGAAGTTGGCGGTGGCGTTGGCTTTTCCTTGGATTCGGCAGACCCGGAATTCGGGCTGGTCGGCGCAAGTTGGAGTGTCCGTTCATCCAATGGATGTTCGTGCTTCTGCCATTCCTCGGACACGCGGCCGTTCCAACACGCCGTGTTCAGCGGATAAATATCGGGATCAAAGATCACGTGATAGAAGTGCCAGACGACAATGGCCAGGCACGCCAGCACCGCCTCGTAGTAATGAATCGTCAGCGCCACGTCCACAATCCAGCGCGGCAGGAACCGCGTCACGTCCAGCTTGAACCAGATCATCAGCCCGGTGACCCCCATGATGATGGTACCCCATAGAACAGCCCAGTATTCCATTTTCTCGGCATAACCGAACCGGCCGACTTTCGGTTTTTCGTCAGTCAAGCCGGTGAGATACCGCACCATGCACCGCAAATCGGCAAAA
The DNA here is from genome assembly GCA_025451535.1 of Verrucomicrobiia bacterium. Taxonomy (GTDB): domain Bacteria; phylum Verrucomicrobiota; class Verrucomicrobiia; order Limisphaerales; family UBA11358; genus UBA11358. The sequence goes on from JANWKE010000097.1 coordinate 30,161, forward strand.
TCCTTTTTTGTGGGTAATAAATCCCTGACCAATCGCCGGCCTTCCCGGCTCATCAAAATATGGATGAGATGATAAAGTCCCGTCAGCAACAGCACAATTCCGGCGATACGATGAATCCAGCGGCGGACCGGCTCGCTGGAACCGAGCATGCTCGCCAGCCCGGAATCGGGGAATTTCAGGGCGAACCCGGTCATGGCCAGCGTGATGAAACTCAGCGCCAGCACCGCATGCTGCCAGCGCTGCGACAACCCCATGCGCAGCACAGGCCGTCCGCTGGCGCGCAGGTGCGCCGCAACTTTTTTATGAAACAGCAGCGCGTTGTGGACGAACATCGCGCCGACCACGACGAAGATCAGTGCCAGATAAATCCGCCGCACCCACCAGTTGATTTTGCCTGCCAGGTCCCGCCCTTCGGGCGTCGCCGACAAGTCCGAGTGGATTTTACCACTCACGAACATTTTATCCGCGCCGGGATGGCAGCTCCCGCACGTGGCGACGAGATGGTTGGTGTTGATGCTCGAATCCGGGTCCGAAGACGGCAGGATCAGGTGGTAACCGTGGCAACTGGCGCAGTTGGCGACCACGGTCGAGCCGTTTTGCGCGGCCAATCCGTGATAACTTTCCAGATAGGTTTTTACCCGGTCGTCCGGAAGATTATATTTCTGATCGAGATAGACCGAGGCGTGGCAGCGGCTGCAAACCCCGGAGATTTCCAGCGGCGTCCCGTTTTTCAGCGCTTCGATTTTATGTTCCGAATGGCAATCGGTGCAGGTGGGCGCGTCGCGCTGGCCGGTGGCCATGGCCTTGCCGTGAACGCTGTTCGCCACGTCGCGCGCTTCCCGCGCGTGACAGCGGCCGCACGTTTGGGCCTGCTGCACGAAGTGGAGCGGGGACGCGGGTGACGTCGGCGGCAGGATATCGTGCGAGCCGTGGCAATCCACGCAGGCGGCGGCATCCTCATGGCCCGCCTTGCGCGCCAGGCCGTGAACACTGGCACCGTAATTTTCGCCTTGCTCCTCATGACAACGCGCACAATTCACCGCCGCCACGCGCCGGTGGTCATCGGGATGTCCGGCGGTGATGTCGGCATGACAACTGACACAGGAATTCGTTTTGTGAACGGACGCCGCAAATTTGGCTTCATCCACGAACAACGAGATTGCCCGGCCGGCAGTATTGGTGGCCGTCAGCGTGTTGTCAGCATGGCAAACCAGGCAGTCGTTATTCGACATGGCTGGCGCCGCCGCGGCCCCGGTGGCGAGAACCAGCGAGAACCCGGCCAAGGCGATCTTTAGCGTTCGTACAACCTTGCCCACTCTATAAAAATCCGCGGGCCCGGGCAAAACCGCTCTACGCGGCTTGGCATTTGTTGCGCCTTTTTTGGCGATGACGGGGGCGGATTCTTCGCGCCGTCAATGTGTCAGACGCGTGGCCATGGCGTAGATGATCAGAATCAGCAGGAGGATGCCGAGGCCGAAGAAGAAATAGCCGAACGAGCGCGCGATGTTCTTCCAGCGTTCCCATTCATCCTTTACGCGGTGCTCGTCCAGTTTGCCTTCCGCCACCAGCCGGTCATACCAGCGTTTGCGCTCGTGCAACATCTCGGCCTTGGAAACGCGGCCGGAGAAGATGACCGTATCCATCGGGAATTTCTCGATGCGAAAATGGGTGTTAAAGAAATGGATTGAGAAAATGAAGCCCGCCGCCAGCAGTGCCTCGTCCGAGTGCAGGATGAGCGCGATGTTGATGATCCAGCCCGGCAGGAACCGCGTGAAAAATTCCGGGAACCACATGGTCAATCCGGATGCGCCGATGATGGCCACACCCCAGAACACGGCGAAGTAATCGAATTTTTCCCAATACGTCCAGCGATCGAATTCGGGTTTCGGACCTTTGCCGAAGAACCACTTGTTGTGCGCCACGAAATCGCGGCCGTCCTGTAGCGTAGGCACCATGGAATCGGGACCGAACAACGTCTTCCAAAGCCGGTTGAGTCGGAATCGGCCGCTGACCGGGTCATGCAGTGATTTCCGGCCTTTCCATGCTTTGCCCGTCAACGCGGCGAGGTGCAGACCGAAGTAGAAAAAGGTGACGATGGCGCCGAGACGGTGCAACGTCCGCGCGGTCTCCGGGCCGCCGATAATGCGGAAAATCATTTTCGCCCAGTCCGTGTAATAGAACTTGAGGGGCATACCGGTAATCACCAGCAGCAGAAAACTCGTCACGACCAGGAAATGCAGGAACCGCTCAAAGGGGGAGAAGCGCGTAAACCATTCGCCGTCCACTTGCGTTTGAATTTTCGCTTCGCGGAATTTCTTCGAGTCGTGCAGGTAGAGATAAATCGCGCGTACCAGCCAGCCGAGGGTGTGCAGGCCAAAGAACGCGAACGTGCCGACGAGCAAACCGGTCATGCCGAGAAACACCGCGTGGAGCAGCGGATAATTTTTCCCGTCCATCGGATTGGCGTGGGGTTTGTATTCGGTGAAGCGGGCCGTGGCGCCGGGGTGACACTGCTGGCAGGTAGCCAGAATGTTGGTTTTGGATAAATGCGACCGCGGATCGGAGGGCGGCAGCACGTCGTGATAACCGTGGCAATCGTAACAGGCGGCGACCTGCGGGGCGGCGTTGGGTTTGCCCAGCGCCACGGCCTTGCCGTGGTAGGTATCCCGATAACCAGCCAGCCGGTCAGCGTGACATTTGCCACAGCGCTCGTCGCTGATGGCTTTGAAATTGTTGCCTTCCGGATTCACGATTTCGTGCGCGGTGTGACAATCCGTACAGACCGGTCCGCGCGGATCGCCTTTGGCCAGCAATTGGCCGTGAATGCTCTGGTTGTAAGTCTCTTCGACGCCGAAATGGCACTTGCCGCAGGTCCGGGCTACGTTGGCGTGGTTGATGGGCGAATCGCGGTCCACGGCCCGCTTGATGTCATGCACGCCGTGACAATCGTCGCACGAGGGCGCGACAATCAGACCCATCTTGAGCAACGCCTGCCCGTGAATGCTGTCCATGTATTGCGCCGCCGCCTCGGGATGGTTGATCTCATATTCCTTCGTCAGGCCCGTATTGCTGTGGCACTTCGCGCAGGTGAACGGCAGGTTCATCTTGAACACCGGCGACGCGGGATCCTTGGCCGGCAGAATGCCGTGTGAACCGTGACAGTCCCAGCACTGTGCCGCACCCGACGCACCCAGCAAATGGCTCACACCGTGAATGCTCGTGGCGTAATCCTTCGCTTCCTTTTCGTGACAATGCGCGCAGTCAGGCGGACCGAGCGGGTCGTGAACAAGGTCTTTGACGCCCGTGTGACAATCCACGCAGGCGAGATGGGCGTGGATCGAGTGCGCGAAAGTGTTCGTCGGAAAAACCAGCGATTGGGTTTTGCCGTTGGCCACGCGCGTCGTGTTGGGATCGAGATGGCAACCCAGGCAATCCGCGTTGGCAAATTTCGCTGGCGCGTTCGTCGCGACTGTTTCCTGGGCCTTCGCAACGCCGACGGCCAGCCAGAAGCAGGCCAGCAGGCAAAGCCACGCCACCCCGCCGGTTCGCAGTCGGGACACGACCACACGGTGGCAGAGGACGAATGCCGGGCAATTGCTGGTTGTCATCATGATCATTGTTTCATTTGCTGCCATCGGAAATTCCCGCGCCGCCTGGGACAAGAAACACCCGTGGCGGCCTTCAGCTCGCGAGCCGCGTGGCGCCGACATCAAATTTCCAAAGCGTTACTTTTTAAACGTCCGCATGTAAGTCACCAGGCCCTTGATGTCTTCGTCGGACAAATTCGCGGCCGGTCGCATCACAGTCTTGCCATCGCTGGTCTTGAATCCTTCCTTGATGGCTTTGAACGCGGCATCATCCGTCAGCGCGGACTGAACACTCGCATCGCTGTAATCCTTGGCGCCGAGCTTCTTGCCCATGTTGGTCTGGCCTTTGCCATCGGCGCCATGGCAACGGGCGCAAGAGGTGCTCCAGTTATCCTTCGGGTCCGCGGCGGAAGCCGCCAGGGCGGCGGCGAAACCGACGACGCTGGCAAACAGAATTATCTTTTTCATAGTCTTTACCCTATTTGGTTGGTGGATTGCGGGCGCTGTTGTTTGCGCCTTTTCCAATGATAGCGTCGTCGAAGCGAGTGGAATTCACTACCCATGTTTTGGCCAACGCACGGCATTTTTTGCGGCGCCGAAGAAAACAATCAATCGGAACGCCAGCAAAGAACCGGCGGAAAACGCGCTACGGAGCGCAGATGGCTCGTTCGCAGGTTTGATGGCACGCGGGTTGGCGGACGATAGCTATTCGCGCTGCTGCAGGGCGGGAATTGCTCCCAACCAACGCTGCCGGTTTCGCTTATTTGGCCAGGTTCGACCCTGGCAGGTAAATCGTGAAGGTGGTGCCTTCGCCGGATCGCGTGTGAACATGCAACGCGCCGCGGCCTTCCTTGATCAGCCGCTGAACGATGCTGAGGCCCAGACCGGTCCCCTGCCGCGCGCCTTTGGTGGTGAAGTAGGGTTGAAAAATCTTTGGCAATACCTCCGGCAGAATGCCCGGGCCGTCGTCGCGCACCCACAGTTTGACCAGGGGCGGGGTGTTGTCCGCACTTTCCACGTTGAGCAACCGGTCATTCGGGGTGTCCTTGATCTTCGAGAGATCCAGCGAAGTGCGCAGGATTTCGCCGCCAATTTCCACGCGATGTTTCTGCGGCACACATTGAAACGCGTTCACGGCCAGGTTGAGCAAAATCTGGATGAGGTCGGTGCCGTTGATTTTGACGCCCGTGTCCTCGGCCAACGGCGCGATGCTGAATTCGTTCTCCTGCACGCTGGGGTGCACCCGCATGAGTTGCTCGAGGTCCTTGAGCAACTGATTGACGCTGACGCGCGGAGCGTGTTCATCCGACTGGCGGCGGAGAAAACCGAGGTACCGCCGGGAAATTTCAATGCAGTTGCCCACCTGCCGCGCGATAATGCGCAGGCGGTCCTTGATGAATTCCGAATCCTCCATTTCCATTTGCGCAGTGCGGTTGAGCCGCTGGCTGAGCACTTGCACAAAACCGGAAATGACCGTCAACGGACCGTTGATGTCATGGATGATGCTGGCATAGATGTCGCCGCGCGTCTTGGCGATCTGTTCCTCGATGCGCTGGTTCTGCAATTCGGTCAGCAACTCCTGGACTTTTTCCGCGCTGTTGTGAATTTCGCCCTCGAAGACCCGGCGCTGCATGGCCTGGGCGACGGCGCTGCGAATGGTCGCGATGTCAAACGGCTTGTTGATGTAGTCACACGCGCGCAGCCGCAATGCCTGCCGGATGGTGTCCGTCGTCTCGAACGCCGTCATCATGATCGCCTCGATTTCCGGGTTCACGAATTTGAGGCGCTCCAGGACCTCGATGCCCGACATGCCCGCCATGCGGATGTCCAGCACCGCCACATCCACCGGATGCTTTTGCGCCAGTTCAATCGCCGTCGGCCCGTCCTCGGCCATCAGCAAATCGTATTCATCCTTGAAAATAACCCGCAACGACTGGCGCGGCCCGTCTTCGTCATCCACGATCAATAACACGCCACGCCGTTTCGTTGGTGCCGGCTCAACCACGTCAGGGAAGGCGGTCTCCGGCTCGGCTACAAGATCAGCGGTCAAGGTCATATTCAAAGTCCAGGTTGCTCGGTTCAATTCCACTGAAAACGTCTAATAACGGGATTCTACCCTAAATGGCCTCACTCTCAAGCGCAAAGCGTGCCAGATTTTGACGGTCGTAAACGCAACAGGACGAGTGCCTGCCGGGCGGTAACGGCTTTGAACTTCGTGCGCCCATAAGCGTTTAATCTGCGCTCCACAATGGTTCCGAATGCCCCGGCCAGGGCAAGGAAAACCGTCCCCACCGGTTTGGCTTTCGTCCCGCCCCCCGGTCCGGCAATGCCGGTGATGCCCAACGCAAAATCCGCGCCGAATTTTTTCCGCGCCCCTTCGGCCATTTCCCGCGCCACGGCTTCGCTCACCGCGCCGTGTGCGGCGAGCGTTTTCGCCCGGACGCCGAGAAATCGTTGTTTGGCCGCGTTGTGGTAGGCCACCACGCCGCCCAGGAATACTGCCGAAGCGCCGGGCACGTTGGTAAGCCGGTGCGCCAGGCAACCACCGGTGCACGATTCGGCCAGCGCCAGTGTCTGCTTTCGTTGCGCAAGCTGCCGGAGAACATCCGCTTCGAGCCGGCAGCCTGTCCTGGCACCCAGGTTCTTTCCGGCAACGGATTTTGGCATGGCGGGATTCCGGGCAGCCTTCAAGGCGAGCGGCGCATCGGAAATCTCTGAATTTCCGCCGTGAACGTCCCGGCCACACAACTCTTCGTCTCATCCGGCAGGCAAAGATAAATTTTGCCCGGCAGTTTATCGTTGGTAATTTTTCCGAACTCCAGCTTCATCGCAAACCCGTTGGTGAACAGTTCCATCACCCGCAAATCACCTTCGCGCCAAAAGAGCGAAACCCCGGGCGCCAGACCGGCGTGATTGGTGTTGACCTCAAAGCTCCCGCCACTCAGGGTTTCGGCCGCATTCGCGGAAAAGGCGTTGGTGGCAATAAAAACGTTTGCCGCCATCACTGATTCCCATCCCCTTTCCGAGCGGAGCACCAAAAGACCGTTTTGTAAAACCGCCTGCCGGCAGACAAAATGCCTGCCGTGAATGGTTCCCGCCGCGGCCGCCTTCGGAATAATCACATTCGTCAAATCCAGGATCCAAAGCGGGCTGACCACCATCGGCATCGCACTGGTATCCGCCACGACCGCCGGCCCTCGCCGCGACTGGACAATCTTTTCGCGCACGAACATCGCCGTAACGACGGCGCACGCCAGAATCAGCGCGAAGATCAGCAACGCGGGTTTTCTTTGATGCACCACGGATGAGGCTGCCTTCGTTGCGGGCGCGGGCGGCAGGATGACCGGCTTGATATACTGCGTCGCCGACAATTGATACTTGGAACCCACCGCCGGCGCCTTGGGCACGATGACGATTTGAAAACAGGTCGGGCATTCAACTTGCGCGCCGCTCGCACTCGAATCCACTGCCATGCGTTGGCCACAAACCGGGCAGGCAAATTTGAACTCGCTCATGGATGACCGGGAGAACATTTCATATTCACGCCACAGCGGCAATGATGTTTTTTAAGTAATTTTAATCCGTCTTTGGGATTGAATTTTGCCGCCGCATCTCAAAATCTGTGTTTATCCGCGTTTAGCGGCGATTCAACCAAAACGCATGAAAAAAATTTCTCCTGTCTCCCGCAGCGGACGGTTTGCCGGGGGGCCCGCGGCGGATGTCGCGCGATTCACCGAATCCGTGTCTTTCGATCATCGACTCTGGCGGCACGATATCCTGGGCTCGCTGGCCCACGCCACCATGCTCCGGAAAATCGGGGTGCTGACCAAAAAGGAATTGCGCGCCATCGTCCGAGGCTTGAATACGATCGGACAGGAAATCACCGCCGGCAAATTCAAATGGAAACCGGAACTCGAAGACGTCCACATGAACATCGAGGCCGAATTAACGAGGCGAGAACCCGCCGGAGCGAAACTGCACACCGCCCGCTCGCGCAACGACCAGGTCGCACTCGATGTGCGGCTATGGCTGCGCGATGAAATTGTCCGGTTGCTCGGCGAAATCGCCGATTTACAGCGCGCGCTCATCTCGCTCGGCGAAAAGAACGCCGACGTGCTCATCCCCGGTTACACGCATTTGCAGCGCGCGCAACCGGTCTACCTTGCACACCATCTGCTGGCCTACGTGGAGATGCTCGAACGCGACTGTGAACGGCTGTGGGACTGCCACTCGCGCGTGAACGTCTGCCCGCTCGGCAGCGGCGCGCTGGCCGGTTCCACGCTCCCGCTCGAGCGCGAACTTGTCGCCAAACTGCTCGGCTTCGTGGATGCCAGCGGCCGGCCGCAACTCACGCAAAATTCCATGGACGCCGTCAGCGACCGCGATTTCGCCGTCGAATTCTGCGCCGCCGCCGCGTTGCTGTCCGTTCATCTTTCGCGGCTCGCGGAGGATCTGATTCTCTGGACCGGTGCGGAATTCAACTTCATCAAAATTGCCGATGCCTATACCACCGGCTCGTCCCTCATGCCGCAGAAGAAAAATCCCGACGTTGCCGAACTGGCCCGCGGCAAATCCGGCCGCGTCATCGGCAACCTCGTTGCGCTGCTCACCCTGCTCAAGGGCCTGCCGATGACGTACAATCGCGATTTGCAGGAGGACAAGGAACGGCTGTTCGACACCGCCGATACTGTCCGCGCCACCACGCGGATTGTGGCTGCGATGTTACGAAACACGAAGGTGAATGCGCCGGCATGCGCCGCCGCGGCGAGCGACCCGGCGTTACTGGCAACCGACCTCGCGGATTATCTCGTCAAGCAAGGAATGCCATTCCGGCAGGCACATCAAATTGTCGGCGCGGTCGTGGCCCTGGCGGAAAAAACCGGCAAACCGCTGAACCGGCTCACGTTTGCGGAATTGCAATCCGTGAATAAATCTTTTGGCCGCGACGCGCTCGGCGTATTCGATTTGAAACGCGCGATGGCAAAGCGCAATCTCACCGGCGCACCGGGAACGAAGGAAGTCGCGAAACAACTGGCAAGGTGGCGGGAGTTGTTGAGTTAAATTTGATACGTGAAGAAATCTTTCACAATTTGGTTTCTTGGAGGTCTGGCCGTCGGTTTCGCTATCTGGTCAATTTCAAAACAAATTTCTCCGGAAATCGGGCAATCGGAATTACCACCAGTCTCAATTTTAGACCCAAGCACCACAAATTTTGCTCCAAAAGTTCTCATTTTGTCCGGCAAGATTTGGAACTCGACACCATATCTAATCTGGTGTGGAAATCGCTTTGAATTAGCTATCATTGGACCAACGAACTACTACCTCAAGGAATGGCGCGGAGATGCAAGGAGAAGAAACGGTTCCGGTTACAGCATCAGTGTAATTAGCGGCAACTTCGGCGCGAGGACTGAACGTCGTTGGCTAAGTTATGCCGTACAAGGAGGTGGTGGCGGACTTTCACCAGACATAACAATAGAATGCCTTGCGCGCCGTTTGTGGACAACCAACGGCTTCACAGGAGTGAGGCCAGACAAATTATCCGCAAAGCAATGGGATAAAACAGAAGAATTTTCTGACCTCGAGAAGTTTGGACCGTATATTTTACCGCGTAAAATAACCACGACAGAAACATTCAATCCCGGACAAGTTTTGAAGCGAGAATATACCGTTGAAAGAATTATCTTCTCCGATGAACCGACGCTCGGATGGCTTGACGAAATCAAAGAGAAATATTTCAAGGATTATATCCGGGCATTTGACAAATCGCAAACGAATGCAACACCAAGAATTTCTGTCGAAATAACGAACAAAATTTGAAACTCGAACTGGCGCGCAAATCGAGTTCCGAAAATCCGGCTGGTTCAGTCCGCGGTGCTCGTGCCGAAGGCACAAGTGGATATTAGCCAGCCACAAGGTGGCTGGTAACGTTCCGCCAAAAAACCTCCCCGTCCCGGCGGGACGGCGGAAACATCCTTGCTCAATCCATTTACGAAATTCCACCGTCCTTTTCGAACGATCTCATTCGCACCTCTTGACCAGACACGTTGTGTCTGGCTAATGTCTCACGTCGCTTCGCGATGATATGGCGTATGCCATCAACTCATTTAAGCCTGCACTACCACATCATCTTCAGTACGAAAGACCGGCACCCGTTCATTGCCGATGCGTGGCGTTCACGTTTGCACGAATATCTCGGCGGGCTGGTCCGCGCAGCGGATGGAATTCCCGAAGCCGTCGGTGGCACTGCGGATCATGTTCATTTACTGGTTGGTTTACGCGCAACCCACGCGCTCGCGGCGTTCATCCAGGACATCAAACAGTCTTCGTCGCACTGGATACACGAAGTCATTGATGCAAAGAATTTAGCGTGGCAACCAGGCTACGGCGCATTTACGGTAAGCATTTCAAACTGCGAGGCGGTCAAAAAATACATTGCCCATCAGGCGGAACATCACCGGACAAAATCATTTCAAGAGGAATATGTGGTTTTCCTGCAAAAACACGGCGTGGAATACGATGAAAAATATTTGTGGTGAGCTTGTCCGGCGTCCCTTGCGGGACACATTCCGGTTGGGTCTGGCTTTCCAGCCACTTCGTGGCTGGCTAATATCCAGTGTTCCTTCGGAACAATGAGAACGCAAATGTCAAAACTGCAGAAAGAGTTGCTCAAGGCAACGTCGCGCTCGTTTTACCTGACGTTGCGCGTGCTGCCGGCCCGGGTGCGCCCGCAAATCGGCCTTGCTTACCTGCTCGCGCGCACCACCGACACCATCGCCGACACGGAAATCGTTCCGCTGGCGCAACGCCTGGACGCACTGCAACAATTGTGTCAACGCATCCTGGGCAAATCCACCGCACCGCTGGATTTCGGCGGACTCGCCGAACAACAAGCCTTGCCCGCCGAGCGTCTCCTGCTGGAAAAGGTCGAGGCCAGCCTCGCCCTGCTGCCAAAACTTTCGCCCGCCGACCTGCAGCGGGTCCGTAGCGTGCTTGAGGTCATTACCGGCGGCCAGCAACTGGATTTGGAGCGGTTCGCCGGGGCGTCCGCCCAAAACATCATCGCTCTCAAATCCGCCATTGAACTCGATGACTACACGTATCGTGTCGCCGGGTGGGTGGGCGAGTTCTGGACCCAGGTATGTCGCGCGCATCTGTTCCCGCGCGCGGAACTGGAGGACGCGCAATTGTTCGGAGACAGCATCCGTTTCGGCAAAGGGTTGCAACTCGTCAACATCCTGCGTGATTTGTCGGCGGATTTGCGCAAGGGCCGCTGTTACCTGCCGTCCCTGGAACTGGACCAGGCCGGATTAATGCCATCGGTCTTGTTGTCGCCCGTGAATGAATCACGGTTCCGCCCGTTTTATCACCATTATCTCGATCTGGCGGAAGCGCATCTGCAGGCGGGCTGGAATTACACCAATTCACTGCCCCGCGGCCAGTTCCGTGTCCGGCTGGCTTGCGCCTGGCCGATTTTAATCGGGGTCAGGACGATTAAGCGATTGCGCGCCGCCGATGTGCTTGAGCTGCGGCAAGGCGTCAAAATTTCGCGCGGCGGAGTTCGCGGAATTTTGCTGCGTTCGGTGCTGCTTTATCCGTTGCAAACCGCGTGGCAAAAACAGTTTGTCGCCAACCCGAAAGCTGTTGCGTCCGGGCCAAAATTAGGGTAAGGAAACGTTATGCGAATTTCCAAGTTGTACCTTGTGGTTTGCGCGGCGACCCTGTGCGCCATCCCCCTGACGGTCCGCGCAGACGACAACCCTGCTCAAGCAGCTGCCCGGGCGGCCCTGGAGGAACAAATGCGCGCGTTGGACATGCAACAGGCGCCTACGAACGCCCCTGCCCCCGCCCCCGCGACGCCGGCCCAACCGGCCCAACCGGCAGCGGCAACCACACCTCCGGCAACCCCGACGCCAGCGGCAAATCCGCCGGCAACGGAAACCAATCAAGCCGCGGCACCCGGAACA
>JANWKE010000098.1 GCA_025451535.1 Verrucomicrobiia bacterium
CACAGTGACGCCCGTTTGCAGATCGCGGCGGAACACATTGGCGCAGGTATTGACCGGGCCGGCAACCAGGTTGCTGGCCCCGCTGATGAACGCCACATAGCGGCCATCCGCACTGATAACGGGATTTCCGGAACCACCGCCCAAAGCCGAACTGCCGTTCAGCCCGACGCTCACCAACAGGTTGGTGCCGTTCACCAGGTCTCGCACGAAAACGTCCGGTTGCCGGTTCGTCTCGTTTGGCACCAGATCATCTGCTGCGCTGGCAAACGCCGCCCACTGCCCGTTGGCACTGACCGACCATTGACCCAATGCGCTGAAACCATCGCCCGCCTGGGGAATCACCGTCGGATCACGTTGTGAAATTATTTCCGTGGCCCCGGCAAAGAAGTCGCGCTCAAACACGTCGTAGGCGCGGTTTATGTCCCCGCTGACCAGCCCCCCGTCGGGGCTGGTAAAGGCAACGAATTGTCCATCGGCGCTCAGGTTCAAGGACGTCAATTCGTCATCGGTTGAACCAACACCGTTGGTGTCCACGTCTGCCAATTGCGTAGTGCCAGATTGCAGATTACGCCGGTAAATATGAAAGCCATTGGACACCGCATTGGCAGTCAGATTGGTGGCATCGCTCAAAAACGCGACGAACTGGCCGTTCGTGCTGATGACCGGCATATAGGAAACCGTATTGGTCGGGACGCCGCTGCCATTGTCGCTGACGAGTATGTCCACTGCGCTTTGGGTATCCCAAACATGAACACTGGAATAACCCGAATCGACGGTACCCTCGTGTGTGGCAAAGGCAATGAAACGGCCATCTGGCGTCATTACCGGGCCATAGTCGTCGTTTAGATCGGTGTACCATCCAATACCATTCGTGTTGATCACCGCCGTCGTCCTCGTATTTGAGTCATATTCCAGCATGACTACCGCCCCGGTTTGACTCGTTGAGCCGGCTTTGAAAGCAACGTAGCGTCCATCGTCGCTCAGCCGCGGGTGAAAAGCCGGCGCATTGCTCAGGCCGAGTGCGGCGGACACAATCGCCGCCGCGTTGGTGCTGGCCCAGGTCGTCGTGCTCGCCACGCGGTCGCGCACATACACCTCGCCTGCGGAGGTGCTGGGAACCCCAGGCACCAAGTTTGTGGCGAGACTGAAAAATGCCACGTACCGGCCATCCGGCGTGATGACCGGTGTAGCCATGATCGGGTTGAGGCTGCCGGAGGGAAGGGGCGCCCCGACACTCACCAGCCAGGTCGTTTGAGTAATCAAATCCCGCACGAACACATCGGGTATGCCATTGGTGTCGTTCGGAACCAGATTGGACGCACTGCTGAGGAAGGCCACGCAGGTGCCGTCCGGCGTCATGACCGGGTCGGTGGAAGCCCCGTTGGCAAAACCGCCGTCCATCGCCACGCTGATGAGCCGGGTTGTGCCCGTGTAGGTGTCGTGCAGGAAGATGTCGCTGGCCCCGTTTGTATCCCCGGGCACGAGGTCGCTGGCATCGCTCTGGAAGACAATATAACGGCCATTGGCGGAAACCTGGCCGAACATCGAATCGCCGTTTCCGCCGCCAGTGCCATTCGAGTTGCCGCTGATCAGCGTGGTGGCCTGGCTGGTCCGGTCACGCAGAAACACGTTCAAGCTGTAAAGACTGTTGCCACCCGGTACCAAGTCATTGGCCGCGCTGGTGAAAACCACAAAACGGCCATCGGGACTCACGCTGGAGATGATGGAATTATCGTCGCCCCCTGCCGGCAGCGACACGGAAGGATTTCGCGCCGAGACCAACACCACGGGCAGCGCACTGACCGAGGCAACGAAAATACCGAACACTGACAACCAGACCGCCACAACGAGATTCCTGCCGAAAAACTTCGCGACTGCCAGCCCGATGCGCACGTTTCGGAACGTGAATTCGCTGCCGATGTCAGTTCTCGTTTTCATGGCTCGATACGGTTAAAGGTCTTGGCCAAATCACACAGCCTGGATAGTTCGTTAATCGCCATCGTTTAGTCACCCGGTGTCACTGTCCACATGCCTTTGGGTGCGCTGATGGTTCCGGTACCGACCGTTTGTTCGATTTTGAGCGCGGCCACATGGCCATCGTGGAAAGCGTAGTTAAACCGGCCCCAGTGCGCGTTGTACAACAATTCACCCTGGTTAACGCCTGCTGCACCGGCTGGATTTTGGGGGATGGAGGTCGTGTCAATCTGGAAAAGATTGCCATTGGCGCTGCCACCGGCCGCGGTTTCCGGGCCATTGCAAACGCAGGTCCAAGTGTTGCCCATGCACTGCTGGCCGCCGGTTTCTTCGCACAACAGGATGGTGCCGCCCGGGTCCTTTACCACGGACGATTTGTAACCTTTCGCGTCCCAATCCGGGAACAAAGTTGAGGTCATCCACCAAATTCCGACACCGTGATAACCCGGCTGGTTTAAATCGGGCAAGGGATAGGTCCCGTTCTGGGTGTTAACCTCGTACTGTGTTCCCCAATTGGGCCCCACACTGTTCATGGCATAGGACCTTAGCGCAGCTGCCGGCGGCTCGGTTATCCAACTGACTTTTGGGAACCGATCTGCCGGACATACTTCAATCTTCTGCATTGTCGGCGAGGCAACGCCAACCCCTGCTGCTGCTGCTGAGGGACTGGCAAACATGATTCCAAAACTCCACGAGGCATCCGAATTGGTATCGCCAAAATAATGGTGGATATAGGCGTCCCACGCCAATTGTCTGCCGCTCAACGTCTGGTCTCCGGCGGGCGGGAACATATCATTGTGGTCTCGCGCAAAAAGTTGGAAGCCCACCTGGAGTTGTTTCAGATTGCTTTGGCACTGAAGCCGCCAGGTGTCTACCTTGGTGCTCGCCAGTGCCGGCACCAGCACCAATGCCAGCATTGCGACCGTTCCCAGCACCACCAGCAGTTCAACGACCGTAAAACCGTGGTCAGGACAACCGCCAGCCGATAATGTTTGCCGGGTCTTTTCCGGATAAGCGGGAAAGCCAGTAAAAGTCTTCATAAAGGCTGGATGATTTGGGGCGCAACCGGAATCCATTGGGCCACAATGTCTTGCCCGAACCGAACCTAATAGCGCGTGTTGTTTTGTCATAGACTCAGCTGTCCTGGTTCATACGTCGCATTCAGTGCCCAACTTTCAATGCCACTCAACCTGGTTATCTACTATTAACTCGTGCGAACAACAACGGTTCTTTCAAAACTTTTCCTCCAAAAGGAACGCGGCCTGTCATGGGCCATGTTCCAAAAGCCAGAGGAGGCGCCAAACCGCGGCGATGACAACCATGAATCCAACGACGGCGCCGACAATTCCAATGATTTTGATTATCCGCAGATTAAACCGCTCACGGCCTGGGTTGCAGTGGGAGAACTGGAAAGACAGCAAAGCAGTCAACAGTTCTTCCGCAGTCTGATACCGGCGGCTCGTATCGCCGCGGCAGGCGTTCAGAACGATTCGATTAAACGAGACCAGATCCCGGTCCTCGGCGGTATCCGCTAACGGCGTCGGCAGCGTCGGGTAATCGTTCCGATCCAAACCGGTGCTGATTTCGTACAGGACTTTTCCCAGAGAGTAAATGTCCGCCTGGGCCGTGCCGGCCCCTTCCGGGGGCATAAAGCCTTCTGTACCCACGCGGGTGGTGGTTTCGGACAATTCCGTGACTAATCCCAAGTCCGCCAGTTTGGGAAAGCCATTCACCAGGATGATGTTGGACGGTTTGATGTCGCGATGGATCAAACCATGGCGATGCAGGAAACCGAGGGCTGACGCAACCGCCGCGCCCAGCCGGACACATTCGCCGATGGGCAAGCGGCCGCGCTGGCGAAAATCGTATTCGAGGGTGCGGGGATAATAGCATTCAGGAATAATCAGCCGGCCGGTGGCAATGTCATCCGCCAGTTCCATCACGTAATAAAAATATCCCGCCGCTTCATTGTGTCCCACGTGGAGGACATTCACCAGCCCGTCGTGCAAGCGCGACACCGGCTCAAATTTCAACACACCATTGAACTCCCGTTCGAAAGGCCGGCGCTGTTTGAACGACCGCTCTTGCACGATTTTGACGGCGCGGTAGGTGCCGAGCGCATTTTTTGCCAGCCACACATCGCCACCGCTGCCGCTACCAATCAAGCGAATAATCTGGTGATCGGGAATGGTTGGCAACTGCGAGGTTTTGGGAGAAACTGCGTCGGCCTCTCCAGCCGGTTCCAATGGCTCCTGCATAAAAGCTCCCGCGTTAAATAATCGGCAAATCCATACCACCACGCTGCCTCATTCTAGTAACAAAGAACGTTCTATCCCATGTTCGACTCCGTTTCACTCCCATTTTTCCTCCAACCTGCGAGCTTCCTTCTTGATTAACGCGGAAACGCGGTGTTTGGCCAGATAAACCTGCCCGACATTCACGCCCAGCGTCCGGGCCACTTTCCCTGCCGGCCATTGCTGAATCACATACAAATCAAACATTTGAAAATGCTCTTCCTTGACGGAACGCTTGACCTTTTCAATCGCTGCCTCCAACAAATTTGCCTGCCAGTCAGCTTCCCAAACGGACTCCAACTCATCGCCAGCCGGTTCAGGAATTTGAGCAATGTCCACGGCCCGACTCTCCCCTGCGCTTTCCGGGTTTTCTACCTGCCCGTGCCGTGTTCGCTTTCGCAACTGATCCGCAATTCGCCAGCGGGTTACGTTCCGCAACCAACCCTTGAAGGAACCCAGCGCCCGGTCGCGTTTGAACTTGTGGATGTCTTTGGCCACGGAAATAACCGTTTCCTGAACCACGTCCTGAGCCTCGGATTCCGTCAAACCCGATTTGAGTGCGCTCGAATAGATCAGCCGCCAATAGGTGTCAAAAAAATCCTTCCAACTTTCCTGGTCATCCCGGTTCTGCAACCGGCTCAGCAAACTGTATCGGGTCGGAATCGAGTCTTGAGTCAATAAGGTCATTGGCTGAGTCATATATTGAATACTCGTCAACGAAGATAGCTTTCTTGCAGGAAAGCTCCAAATCAGAAAATGCAACTTCTAAAATAATTTGGGGAGGATGGATTTTTTCTTGAATGTCGGGGGTTAAAGTAAACAAAGTCCGCCGACCAACTAATAATGTGTAAAAGCTGTTTGACTTTCCGGGGGTTATTTTTTGTCCTTCGGTTCGCTTCCTCGAGTTCAGCCGACGTTCAGTATACAGGTGTTTTACCGCGTCGTGGTCAGTCACGCCCCTTAAACCATTGCCCGGTTGCGGCCTCCTGATACAGGTTCCGGCGGGGTCCGGTTATCCGCCGATGGCCGTCATGGGGCGCAACGGCTGGTAGAGATCGCGGAATTGGTGTTCCTGGGGTTTCAAACGCAGGGCTTCCAGGAATAATTGCCGCAATGCCGTATCATCACTCCCGCTGCGGAGTGCCTCGCGTAAATCAATTTCGCCGTGATCCCCGAGACAGGGACGGATTTTCCCGTCCGACGTGAGCCTCATTTTGTTGCAGTTCTCGCAAAATTGCAGATTCGTCAGCGCCCCGACGAAGCCCACCAGCGCGCCGGTTTGTTTCAGCAAAAAATACTTCGCCGGCCCGTGGCCGATTTTCACCTCCGGCTGCGGAATCAATTCGTCGCGCTGGCCCAGCAACTGCATCGCTTCACCGACCGGCAGAAAGTTCTTCTCCGTCAGGACGTCCGTTCGCGTCAAGGGCATCAACTCGATCAACCGCAACGGCAGGCGGTGTTCGGCCGCAAACAGAACGAGCGGCCAGAGTTCCTGCTCATTGACGCCGCGCATGAGCACGCAGTTCAGTTTCACGCGGTCGAATCCGGCGGCTACCGCGGCGCGGATGCCGGCAATGACTGCGTTCACGTCGCCGCCCGTCACCTGCCGGTACACCTGCGGATCCAGCGCATCGAGACTGATGTTGACCGTGCTGGTGCCGACGTCGCGCAACGGCTGCGCCAGCCCGGCGAGTTTGATCCCGTTCGTCGAAAGACCAATGACTTCCACGCCGGAAATTTGTCTCATGCCCCGGACGATTTCCAAAATATCGCCGCGCACCAGCGGTTCGCCGCCGGTCAGCCGGAATTTTCGGAAGCCAAGCTCTGCCACCACGCGAACGATGCGGACGATTTCGTGCGCCGTCAAATGGTCCTGCCTGCGTTCCCAACCCTTGTAACCTTCCGGCATGCAGTAGAGACACCGTTCGTTGCAACGATCGGTGATCGAAATGCGCAAATAATCAACGGTGCGGCCAAACGTATCGTTCATTTTCTCAACTTTGGTGCGGGTCTTCGCCCCGCAAATGGGCCATGCCCTCGCGGATCGCCGGTGCGAGAATCTCCAGACACTCGCGGACCGCCGAAGGCTTGCCCGGCAGATTCACAATCAACGCTTTCCCGCGCGTGCCAGCCAGCGCGCGCGATAGAATGGCCGTTTTCACCCTGGCCAGCGACTGCATCCGCATTGCCTCGCTGAACCCCGGCAATTCCTTTTCCAAAACCGGGCGGGTCCCCTCCGGCGTCACGTCGCGGGCCGCGATCCCCGTGCCTCCCGTCGTCACAATCAAATCACATGTTAATTCATCCGCGAATTTTTTCAACATGGCGGAAATTTTTTCCACCTCATCCGGCACCAGCGCCTGTTCAAATTTTGCCTCGTTGCCCAAAAACTCCCTCAAGACCTTTTCGATCTCCGGTCCGCTGCGGTCCTCGTAAACCCCGGTCGACGCACGGTCACTGACAGTAATGCGCCCGATTTTCATTCCTTGATTTTCTCCACGACGTGAATGTCTCCGATGCGCATGGTTTTGTCCACCGCCTTGCACATGTCGTAAAGCGTCAGCGCGGCCACGCTCACGCCGGTCAACGCTTCCAGTTCGACACCTGTCTGCGAATGCGTTTCCACTGCGCAAACAATTTCGATGGCCGCGGCCCGGACACGAAAGGTTATTTCAACGTGGTTGAGCGAGAGCGGATGGCAAAGTGGAATCAGCTCCGCCGTTCGCTTGGCGGCCTGAATTCCCGCGATTTGCGCCACGGTCAGAACATCGCCTTTCGGCAGCGCGTTGCGTTTCAACGCGCGAATGGTCGTCGGCCGGCAAATCAATTTGCCTTCGGCGACCGCGCGGCGGCGTTGTACCGGCTTGTGGCCGACATTGACCATGCGCGCACCACCGGCTTCGTCCAGATGCGAAAATTTATGTGTTTTCACTTCGTAGCAGCCGATGTAAATCGGCTCATTCTCGAATCTTCGTCAAAAGATTAGAGCGGACTCACGTCCGCTGCTACATTTATTCGACAGTTGTCGGCAAAAATTCGACTTCGGTGCCTGGTTCAAGGGAACCTCGATTTGCCGGCACACGCATCAAGGAATTTGTCCCTGCCAAACAAGTCACATCACCGGAACTCGCCCATGCCAGTGGATGTAATCCCGCCGTATCCAAGTGGGCCGGCCATAAAGTCTCGCGCGGACACGGCGCGTCTTCAAGCTTCGCGGCCAGGGTGCCGCGCCTAAATTCCGGCGGTTCGTCGCCGGTCAATTTTGCCAGAGCCGCCGCGACAAACAGATGAAAACAGACGAAATGCGACAGCGGATTGCCAGGCAACCCAAAGGCAATACGGATTTTATCCGGTGGGGCGAGGCCACTGATCCCGCATTGCGGGACGGGGACGCTCGCCCCACCGGCGATTCCAAAAATCAGTGGCCGGCCAGGACGAACGTTGACCTGTGAAAAAATGATTTCAAACCCAAGCCATCCCAACAACGAACGCGTGAAATCCTTGTCGCCCACACTCGCGCCGCCGGAAACCAGCAGCACGTCCGCATTACCGATTGCGGATTGCTGATTGCCGATTGCCGACTTTGCCAGTTCGAAATTTTCCGGCAAATGCGTTTGTTCCAGATGACAGGGGAATTTTTGCAGCAGGCTGCGCATCAAGATCGAATTACTGTCACGGATTTGTCCCGGGTGCGGTTTCCGGTCGGGAGGAACAATTTCATCGCCGGTGGTAAAATGGCAGACGCGCAATTGCGGGCTGACGAGCGGTCGCGTGCAACCCACGGTCGCCAGCAACGACAAAGCTCCGGCGTCAAGTTTCACGCCCGCCGCCAGAGCCGTCTCCCCCGCCCGCATTTCCTCGCCACGTCTGCGAGCATTTACGACTGACTCGCGGCGAAGAATTCTTATTGTGTCGTTGGTGCGCTCGACATTTTCCTGCATGACCACCCGCAAGTTTTCGCACGATAAGGACGCACCGGTAGCGACACGCATAGTTTCGCCGGTTTTCAATTCGCGCGGCTTCCAATCGGCGGCGTGAAGAGTGCCCACGATTTGGAAAGTTTCCGACTCGTCGTCCTGCAAAATCGCGTAGCCATCACGCGTCGAACGGTCGCCATCGGGAAAATCTTCGGAGGCGCAAACGGTTTCGCGCAGCACGTGACCAAAACATTCTTCCAACGGTGCCCGAACGGCGGGCAACGGCCGGCAACGTGCCTGGATTTCGGCCAGCGCCTCCGCCAAGGACATCAGTAAAGCTTTAGCCGCAGGTTTCCCCTCACCCGGCCTTGCGGCCACCCTCTCCCCGCCCGGCGGGGAGAGGGATGGGGCGAGCGGCGCGGGATTTTCATTTGATTCGGCTTCGACCGGCAACGCCCGCCGTTTCCAGATGGGCACATCCTGCTTCAGCCGATCCATGAATTCCGCAAGCAGAGCGATGGCCTCGCCACGGTGACTGGCCGCAACGCCAACGTAAATCGCCGTATCACCAACCGGAATGACGCCGACGCGATGAATGACTTTCGCCGTGAGGCACGGATGCCGTGAGGAAATTTCTTCCAGCAACCGGCGGATTTCGCGTGCAGCCATTTCGGGATAGGCCTCATATTCAAGGGCGGAAATGGCCTGGTCATTCTCCTCGCCGCGAACGACACCCCGAAATTCCAGCCACGCACCTGGCGCGGTCTTTGCCGACGGCCACCGTTGCGGCGGCGGAACATGCTCCGCGATCCGCTTGTGTACGAGTTGGATTTCGATTTCCATGAATAAAATTTCAGCCACCCGACACCGGCGGTATCAAGGCGACTTCATCGTCATTTGAAAACAGCACATCAGCCGCGGCGTATTCCCAATTACGGGAAAGTCGTACCTGGGCGCGATGCGCAGACAGCCTGGGAAATTTTTCAAGCAACAATGTCCAAAGCTGCCCGGCATTAAGCGGCGACGGCAGTGCGAGTTCAACCGAATCGCAACCGCTAGCGTCCTTGAGTTGGGCGAAAAAAAGCACACGCATGGCAAATCACATTTCAGTGAGTGACCGCTTCAATCAACAATTTTCCGCCGGAAAAAATCAGGATGCCGGCCAGCACGCGGCTGAAAATGACGCTGCTCCAACGTCGCGCGCCATAGTGCGTGCCGAGCAACGCGCCGGTGACAGCGGGCACGGTGAGCCAAAGCAGCGGCCCGGCGTGGGCGATTTTTTGCCAACCCGTCCCCACCAACCCTGCGATGGAGTTAAGCACGATGAACCCCGCGGCGATGCCGCCGGTTGTTTTCGGCTTAACCCAACGAAACACATAAAGCATCGGGCTTAAAAAAACCCCGCCGCCAATACCGGTCAAGCCTGCCAAAAATCCGAGCACCGCACCAATCAGCAGCGCCAGCGGCAGGAAAAATTTCTGGAGGACGACGTCATCGGTTTGCCAGCGCGCGCGGAACAACAAGGTCAACCCTGCAACCACCAGCACCGCGCCGAGAACAATTTTGTAAACCTCGGGGCTGATGTGAATCCGGCTGCCGAACCAGGCGCACGGTACCGAGACAATGGCGAACGACGACAGCACCCGCCAATCAAAGTGCCCGGCGCGCCAGAACTGCCCCCACGCAATGCCCGCCACGAGAACGTTTGCGATCAAAACCGCCACCCGCGCGGAGGCGGGCGCGATGCCCAGGAGCGCGAGCGCAGCCAGATAGCCCGTCGCGCCGCCATGCCCGACGGACGAATAAAAAAATGCGACCGCAAAAACGGCGGTGAGCAGCAGTGCGATTTGGATTAGTGAAAGTCCGTCCATTCCTCAGGACATCATCTCCACCGGTGCGCCATGAAACATGCTTTGAAACGGCCTGTCAATCGGAACAGGCAAATTTCGTGATTCCCTGAAGACAACTGCTAGCAGGAGGGCTGGCGTAAAAAAAAATCAAAATTGATTGCCGCAGGATGAGTTACCGAAGGACAACGGCATTTTGAAAACTGCGGTACAACATAACCAGGCCCGCGTCGGCGCTTATGCCTCAGTTCTGCAAGGGGGGACTGTCCGAAGCGGCGACGCGGTATGTATTGAATCCATTTGAACTGAAATTTCCATTTTAAAGCCCGTCTCACCATCCGGAGCACCCCAACGCGGGGTAAAATGATCATCCACAGATTGCGCTCCGATAGCGGTCGCTGGAACGCTTTTGCGCATCATGTTTCTGATTTCCACCGTTCTCCGTTTGCCGTCCGGTCAGTTCGGCTGCAACCGGTAAAAACGGGTCTGGCTGGAATCCACCGGCAGGGTGACAGTAAACACCGCTCCCGTAGTTTGGGGCGTATTGGGCACCGACGACCAGACGGTTGAAGGCGCCAAGATGGTTGTGGTCGTCAACGTCAAAGCAGCTCCACTGAATGGCCACTGTAACTGTAGATTCGAACCATTCAGCGAGGGGCTTATCAAAAGTGGGGCGGCCATTCCGCCAACGGCGCTGGCCACCGGCAGAACATTGCCACCGGCATCAAAAAACGACGCCGTATTGAAACCGGCTTCATTGACACCGCTGGCGGCTTGATACTCCGCTCCCCAATAGACGAAGCCCGCCCCGAGGTGGTTGGGCACACCTTCCACAATCCGGGCCAGCGCGGCGATGAAGCTGACCTGACCCGCCGGGGTGGGAGGATAGCCAAAAAGCTGGCTAAGCCAGGCGGAAGGGCAAGTATTGGTGTAGGGAAAGGCGTCCTCAGCGACAATGATGGGTTTGCCGAATTCAACGGCTGCATTGCTGAGACAAATATTCAGATTCGTCGGTGATCCGTGGTAGAAGGGATAATAACTCTCGCCGATGATATCGTAAGGCACTCCTTGAGCATTCAGGTTTTCAAAATACGCCTTGGTCGTACCCCAATCGCCGCCCCTGTCAATATGAACGATGATCCTGGGCATTTTAGCACCCGTAACATTCGTCGCATCCTCGATTCCCTGGATGGCCGCATTCATCAATTGGCCGAGCCGAATCCACGATGGGTTGGAGCTGCTCCACGGACCCGCAAGGTATCCGTTGGTCCACAACATGCCGTAGGTGATTTCATTTCCAATCTGGACGTAGTCCGGCATTGCCCCCGCGGCCGCGAAAGTGACGATGGTGTTGCTGTTGTAAGCACGCATCTGTGGCAACAGTTGCGCAAAGGTCAGACCGGCCCAGGCAGCCGGAGTGGTTTGATGCCCGGGATCGGCCCAGGTGTCGGAATAATGAAAATCCAGCATGAACTGCAATCCGGCGTTTTTGACCCGCACCGCCAGTGGCACGGTGTAGTTGGTATTATTGCCGTAGTTGTACGGGTCCGCGCTGGCCTGAGCCGGGCTGCTGGTCCAGAGCCGCAGTCTGATACAATTAATGCCGTGGTTCTTGAGAATTTGAATCCCGTCCTGAACCTGTCCGCCATCCTTGTAGGTAATACCCCGATTTTCGAAAAATTTCAGATCGGAAAAGTCCGCCCCGGCGATAAAGCCGTTTTGCGCGAGCGATAAGCCCGGCATAAACAGTGCCGCCAGTGCTAAAGATAAACCGGCAAATTTCATTGCAGAATGCTTGTCTTGATGCAGCTGTTACACCCTAAAACTGAAGCTGGAGCCATTCCACTTTTAATTGAACAGCTCCAGCTTTGCGCCCAATTTTATGATTTCGAGCGGCTCATGGTGTCTTCAACCGGAAGAATGTCTGGGGTCCGGTGGCCGACACCGGCAGCGAATAAAGCCCATATGTATTGGGCACATCCTGCCAGTTCAAGCTGCTGCTCAAATTGGTGGAACCCTGCAGCTTCACCACCGGGTTTCCAACCCATGACAGATTGAGGTTGCCGCCCGTCGGCGCTCCAACATTGATCCCGCCTACCACTCCGGGATCCGAAATCTTGAAATTATTAAAGTTGAAGGTGCCCCCGCTTCCCACGGTGACGAATACCAGACCCGCTCCGGTCATCACACCGCTCAAGTTGCTGGCCGCCGGCGATCCGATGATTCCGCCCGAGCTGGTCACGGTCAGGCTTTTCCAGTTCGCCGCGGCCGGGTTAAAGGTCATCGTGTAAGTGGAGTACACCGAGTTCGAAGCGACATTCGGACCCAACAAAGCGTTCGCGGCAACATACCAATTGGTATCATTGAGTTGCACCGCTACGTAGGCCGCGACATTGGTGGATGACGCCGAGTTTGGCGCAAGACTCGCCGAAATGCTCAAGTTTGGATAAGCCGCCAGGTCAATATTGGGGAACGGCAGTCCAGACTGATTGGTATCGGAGGCACCGGTCGCATAATACACAGTTGTGCCCGCACTTCCGAGAAAGGCAAAAACCGCGCCCTGGCTTGCCGAGCTTGTGCCGGGCGTGCCGGCCTGGAACAGAGCGTTGGGAGCGCTGGGAACCGCCTCGGTCCACCCGATACTGCTAATCGGATAGTTGCCGGCCACCGGGCCTACAAACGGAAACGCTTCCGAATAAATGAAGCCAACGGGAGGGTTGGTCACCGTCAATGTGGTGGGCCCACCGGCAGCTGATAATGTACTGTTATCACCGCCGGCAGAATTGGTGACATAAGCGACAATCTGCAGGCCACTATCGTTGATATTTAGATCGGCGATCGTCAAAGTCGGGGTGGTTGCGCCGGAAACTCTGCCTCCATTGGAAACAGGGACGCCATTGGTCGTCCAACTATAAGTGAAAGGTGACGTTCCACTGGCGGAAACGCCAAAGCTGGCGCCGCCGCCGGAGGCGACAGTTACGTCAAGCGGATAGGTCTGGTTGATGCTCGGCGGCCTTCCCACCGCCTGGTTGGTGATTATTTCGAAACTCTGGAAATTCATGTCTGAACCTGTTCCGGTATTGTGCGCAACCACCAGGCCGGCACCAATGATATTGCCGGTCAAAGGGTTTGCGGCTGGAGCACCGATTACGGCATTGCCGCTGGTAATGGTGAGGTTGTTCCAATTGCTCGCCGCGGAGTTAAATCCATATTGATAGTTTTGATAAGGGCTTAGCGCCGAGAGATCGATCGCCTGCGGCTGGGCCGAGCAGAACCAGCCGTTAGTCATCTTAACCGCCCAATAAACCGAGATGGCTCCGGAAACCTGCCCGGGGCCATTCCCCGGAACAAAACCGGCCTGGAACGTTACATAGGGATAACTGGCGGGATTGATATCAACAAACGGCAGTCCGGAGATTCCGGCGTCATTGGTATCCGTTGTATAGTAAGCGTTGGTGGTGGCAATGGGAGAATATGAAAAGACGTCGCCAAGACCGCCGCCAGCCTGATAAATGCCGATGCCTGTGCTGGCCGGCGCCGCGACGACCCAGCCAACACCGGTAATAGGGGTGTTGCCGTTAGGCCCAAGATAAGGAAAATTCTCGGCATACAAAAGACCAGGAGGCACATTGCTGACGATTAACTGCAGACCGCTGTTGGTGGCACTGCCAAATTTGTTCGTCACGACCACCATGTAGAAGGAACCCGCATCGCCGAGGTTACAATTGGTGACGGTCATCGTGTTACCGGCTGTGCCGAGGTATCTTCCGCCATTTATATTCACGCCATTGGTCTGCCATTGGTAAACCAAAAGTGGACCGGCAAAGGTGGATACAAACGCGGCACCGCCGCCGACGTACACGTATTGTGGAGTCACCGCCACGGCGGTATTGGTTGGCGCGATCTGCGGGAAATCGCCCGGCCCTTGATTGATGATCAGCTCGTTATAATTAAAACCACCCGGAGTGTTGATTTCAACAATCCCGATGCCGGTGATGAGTGAGGTCAAATTGGGAGATGCCACAGAACCTATGGTTACATTGGTGGTGCCGTTTATGGTCAGGGTTTGCCAGACATTGGCCGGATTGGTATAAACCAGGAAACCATTAGTAAACTGCGGATACCCGGCAGTGTATTCGGGCAGCTGGTAAGAAGTCGCCACATACCATTGTCCTCCCACTTGAACTGCAAAATAGTTGGTGGCGGGATTGCCTCCAGTGGGATCACGAACCTCCATGTTAAAAGTCAGATTCGTGTACAGCGTCGGATCAATATTGGTGAAACTGGAATTACCCCCACTACCGGATCCCGCAGCGCTTGTTGTATAAAACATCCCCGGCAGGTTGGTGGTCTGAAAGCCCGTAAAATAAACCGTGTTTGCAGGCAAAGCCAGACCGAGCGTCGGATCGCTCGCGCCGGTGGCGGTGTAGATGCCGACATAGGGCCCGGCACTCTGTGACGTTGCAATCGCTGTCCACCCGACCGTATTGATATTGCCGTTCCCGGTAACACCACTGTTACCCGTGCCCCAGTTTTCGGTGTAAATAGTCACCGCAGATGCAATCGGGGCTGCGCTCAAAAGAACGCCCCCGATGATGGCTATGGATAGAATTTTTTTCATGGTTTTATGGGTTAGTTTGGCTTATCTTTTTTTGCAGGCTGATAAAAGGAATGTCACAGGCATTGGGAATTCCGAGAGGCATGGTTTTGACTAATCGTAACTGTTCATCCAAGCACGAAACCTGCTCAGTGCCTGGGTCGGATCGTAAATCTTGCTCCAAGGCATTTGCCAAAGCTCCTTCAAGCCCACGAACCGGACCGAACCATCCACGAACGTCATGTCAACCGGCTTCCTGCTGGCGTGTCTGGGAATGCAAAAAGACGGCAGCTCGTCGAAAGCCCCACAATCACCTTCGTTCGCTGGCGCTGCATCGAGTGTGGTATTGTAGCTGCCGCCAGCGTGCGGGTTACTTCCCTGCCACACACAATCAGCAAATAATGGTGTCCTCGATGCGTACCGGCCAGCTCCTGTCATTGTCCGCCAATATCCTGGCGAATCAGCCACCGCAGCGGCACCAGCAGCAGTCAATTCCGCATCCGGGGGATTGGCCAGCCAGCCGTTAAATCCATAACTGCCGGCCATGCCGGCACGACCCCACGGAGTCGCGACAGGATACCCGTTTGTGCCCATGATGCCCCAGGCCAGAAAAGTGGTGCCGGAAGTAACCCAAAAATTCGCAAGTGAACTGCGCATCTTTGTTGCCGCTGGACAGTAGCATAGCTTTCCGCCCATGCCGGTCCCGCTAACGGATCCAGGCATGTATGCCTGCAACGCAAACATCCACATCCCATTCGGATCATACCAACCCAACGGCAGACTGTCATGGTGGTCGCCGGCGTACATCGGAAAGGCCACCCCCCACTGCCTCAGATTTGATACGCATACAATCCGCTGCGCCCTGATCTTCGCGGCGGACAGGGCCGGCAGCAATAACGCCGCCAAAATCGCGATGATGGCAATCACCACCAGCAATTCAATCAGCGTGAAGCCCGATGGCAACGGTGAGTTGTTATTTGACTTCGATGGTTTCAAATTGGGCATCGGCATCGGTTGTAAATGAATTATCCGTATTGCGCATTCGATATACGGCTTTTTACGTGATTTCACTTAAACAATGAACAGGACAATTTAGCATTATTTGTTTCACCGTCGAGATAACAACGTGCGCATTGTTTCACCTGCTGCATGAGTAATTACGGTAAAAGTAGTTGCTTTTTCCCGCTTTGCCTAGCCTCACAAATGTAGAGTATTAGGGCCGGCGCAGCCTGACCTGACAGGCGGCATAATCACTTTTGAATCAACGGCTACTTTCGATGCCCTTTCTGTCTCGCTGGAATGGATTTGAGCGCAGTTTGGATAGGTAACGGGCAGATATTTGTTTTAACCATGATGGAACCACGGTCTTACGACCTTCTGGTTGAGCCAGTCCGTGCGGTGAATTCCGGCAGGGAAAACCGATGAACTTAACGACCAGAACGAAAATGCCGCTTGTTGGCACAAGCGGCATTTTGTCATGTTCAGGATCCGCAAGATCAAAACTAACGGGCAGAGAATACCCTTCGGCGCACAATCAAAAGCAGAGCGCCCAAACCGAGGAATGCGCTGGCAACCGGCTCGGGCACCACGGTGTACATATACGCCGCCGTGCCGAACTTCGAGGCTGCCCCTCCTGCGTCTGTAGCAGCGTCATAAGCTGAAGTGCCATTGTAAGGAGTGTAGGCATTATCTGTCTCCGCAGGATAACTGCTGAGCAATGAACCATAGGCGGATTGACCGATACCATTAGGGTATGAAGACACAACGTCGAAGTAGAAACTGCCACCGACGCTCAACCCGAGGCTGCTTAACGGCCTTGTGAAGGTGAGGAAATTAAATCCAGTGCCGCCGGAATCATAGGCGGCTCCCGAACCCATCGTCCAAACACCACCACTATAGTACGCTGAATTGGCGCCGGTATTATAAGTGGCAGCGAAGGCGTTTTCACCAGTGCCGATGCCCAGACTGGGACCCCACCCGTTCAGGGCTCCCGCAGAGTTAAAGAGCGCAGCGCTTCCACTGGCCCCCTGGCCAACATATTGCAGCAGGACATAATATTGAACGTATGCGCTCTGCGCCGCGCTCGTATTGATGGTAAAGGTGATGCTGCTGGCAGTGTTGTTGATGACCACGCTGCTGATGCCCTCTCCATTTCCGCCACCGCCATTGGCGGTACCGGGGCCTGCATAAGTGGCGGCCTTCGCGGGCATAATGGCCATCGCCAGCGCAGCAATGACCGGAGTCACAAAAGAAACAGTTTTCATAGATTATTGATTTACGGGTTTGCTAACTGCATGAATTATGCTTGGAATCCTTGATTTTGCCTAGCCTCACAAATGTAGAGTATTCCAAGCCCTCCACGATCTTCAGCAAATGTATAACTCCTTCTGAATTAACGACTATCCTGCTTGTCCTGCTTGCTTGAGCGGAACTTGAGTGCTGCTTCGGTGCGGGAACGGACATGCAGTTTATTATACACGTGCCGGAGATGCCAGCGCACCGTGCCGTCAGTCAACCCCAGTCGGTCAGCGATTTGCTTGTTAGGGAACCCGTTGGCGAGCAATTCCAAAATCTCCCGCTCGCGAGCCGTAAGGTCTTCCACGTCCATGGCGGTTGCCAGCGGTTCTTGAAACGAAGCGATCACCTTGCGCGCGATTTCGCGCGACATCGGAGCACCCCCCTGCGGGACTTCACGGATGGCGGCGATGAGTTCTTCGGGCGCACAACGTTTTAACAGGTAACCGCAAGCCCCCATGCGCAACGCTTTGAAGATCCGCTCAGTGTCTTCATAGACCGTCACCATAATAATATGGACAGAGGGCAACAGCTGTTTCAATTGAGCGAGACAGTCAATTCCCGACATGTTGGGCAACTGAATGTCCATCAACACGATTTCAGGCTCATGTTTGGGAATTACCTTCAACGCTTCTTCGGCCGTCGCACAGGCGCAGACACAGCGGCATTCCGGGTCCGCGTGGATGAATTCCATGAGACTCTCACGAATTACTTTGTTGTCTTCAACAATGGCAATCTTGGTCATGAACTTAAAGGCATATAAAACCGTACCGTCGTGCCGTGACCGGCTTCGCTGGCGATTTCAAATCTTCCGCCCAATTTTTCGATGCGCGCCCGCATGTTGGCGACACCGTCCATTTCCTCGGTGTGAATTCCCGATGAGAATCCACGCCCGTTGTCGGCGACGATCAACCGCACCTGGCCCTGTTCAGCCTGGATGCTCAAACGGACTTCCGACGCGTCGGCGTGACGCACCACGTTGGTCAATGCTTCCTTGAACGCCAGAAACAACTGATGCCGGTGCCGTGAATCCACCGTGGGATCAGGCGTCCCAGGCATGCCTTCCAGGCGCCAGGCGATGTTGGCCAGGCCCAGAAAACGATCCGCGTAAAGACAAAAATAACTGACCAGCGACGCAAGGGAATCGTGTTTCGGATTCATCGCCCAGACAATTTCATCCAGCGCGGTGACCATTTCGCGGGCTTTTTCGCGCGCTTGTTCCAGGTAATGGTTCCGTTTTTCGTCGGGGGCAGTCGCCGATCTCGCCCGGGCGGCCAGCATGCTGATTTCCGTAATGCCGGAACCGAGTTCGTCGTGCAAGTCCTGGGCAATCCGGGCGCGTTCCTGCTCCATGGCCCGCTGGTGCTCGACATTCTGGCGTTGCCGGATTTGAGCTTCGAGTTCCCGGGTGCGTTGTTCCACCTGCCGATGCAATTGAGTGATCCATAACGCGGCCGCCGCCAGCACGCACACCAGCACACCCATCATGACCAGTAATCGTTCCAGTGTCCACCACGGTGGCCGGGCCAATACTTTGATATCCGCCGGTGAATTGAGCAGTAGTTCGAAGGAGGTAATATCCTGTCCCACCGCCCGGTTCCCGCCTTCACCCAGATAAACCCCGACCAGCTTCAAGCGGGTGCCCGGCGCCAGCGAATGCACGGAGTCATTCCTGGTATTGAGCCGGGCCATAAAGGTGCGGACGCCGCTCCGCATTTCCAGAGCCTGGCCGGCCGGCGTTTCCCTCACACTCACGAGCAATCCGTCCACGGTGACGAGCGTCGAGTCATACTCCGCATGGATTAAATTGTCCGGTTGCAGCTTACGGGCCTTTGGCAAGGTGGCGTGACCGGTTTTGCGCGCCACAGCTTCATGCAGGAGCGGCGAAGCACCACTCAATCCTGGAAAGCCGACCACTTCCACCTGATCACCGGCTTCCAGCCCTGGAACCGGTTTTTTCAAAACAAATTGCACCCCATATTTGTCATCCATCAGATAATACTCGGGAGCTTGCGCATAAATAATCTGTCCGGAAATTTTCACCCGTTGGAATACGCCGGCTTGCGGATTAAACTGCAACAGCTCGGCAACGGTCTTCAGCGGAAGCGAAAACAAATCTGTCGGGGCCGGCTGATCTACCGAAATTTCCGCGCCATAAACCCGGATTTCGCCCACTTTTACCTGATGCGTCATATAATCCCACGATGCCAGCAAACAACCCCGCACCCGGACAACGGCATCTTCGTAGCGTTCCAAATCCGCCGTTTCAATCCCGATCACCCTTAACTCCAATTTGAGTTGGCCATCACCCGTAAACAGCGTAACGCTATTGGAACTGACCGAAGTGACGATGCCTTGCAACTCGACATACTGGGCATCCAGGCTTCCATTCATCAACTGCTCCCAGGCCGGGTGGACCGGCTGCGGCAAACGCCCCGCGCCCAGATTCCCGACATGATCTGCGTCAACAATGGGAGCAAACAGGCTCGGATCGGTCTTGCCTTTGACCTCCAGATACTCACCGATCTTCGGCGGCACCGACCGGCTCTCGGAAGAATCAACCACATACAAACCCCGCGTCGCATCTTGAATGGTGAAGGCCTGGCGTTCCGGCAGGACACAGGTCACCACACCCTGAATTTTCACAGGATAGCCCCGTTGTGCCTCCTCCCGGTTCAATTGATGAACTTCACTGGCGGTGGTCAACACCGGCAGTGTTCCCAGGCCGGTGTCCTGGATATTTGTCGCCGGATTGGCTGCCCCGATGATTTTGATTTCGCGTTTGTCTGAAACCAACAGGATACCGCCAACTTTTTCTCCCTCGGCATCGTAAACACTTTGACAAACCCCGGTAACCCGGACCCGGCTATTCATAAGTTGGTCCGCGGACAATCCTGAGCCATCCGCCACCTTGAGTTTCAGGCGGCCGGTTTCAGAGGTTAATTCCAAATCCCATCCGTCCTTCCGTTCGCCGACAAATGTGACCTTTCCTTCAACCTCGACCCATTGATAACCGCCGCTCTCGCTTAAGGTCTGCCCGATTATCATCTGGTGCGGTTTCGGCAATTCAATTTGTCCAATCGTTTCCAGCCGGAGCGGCCGTTCACTGATGAATAATTGACTGCCATCATCCGAGGTAAGGTAAAAGGTATAGAGACCGGCACGCGGAATTTGAAGATAGCCTGTAAACTGCAACCCGACGTGTTCGTTGCGGCTCATGACACCCAGATCAAAGTTGGACACGTTCCCGGTTTTGAGAGGAGTCAGCTCTGCGAAGTCAGGCAAGACTTCGCCGTCAGCTTCGTAACAGGCATAATCTAATCCGTTTACAAAATTCGTTGCGCCATTGGCATCCGTTTGAACACGAAAGAGCGCTGAATCGGGAATCCTTTGACGGAGCAAAGCGGGCCCTTGATAGTCTGCTTCCAATCCGTATCTCTCAGCGCCATTAAACCAATCAACGCGAAGGGGATGGCGACCTGCCTGAAGATAGACCGCCCCGGATTTTTCAATCATGGTATGGATGCCGTCGTCGTCCACCACCGGCCCCATGACACCGAGTTGAACACCCGCGTCGCGCCGGGTAATTGTGCTCTCGCCCTCCAATCGCACCCGCTGGCCCGGCTGGAGGGATTGGCCGTGCAACTCCATTTCCAACTCGTCCGTCCCGGACGCATCCTGTAAAACAAATTTTCCCCGCGCCGGGTCCGCCCACAAAACATCTCCTTCCAAACGGATAAGATAGCTGGCATTCGGGTTCTGGGAGCCGAACCGGGAAAGTTGCACAATGTTTGTCGCTTCGGGCGAGACTGGCTTTGCCGGAACCTCATCTGCCCAAACGGTGGCGGGCAGAGTCAATCCGGCACCGAAAATCAAACCGCAGCAGATCGTGACGTTCCAACGTGACGTCCCAAACACTCTGCGCGCAGGTGTGGAGAAGGGCTTCAAGAATTCAATCATGGTAGGACCGGGACTGCGTTTGTCGAGACTCCAACCTCCAATTCAACCGTGGCTCCCTTGAGCCCCGCCGCCGAGGCGTCGAGGCGAACCGGACCGGCTTCGCGGCCGGCTTGCACGATGGCAAGACAACGTCCATGGAAGGCAAACCTTCGCTTCGCCTTGTAATCTTCATGGCTGAGGGGATTGCCGTTGTCCACGCCGATCATGGAAGCTGCGCCTTGCAGATCAAACGACACCAGGTTGGTGGCTTCCGGTACAGGGTAGCCCTGGTCATCAATAATTTTAACCGTCAGGCAGGCGACATCGCGTCCATTGGCATTCAAGTTGGTACAATCCGTGGTCATGACGATGGCGGCCGGGTCACCGGCGGTATGGACCTCCTCCTCGCAAACTTTTTGGCCGTATTTGTAGCCGAGCGCCTTGAGGGTTCCAGGCTCGTAAGGAACATCCCACGTTAGATGCACGTCGGCGGTAGTACCGGTGGGCTGTTGTGGTCGGGCGTAAATGGCCCAACCCCCGGCATTGCCTTGACGCGGAAATTCCAGCGACTTGATGCCAAAACTTTTTCCGTTCAGAAAAAGTTCCACCGTGTCGCAACTGGTGTAGCAAACCACCGGAATCACCTGGCCTTCATGCCCTTTCCAATCCCAATGCGGGAACAGGTGCAGCATCAAATTGGTCGTCCACTGGCTTTGATAGAAATAGTAGTTGTCCTTGGGAAACCCGCAGGTGTCGAGCATGCCGCTGGGCGCCAGCTTGCCGGGCCAACGCGATTCGCCAAGATAATCAATCCCCGTCCATCCGAAATCACCAATGACGTAATCATGGACTTTAACAAACTTCCAAAGTTCCTCCGCACGGATCATCGACATCGTATACGCCGGTGGTCTTTTTATCGCGACTCCGGCGGGAGCACCACCTGGGCCTCCAAATCCGCCGAAAACGCCGATGCCGCCATTGGTGAGTGAGTAATCGCCGCGCGCACCCACCACCACGCTTTCCGTTCCGATAAACTTGCGTTGCGGGAAAGCGTGTCGATCGTCGTCATACATGGTCTCTCGCCGGGTTCCCCAGCGGTCCACGTAATTGTAGCCCACGATGTCCAGAAGATTCAGGAACGCCGGTGTCGCACTCTTTGTATCCGTGTAAACATTGTCGCAGGCGGCGGTAACGGGACGCGTCGGGTCTTCCTGATGGCAAGTCTCGACGAGCGGACGGAGAATGTCAGCGCCGTTGGTGACGGTCTGTTCGGGAATTTCGTTGCCGACGCTCCAAATAACGATGCCAGGATGGTTGCGGTCGCGGCGCAGCATATCGGTCAGATCACGTTGGGACCATTCCTTGAAATAGTCTGCGTAGCCGTGGCGCACTTGTGCCTTCGATATTGTCCATTCGTCAAACGCTTCGTCCATGACGAGGAAACCCATGCGGTTGCAGAGATCGAGCATTTCCGGCGCGGGCGGATTGTGACTCATGCGAATCGCATTGCAGCCCATGTCTTTTAATTCTTTCAAGCGCCGCTCCCAAATCCCAATGGGCACCGCCGCCCCGACCGCACCGCCATCCTGGTGAAGACACATGCCCTGCATTTTGACGTGCTGGCCGTTCAGGAGAAAACCCGTGTTGACATCGTAGTTAATCTCGCGAATGCCAAAGGCGGTTTCGTAATCATCCATGACGTTGTTCGCGGTCTTCACCAGCGTGCGAACGCAGTAAAGGTTTGGCGCGTCGAGCGACCATAAACGCGGTTGTGCAACCTCAGCGCTCTGGTCAAATTCATGGGTCGTTCCCGCAGCGATCATTTTCTTCGATTCCGCCGTCGCGACGACGGTGCCTTCGGCGGTGACAACCTGGCTGACCAACGTGATTTCACGCCTCTTCGACAATTCGTTTTGAACCTGCGTCCGGATACGCACCGTTGCCGAGTTGGTTGAAACGGTCGGGGTGGTCACATAAGTGCCCCAATGCGCGACATGGACCGGTTCGCAGATCGTGACCCACACATGCCGATAGATGCCGGACCCGGAATACCAACGGCTGTTGGGCTGGCGGGAGTTGTCCACGCGTACCGCGAGAACGTTGGCAGCTCCAAGTTTCAAACACGGCGTGAGGTCATATTCAAAACCGATGTAACCGGACGGCCGGTGTCCGAGGTGCTGGCCGTTGATCCAGACATCGCTGTTCATATAGACCCCGTCGAATTCCACGAACACCTGCTTCCCGCGCCAGATTTCCGGCGCGGTAAAGGTGCGGCGATACCAACCGATTCCAGTTGGCAGGGAACCGCCGCTACCGCCGGTCGGATCGGACGGTGTGTAGGGGCCTTCAATACTCCAATCGTGTGGGAGGTTTACAGCGCGCCAGGCCGAGTCATCGAAATCAGATTTGTCAGCACCAGGTGGATCGCCCTTGATGAACTTCCAGTCGAAGTCCGCGCCAAGCCGTTGACGAGGTTGATCGGCGGCCCGCAGCGGCGGCGGGTTGCCAAAAAGAACGGCCAGGAGACCGGCCCCGACGGCAAGAAATGAAATCGCCCGACCCAGCAGGAGATTCGGATGGTAAGTTTGATTTAACGCCGTTTGGTTGTTCCCGCATGAGCATTCCATACGATTTTGTTCCGATTTCAGGTCACGATAGACCGGAATAGTTTTACCGCTCGACCGTCAACTCATACCAGGGTGTAACGATCCGGCCGATGGCAATCTTCCAACCCGCGCCGGTTTTTTGGGCGATGATGGGATCACCAACAGGCTGGCCCGAACCGTCCAAAGCTCTGGCCGAAACCGCGTTTGCCTGGGCGAGGTCGCGAAGCGTAATGGTGCCGGTCACAGGCTCAATCACCGTTGGCGTCCCGCCCCAATCGGCCGGGAGAGACTTTTCGGCATTCCAAGTCATGCCGGTATTTTCGACACGCGAGCCGGTGACCAGGAGCATCCGGCTTGACGTTGAGATCGGTTTGGCCTCGAGGGAACTGAGAATAATCGCGCAAAAAGTGTTTGAGACATCCGCGGAAAGATTGCTGACACTTTTGCCGTTGGCTCTGACGAAACCAACCAGCGCCTGCGAGCGTGGACTGTCAATGGTTACCAGACCCTCGTCAGCCGGGCTGGTGTACCAGGCCAATTGGCCGGTGTCGCTCCGGTAGGGACTGGCAAGATCGGCCGTGACCCGAGTTGTCGGTTGGGCGTCCAGCGATTGAATGCGCGAAGCGTGCAGCAGCGGCAGGGATAGTGGAAAGCCCGGTGTAAAGTAAGGCCGGTGCGTCCCCGCCAGGCGTCTGCTGTCCCAGACTTCTTCCGGCGTATAGGAACGCGCGACGGTCTTTCGAGCCGGCTCGATGTCGCCGCGGAGAAACATCAATGCCCCGGCCGCCATTTCCGGCATCTTGACGGGATCGTGCGACATATCGAACGGATCGGTGAGCACGGGCTGCCAATCGGCATTTCGTTTCGGCTCAAATGTATACCACATGATGCCACTCCAGCCTTGAAAGTCGCCATAAGCCGCCAGAATGGGAATTCCTTCGCAATCGAATTGATTGGGCCACGGATTGTTTACCTCGCTGACCGTGTACGGTTTGCCGGCGAGGGCCGTTCGTGAAAGTTCGACCACGGTCGAATTGAACGGTTCATTTACCATGGGATTATGCCGGAAAGGCGGAACGCTCGGATGCCGCCAGTAATCGTGGCCGTCCATGATATCCAGTTGTTGCGCGTCAGCCTCCAGCGGGTAGCCGCTTCCCGAATGACTGTGGTCGGCGGTGGCGATCAGCGCACATTTCACACCTAAGCCGGCCCTTAAACAGGAACTCATTTCCTTGAAGAAGCCGGACTCCAATTCAGAGTAGAACCTGCATTCAGTATAATACCGGTCCGGGGCCGCGCTCTGCACAGCCGGGCCGGTGAGGCGGGGAATGGGTTGATCGGGGCCGACCCCGGCCTCTTTGCGGAACTCGGCCAGTTTTTCGGTGGATATGCTTTTGAGCAACCACCCGTTGAAGAGCCCGGTCAGCTCATCATCATAGGCCTTGTTTCCCCTCCAGCCGATGCCAATGGCATCCTCATTCACGATTTCGACGATGGCGACGCCCGGGTCATCCACGTAGGCCTTTTTGGTATACGGGTTCACATGAGTCAGCAATTGTCTGGCGTAGTCTTTTTCAAGTTCAATCAGGCGCCTGTCGAAAAGCAGCGGGCCTTTCCCTTCCCGTAAGGCGGGGACATTGTCTCCCGGTTGGAATGCCCGGCCGACATTAAGATTGAAATCAATGTAGATGCCGCGCTTCATCAACTCGGAGAGGAAAAAATCTTCGTTGTCGAGTTGTGCCGGATCGAAGTGCTGACTGTCATTGCGGGTGCCGTCGATCAATCCCCGCGGCGCCGCCAGATCGAGAAATTGCAGGCGCACGATATTCACGCCGGCGCGCGACAGCGCATCCGCCCAGACGGGCGCATCTTCTTTGGAGGGAACCTCGGTTGAGCCGCGGCTCCACTCGGTAAGGTTGAATCCCCAAAAACGAATCGGCCGGCCGTTTCCTTTGACCAGCTGGTCACCTCTCGCGCGGACAAAGCCGTCTTTCCCCGCCGGCGCATCCAGCAGGAAAGACAAATCAATGATCGAGTGGGTGGTGTGGCGATGATCTATAACAAACGGCTTAAGCCCCATTCCCGGCGTCTCGAATGGCGTGGTCGGACCGAAGAACCGCCTGAAAAAATCAGGCCGCCAACGGGGAGGAGCCTTTACGTTATTTGTGCCCGTCCCAACAGCTGGTGTTTGTCCACCGGCTGGCGGCGCACTGTTCTGGGCAAGGACCGGTGAGGCAGTTAAAAGTGCGAACTGGAGAATGCATCCGGTGGTTTGAATTTTCGTCTGCCACGCCGGAGCCGGCCGGTGGAAGAGAATTCGCCCTAAAACTCCGCACATAATTCAGGTTCAAGTTCTCCGCCGGGACGGTTCGATCCATCGTCGGAGAATGTGTGTTTGCTTTTAATGTCGTTCACCCGTTTCCGCATGCGCTGTTTGCATCGCGGGTTGCAGGCCTGATACGTTCATGGCGGGAAGGGGGTTGCCCCTGGCATCGAAAAGCGCGTTGGCATCCGGTCCACTCCAACGATTGGTGGAACCGGGAATGAAAGTGGCCTCGGGGTGCCAGTAGTTTACGCCGATGCCTCGCCCTTCGGGCGCTTGCTTGACCACTCGGATGAGGTCAGCCAGGAACCGTTCCTGCCCCTCAGGCGTCATGGGCCAGACCATATTTCTGGCCGCGGCCGGTGAGGGATGAACATCCCGGGAGGGGTATGCGGTTTCGACGATCATCACGTCCTTGTGGTATCGTTCAATCGTATGGCGCAGGTTGTCGCGGACATTTCCCAGGGTGCCATGCCAGTTCGGGTAATAACTCTGGCCTATGACATCATAGTCAACCCCGGCCTGCGTAAGATGGTCAAAATACCATCTGGTGACAGGCCAGTCACCGCCGCAATCAATGTGAACAACGATTCGGACGTGGTCTGCAGGCGTCGTGGCTGAACGGACACCCTGGGCATCGGCTTTCAAAAGACGGATCAGATGATCCCATTGTCTGGCATCGTCGTAAGGTTCCGGTGGTTTGATTACGGTCACGTCACCGCCAAACACCTTGACCGTGGAAAGCGGAACCTTCACCTGACCATCCGGCCATAGCATACCGCCAGTGATTTCGTTGCCGATCTGCACGAAATCCGGCGTGGCGCCGGCTGCTTTCAGTGTCCGGATCACGTGGGCGGTGTAGGTCTGCGTTTGTTTGACCAGCGCGTCAAAATCCAGGTTCGCCCAGGCGGCGGGCTTGTTTTGCTTCTGTGGATCGGCCCACCAGTCAGAATAATGAATATCGAGCATGAACGTCCCGCCGGCGTCCTTGATGCGTTTGGCCAGTTTTGTCGTGTATTCAAGCCCATTGACCCCATTGCGGGGATCAACCCAAATCCGCAAACGAAAACACGTCCAGCCATTTTTCATGAAAATGGCCAGCGCGTCACCGGGCTTGTCGCCGTCCATGTAAACACCCCCACGCCGATCAACCTCTGAGAGGGTGGAAATATCCGCGCCTAAATAAAACGGTGAAGGGTTGACCTTGGGCGCCGCTTGAGGAGCGGAGCCGCTCGCCGGTCCGGCGGTCGGGAATATAATAATTACGGCGATCATCAGGATGCAGAATTGAACGCTGCCCCGGAACAAAACTGTGGATGATATTTTCATCTTCCTTGATATTATCGGGTTGTTGTATTTTTTGGCAGCGCTGGTGAATGTGTGAAGTCGCCGATAACGTCACTTCGACGCAACCATGCCGGAAAAACAGTGCACATGAACCGATGTTACACCCGCAAATTAAGTTGTGGCATCAGGAAATTAACCAAAGTGCCAAAACCATACATTTGTGAGGCTATGCAAAACCCTTCTAAAAGGTTGCCATTTAATCAATGGCCACCATGAAGTTGTCGAAACGGAATCCTTCCCTTCGGAATTAACAACTTGGAAAGACGATACTTATGAAAGGAACAACTCACCTCAGTTTTTCTCAACCTGGCTGGAGGCATCTGGTTGTCGTTATCCTCTTTACTCTAAATATGTTCACCACTGCTGCTCCCGCAACCGGTCTCGTTCGGGAACGCCTTTTATTCGACTCCGGCTGGCGTTTTACCAGGGGCGATCCGCCCGGAACCGGTGACGAACTCAGTTATACCAACATCAAACCCTGGGTGATGGCCACCGGTAATGAGTTTGTGGTGGACGGCAACCCCGTGACGCGCCCGCCGGGCAACCTCGGTGAACAGGTCGCCTACACCCAGACCGGATATGATGATAGCGGCTGGCGCCAGCTGAATCTTCCCCATGACTGGGGCATTGAAGGGCCATTCAAGCAGGAAGCACCCGGCGCGACCGGCAAACTGCCCTGGGAAGGCATCGGCTGGTATCGCAAGCACTTCACTTTACCTGCCTCCGGGAACGGTGGTCGACTTTATCTGGCCGTGGATGGCGCCATGTCTTACGCCAATGTCTGGCTTAACGGCCAATACGTCGGCGGTTGGCCCTACGGATATTCTTCCTGGGAACTTGACCTGACGCCATATGTCAAGGCCGGCGCGGACAATGTTCTCGCCATCCGTCTGGACAATCCGCCGGATTCCTCGCGCTGGTATCCCGGCGGCGGCATTTACCGCAACGTCTGGCTGGTGAAGACCGGACCCGTGCATGTGGAACATTGGGGCACGTATGTCACCACGCCAGAAATCAATTCTTCCACTGCCACGACGAGCATACAGGTTACTGTGGTGAACGATGCTGATGCGGTCGCGGCCGTGTCAGTGAAAAACGATATTTACGAACTCAAGGCCGACGGTACCCGGGGTGAGTCCGTTGTTTCAACCGCCACCGACGCGATAAAAGTTGCGCCGCACAATCGCCAAACGATTCAAGCGCAGGCAACGGTCAAAAACCCGCTGCTTTGGAGCCTGGCGAAGCCCCAGCGCTATGTGGTGGTCACTTCCATTGAACAGGACGGCAAATTGTTGGATCACGACGAGACTCCGTTTGGCATCCGCACCATCAAGTTCGATCCCAACCGGGGCTTCTTTCTGAACGGTGAACCTGTCCGTCTCAACGGCGTTTGCGACCATGCCGACCTGGGCGCGCTCGGCACCGCCATCAATGACCGGGCGCTGGAACGTCAAATCCAAATCCTGCAGGAGATGGGCTGCAATGCGATCCGAACCAGCCATAACCCGCCGGCCCCGGAGTTGCTCGATTTGTGCGACCGCCTGGGGATATTGGTGATGGATGAGTCATTCGATTGCTGGCAGCGCGGCAAGCGGCCAAACGATTATCACCTGCTGTTCAATGATTGGCATGAAAAAGACTGGCGCGCGGAACTGCGTCGCGACCGGAATCATCCCAGCATCATCCTCTGGAGCATCGGTAATGAGGTGCCCGACCAGGGAACACCGGCCGGGCCACGGATTGCGGCGGGGCTGACCCGTATTGCGCACGAGGAAGATCCGACGCGCCCGACCACCGCTGCGTGCGACCATCCTACGTCCGGCTTCGATGGCTTCCAGACGAACCTTGATGTCTTTGGCTACAACTACAAACCTTTCCTGTACGCCAAAGTGCATGCGGCCAATCCCGGTTTGCCGATCTTCGGCAGTGAAACCGCCTCCTGCATCAGCTCACGCGGTGAATACTTTTTTCCCGTCTCTACCAACAAAAACGACGGCAAGTCAGGTTTCCAAATGAGTTCCTACGACCTTTCCGCACCGTACTGGGCGACGATCCCGGACACCGAATTTAAAGGCCAGGACGAAAATCCCTGCGTGGCCGGCGAGTTCGTATGGACGGGCTTTGATTACCTCGGCGAACCGACACCTTACGATGCCCATAACGATCCTTCGCGCAGTTCTTATTTCGGGATCGTTGACCTGGCCGGTCTCAAAAAAGACCGTTTTTACCTGTATCAGGCGCGCTGGCGACCCGACCTGCCCATGGCGCACCTTGTTCCCCAATGCTGGAACTGGCCGGACCGCGTCGGCCAGGTTACCCCCGTATTTGTTTATACTTCCGGTGATGCAGCCGAACTGTTCCTGAACGGCAAGTCGCTCGGGCTGAAGAAAAAAGAAGAATACCAATATCGCCTGTGTTGGAATGACGTGAAATACGCACCGGGCGAGCTCAAGGCGGTTGCTTACAAAAACGGCAGACCGTGGGCATCCGACATGGTGCAGACCACCGGCCCGGCGGCGAAACTCGCCTTGCAACCGGATCGCAAAA
This sequence comes from Verrucomicrobiia bacterium, assembly GCA_025451535.1. GTDB lineage: Bacteria > Verrucomicrobiota > Verrucomicrobiia > Limisphaerales > UBA11358 > UBA11358. The sequence goes on from JANWKE010000098.1 coordinate 29,687, forward strand.
GAATTCACGCTGACGGCAAGGATTTATCCTTCATCACCTTGACGGTTGAAGACAAGAATAACTTGATGGTATCCCGGGCGGACAACACGATTCATTTCGAAATTTCCGGGCCGGGTGAAATTGTGGCTACCGATAACGGTGACCCGACGGATTTGGTCTCGTTTCCCTCCCGCGAGCGCAAGGCATTCAACGGCCTTTGCCTCGCCATCGTTCGCTCCAAAGCCGGACAGACCGGAACCATAAAACTTACAGCGAACTCAGGTGGTTTGAAAACGGCCAGTGTTTCCATCCATGCCCAATGAGCTGACCCGGCAAAAAGCACCATCCGGGGTGCCTTCCGGCTATCCTCCGGGAAATCGGTTGTCCATGTTTTCCTCAGGATTATTCGCGCGACGGCGGGGATAAACGTAATCAACCCCGCGGTTTTACGGCACACCGAGCGGGGAGCACGAGTGCCCGTCAGGCCCCTGATTCACGGGCAGAAAGAAGGCGGGCTGAATTCAGTGCAGAAATCTCATGTTATCGTGCAAAAGATAGTAGTTATTTTAACGGGCCTGGAGGTTATCTTTGGTTTGTAGTAGGAAATCGATGATTTTATGACAGAACTATTGATACTGGAGAAATTTTCGTTTGGTGTCGGAGATCGTTTTGCCCATCAAGCCAGGGCACAACTCCGTGCGTTCATGTTGGCAGCCCAGCAAGGGGCGGACGTGAGCCCTGTCTGGAACAAATCCAATCGCGAGCACGTCATTGTTGGTTCGGAGCCGGCGAGCACCCGGGCGGCGGTGGAGGCAGCCGTGAAGGAATTGCACTGGCAAAAGGCCTATCATGTGGACGCCGACCATATCCAGCTTGGAACGGTGGACCGGTTCATTCCGCATTCGGATTTTTACACAATTGATGTGGCGGATTGGATTGGGAAACCGGCCGATGCAAAGGCGGTGGAAACGTTCCTCGAATCTCACCCCGAGCTGGTGGGGCAGATCTCGATTCCCCGGATCGAATGGCCGTTTCAAACCACGCTGGCGGAAGTGAAACGCGTGGTAGGCAAGTATTTGCTGGCGGTACAGGAAGCCGGAAAAATCTATCGTCACATTGCCCAGGCAAAAGGCGAGCGGAAATTCATTACCGAGGTTTCAATGGACGAAACCGACAGTCCCCAAACTCCGCCGGAGCTGTTGATCATTCTGGCCGCCATCGCCGACGAGAAAATTCCGATTCAAACCATCGCGCCAAAGTTCACCGGACGTTTCAACAAAGGCGTGGATTATGTGGGAGACATTGCCCAGTTTGAAAAGGAATTCAACGAAGACCTTGCCGTTATTGATTTTGCCGTGAATCAGTACGGTCTGCCGGCCACGCTTAAACTGAGCGTGCATTCCGGCAGCGATAAATTTTCCATTTACACGCCGATGCGCCGGGCATTGGCGCGGTTTGGCTCAGGCTTGCACATCAAGACCGCGGGGACGAACTGGCTGGAGGAAGTGATTGGTCTGGCGGAAGCCGGTGGCGACGGATTATCCCTGGCGAAAGAGATTTATGCCGGTGCCCTGGCACACGCTCAAGAGTTATGCGCGCCTTATGCCACCGTGATTGATATCGATTCCCAAAAACTGCCTTCAGCCACAACGGTTAATGGCTGGAACGCAAAGCAATTCACCTCGGCGCTGCGCCACGACCAAAGCAATCCGGCGTTTAACCCCCATCTGCGGCAATTGATTCACGTTGGCTACAAGATTGCCGCCAAAATGGGCAACCGTTATCTTGACGCCCTGGAAAGACACAAAGACTCGGTGGCCAAAAACGTCACCACCAATCTGTACGAACGTCACATGAAACCCTTGTTTGTTGGTTTGAGCAAAGTCGCTTCCCGTGAAGCGGCCGTACCGGCGCAGGAGACAACGGTGTCGTCGCTATGAAATTCATTCACGAGGATTTTCTGCTGCAGACGCGTACCGCCCGGCGGCTTTACCATCAATTTGCCGAAGCCGAGCCGATTCTGGATTACCACTGTCATCTTTCGCCGAAAGACCTCGCGGAGAACCGGCAGTTTAAAAATCTCTTTGAAATCTGGCTCGAAGGTGATCATTACAAGTGGCGGGCGATGCGTTCCAACGGTGTGGCCGAACGGTTCTGCACGGGTGACGCCGACCCCTTTGCCAAATTCCAGGCGTGGGCCGCGACGGTACCGCATACACTGCGCAATCCGCTCTATCATTGGACGCACCTGGAATTGCAGCGCTATTTCGGCATCGACAAGCTCCTCGATGAAGCCAGTGCTGTCGGGATTTGGAAGGAAGCCAATCGGCAGCTGGCCACGCCGGAACTGACGACGCAGGGCCTCCTGAAGAAATTCAACGTCCAAGCCGTGTGCACGACGGACGATCCAACGGACGATTTGAGGCACCATAAAGCCATCCTGGCTTCCGACGTGACGACGCGCGTGCTGCCAGCGTTCCGTCCGGACAAGGCGCTGGCGGTGCACCAACCGGATCAATTTAATCAGTGGGTCAGCCGGTTGTCCGAGGTCAGTGGTCTCGCGATCGGCACCTTTCCGGAGTTTCTCGAGGCCTTGCGTTCCCGTCATGACTATTTCCACGCGCAAGGTTGTCGTCTTTCGGACCATGGCATGGCTCAATGTTATTCGGACTTTTGCCCGGAGAAAACCGCCGCGGCGATTTTTGCCAGGGTGCAAAAGGGGAAACCCGCGGCGCCGGAGGAACAGGCGCAATTTTCCGCCTTTATGATGCTCTTTTTCGGGCAATTGGATGCGGCCAAAGGGTGGACCAAACAGCTGCATCTGGGGGCCTTGCGCAATAACAATACGCGGTTGCTCAACCAGCTGGGTCCCGATACCGGTTTCGATTCCATTGGCGATTTTCCCCAGGCCGGTGCTCTGGCCGCCTACCTGGACCGGCTGGACCAGGAGCAGGCGCTGCCCAAGACCATTATTTATAACAACAATCCGGCGGACAATTACGTGTTTGCCACCATGTTGGGCAATTTCCAGGACGGCACCATGGCGGGCAAAATCCAACTCGGTTCCGGCTGGTGGTTCCTCGACCAGAAAGAGGGCATCGAGTGGCAACTCAACGCGCTTTCCAATCTGGGGCTGCTCTCGCGCTTCGTCGGCATGGTGACGGATTCCCGCTCGTTCATGTCCTACCCGCGCCACGAATACTTCCGGCGCGTGTTGTGCAATCTGGTCGGGCGCGACGTGGAAAACGGCGAAATTCCTGATGATGATTCCTTGCTCGGGCCGATGATTCAAAACATCTGCTACGCCAACGCGCAGCAGTATTTGCAGCTGCCGACGAATGAATCGAACAAGGAAACCCGCAAGCAGCCGGCTTCACGTTCCGGCGCACGGATTCATCCCGCGACCCGGCGGGAAAAATGAACATCCGGTGCGGTGGTTGTCTCTCCTGAATCAGCGCACCACACTGTCGCGAAATTGCTTGGGGGACATTCCGGTTGCCTGCTTGAACGCCACGCAAAAAGTGTTGGCACTCTGATAGCCGCATTGACCCGCCAGCACCTCCAGCTTGCTGCTGGATTCGGCCAGCAGCCGCTTGGCGCGTTCGATCCGCACACGTTGCAGTTCCTGGCCGGGAGTTCGCCCCACGTTCTCGAGGAAAGCCTTGTGTAATCCTCGCCGCGACATCGCCGCCACGCCTACCAAATCCTTCACGGTGATCGGCTCGGCGGCATGTTCCCAAATGAACCGGAGGCTGTTGGCCACGCCCTTATGGTTGATGGCGAGCAAATCACTGCTCTTGCGTGTGATAATGCCGGTCGCGGAAATCCGGATTGGTTTTTTGGGCGGACTTTTGCCATTCATTAAATCCTGCAACAGTGACGCACCCATGTAACCCAAAGTCTCCAGATTGGTATCCACGCTGGAGATGGGGGTGTGCATGGTGTTTGCCGCCAAAAGGTTGTTTTCGGCCCCGATGATGGCCACCTGCTCAGGCACGGTCAGGCCCGCGCTCTCGCAGGATTCCAACACGTCCAGCGCCTGCTCGTCGTTCGCGGCGAAAACGGCCAGCGGCTTGGACTTGGATTTCAACTGGGCGAGCAGCCACTTTCGTTTGTGCTTCCATTGTTCCCGATCGTCGCGATAGGCCGGAGACTCGTGCCACCGTAACCAGGTGCAGTCGTGCCCGGATCGCTTTAAGGCCTCCACGAAACCGCGGCCGCGTTCTTCGTAAGACCAGTTATCCGTGTCGCTGTAATACAAAAAATGGTGAAAGCCGCGAGACAGGAAATGTTCGGCCGCCAGTTGGGCGGCATGAGCATGATCTTCCAATACCCTGGGAAATCGCAATTGGGGACGACGATAACTGAAGTCCACCGTCGGTTTTTTGACGCTGACGACAAACTCCGCCAAATCATCCCCGGCTCCGAGCCACGCCAGAATGCCGTGCCCGTCCCAACCCCAGGGAATGACCTTCTCCCGGGTCAGATTAGCCGAAAGGTGCCAGTCGTGTTCCTGGGCAAACTTCTCGATTCCGCGGTGCAGTCTATAGTCATACCATCCGAGTGCGATCAGAACCCGCTTTTGCTTGTTTCGCATGCTCAATCAGATTGAGCCCAATACGCATCCTTTTCAACCGATTTTTAGAAAAGTCTTATTGGATAAGACCTTTCCAGCTTGAGAAAATCCGGGGAACATGAATTTGTCCTCAAAAGCCAACATGAAAATATGGACCGTCGGGCGCAAGGGGTGCTCAATTTTCAAACAGGTTTGCAACAATACGGGGGTGACACAAAGGATGAGTTCAGGTACGATTCTACAATCAAACAATGTTAAGTGAAGCCGTACTTTATGCTCATGACAGGTGAGTCGCGGCGGGTGGAAGTCGGTTAAGCCCATTAAGGTAAAAATTAAATCAACGTATATATCTCAAACCTTCTGGAGATTCCTATGAAACAGATTCGATTAGTTCTCGCAGTTATCCTTGGCGCCGCTTTCGGTCTGAGTGCCAACGCCACCACGGTATTGACCGAACAATTTCAAGACTATGCCACCGGGCCCCTCGGCAGTACCGGAACCGGTCAAACGGGCGGCGTCCCTGGTTGGAACACGGCCAAATCTCACATCGTGGTCACCAACGGCAGCGGCAGTCTGGACGGAACGGCCTTGGGTCTGGTGGCCTCTGCCGGTGACAGGGTTTTTATCGCCAGCACTGCGAATACCAATGACAATTTCGACGCCGCTACGGGGGTACCGAATGGTTGCTACAATACTTTCGCCAACAAGTTTTCACCGCCTCCGGCTTTCCCGGGAACCAATGCGGCCAATCTTTATACCTCCTTTCTTTACCAATTTGACAGCAACACCAATTTTTGGAACAACGCAGCCTCCATTATTGCCTTCATGAACCGCGAGAACAGCGGCCTTACGACTGCCGGGGTTCAGTATTGGCAATTGTTCGCGAGGTCCAATAGCGTGAACACCGTTCAGTTAGGTATTGCCAAGAATGTCTTTGCGGCAGGTAACACCGGTGTTACCAACTGGGTGTCCACGCCGGTTAGCGTGGGACAACCCTTCTTTGTTGTCGTCCGACTGCAGATTGTCGCGACCAACAATCAGACGTTTTATACCAATGATGAAGTGGATCTCTGGATCAACCCGCCGGCCAATACGTTCGGGACCAACGAAGCCAATATCCCGACGCCTGATGCAGTCTCGCCTCCGGGTGACGGCGCGGTTGACGCCAGCACCACCGGGCCGGGACGGTTTGCCGTAACGGATAATGGGCCCAAGGCCGAACTTGATGAATTGCGTGTTTCCACGAACTGGGCCGATGTGACGCCTCCCTTTGGTCAATGCCTGACCGCAAGCGTTACTACGAGTCCGACGAACGTAACCCAGGTTGGCGGAATTAATACGAGGTTTATCGTCAAAGCAGCCAACAGCACCGCTCCGACTTACCAGTGGCAAATCAGCCAGAATAGCGGCGCCACGTGGGCTAATATCAACGGAGCGGTTCACAGCACCTATACCACGCCTAATTTGCAGTATCCGGGAGATAGCGGAACCCAGTATCGCGCCATTATTAATGTCGCCTGTGACGGTTCTTCAGCCACTTCCTCCGTCTCCACCGTGACGTTGACCGCTCCGGTGAACACGGCACCCGGCGTGATAATGAACGATACTTTTCCGAGCACCAGTTTCCGTGATGTGGGTCCCGTGACGAGTACCCATTCAGTCTGGTTTACTGGAAGCGCAAACCCTTCAGCCTCATCAGACCTGGTTACGGATCCAGGTGGCACGGGAATGATCGCCACGCCGATTGCCGGGAATTCGAGTTTGTATTTGGGTTATTTTGTAACTTTAACCCCTACCAGCAGGCTGCCGGTTAATTTGGCGGTCGGGAACCAGATCACCGCGACCCTCAATTTCATTCCCAATTCGTTTGGTTCCTTTACCAACAATGGTTCGCTCCGGTTTGGCTTGTTCGATTCCGCCGATGCCTCCAGCACAAACTATACGGCGGATGATCCAACCCTCACTGGAAGTTTGGGCAATGGCTTGAATGTCAGGGGCTACATGCTGGATTTGGACTTTGGCAAATTCTTCAGCACGTCCAACCCATTGTCGCTCTATGCCAGGAACGGTTTGGGTGACAATAATCTCATGGGTACGACAGGTGATTTCGCCTCCATGGGAAGCGGACCCTTCAATGGGGCCTATTCAAACGTTGCCGCGTTCCAGGCCGGCACCACTTATACTCTGGCATTGACCGTGGCGCGGACCGCTACCAATAACTGCACGGTTACCGCGACGATTACCGGAGGCAGCCTGAACCTGACGTATTCCGCCGCCGATACCAACAGTTTGGGTTATCACAGGTTTGACACGATGACCGTCCGGCCCAACAAACTGGAGAATGCCGCCGATACCTTCACCTTCCCGCTGTTTAACGTTCAAGTGGCCAGCGTGCCGGTGGCGGTGTCCAGCGTCGCAATCACAAGCATTAAAGACGTTTTCATCGGAGCAACCACTAATGTGAACACCAACAGTGTAACACTGACCTGGCAACCAACTCCGGCGGTTAATGCTTCGCTGTTCTTCGTGCAACGCAAAGACAACAGCCTGACCGATGCATGGAGTACGGTGGCAAGTCAATTGCCCTCAACCACAACCAACTTCACAGATATAGTGACCAACAATGTGAGCTTCTATCGCGTGTTCGGTCAATAACTGGATCTCGGTTCTCACTGAGCGCCCTTGGCTTGCTGCCAAGGGCGCTCTTTTTTTGGTCGTGTCTTGATTTTGCCGAGTGGCCTCACGCCGTCCGCGCCGCCGTCTCCATTCGTGGCGGGCAGAGAATTGACGCCTTCCCCGGATTTTGAAGTCAGGACATCATCCTTTTTCCCATCCACCGGAATTTGCACAGCCTGCGGGCGAAAGAAGCCATCCGGAGTGACAAGCCTTCCGTTCGGTGTTTTAACTTTTAGAGTTTGCTGTTCGGCTCGACTTTCCTTCGTTGATGTACATTCCGATTCGCGCCGGGATGGAACTGATGGCTCAGGCTCCGATGCGAACACAATTCCGGATGATGCAAACCTTTGGAGCTTCGACAAATCCGGGGAGGGGTATAATGGGTTCGTCTTTGGCTTCTTAGACTGCGAGTTCCAATTTCAGATTCAGCAGGAAGGCCAGGATGTCCTCGTCCGAGTTCATACCGCAGGCCAGGTGGACGGCGACGTCGAGCGCGACATGGGCGTCACGCCAACGGTTTTTGCCAGGCGCTTCGAGCAATTTTTAAAGCCCGTGCAGCGACAGCCCTTGGCTGTCCATGATTTCGTGATAAAATGCGCGCTGCGCGCGGGCAGCCTCCGCCACGGCACGGTTTTTTGGTAGCGCAGCCGTCCCCGGCTGCGGGTGGACCGGGCGTCTCGCCCGGTTTTCGTGTGGGAACGGTTTGACTGGCGGCGGGACGCCACCAGAACCCGCAGGCGCGGACGCCTGCGTTACCTCAAACTGCGGCCACGGAAACACATATCGAACACCGTATCCGGGGTGTAATGGAAACGTTCAGTGAGCGTGAAGCATTTGGCCGTCAACTTACTGATATAGGAACTTACGCGCCACCCAGTGCTGCCCGGCGATGAATTTTGAAGAACCTGCCGCTACCTCCCGTGCCAAATCTGACAACGCCTTATCCGGTCGCAGACCATCGAGGCAGATGCAGATGGTTGGGGGTATTGTTGATGGCGATCAACATTTGGCTCTGACCGGAGATAATGCAGAAATGTCCTTGCCGTTCGTCGTTGTGCGTCGCTCGGAACAGGCATTGCCTGCGTTCGACGGCGAACACTATTTGAATCCAATTCTCGGCACAGGTATTTGCCATGCACGAAAGCTGCCGCTCCCGACGGAGCTCAATAATTTTTTGAATTCTACGGAGACAACACGTTTGCCGCCGCCCCCTTGCTCATCAAAACGCGCAGTTGATTTGAGGCATCCGGCAGTACCACCGGCATCCGAACCAGAAACAGCCGCCTGCAAACACAACAAAGCGCAACTTGAGATAAATGGAATCCAGTTACCGGCAGCAGACGACACCATTGCCAGCCTCTGATTCCATGTGCACGAAAGGTGACGGCCAATTTCAATTCGGTGTCCTTGTTTGTCCTTCAACCGACGGCAGCCATGACACGCAAACCTTTCCGTAATTAAATTACGTTGGCCATTGACCCTGCTTTGTAGAAAAGATCCTGGAGGCGAGAGAACACCGGCGGTTGATCTTCCTCTCCCCGCGCTCCGCTGGCGGGGCGAGGGAATAGCTGCCTTCGAGGAAGGACAATCTTTTCTACAAAGCACATTGACCCTTGAACACATTTGACCGGAGCGGTTTTCATTTTGGACGTTGGCCCATTGAGATTTGTAAACGTTCACTCGTCCTTGGCGGCTTCGGGGTGGCCCTGCCCCGTTGTTGCCGGAAATCGGCGTGAAACTTATGCGGGTAAAGAAAAGTCAGCGCGTTGTGGCGGCAGTGAGGTCCTTGATCGACACGCGATCCAGCGACTCGTGCAGTTACGCGTTGAAATCATCAATCCAGAATTCGCCGAAGTTGCACAGCACGACGTAAAGGGACGATACAGCACGTGGTTGACCCGGTAATCGAAGGTTTAGAGATGGTGTACCGGGAGAGCTTTTCGCTGCGCGATTTCATTCCAATCAGTATGCGGCCCGGCCAGACAAAATCGGCGGACCTGATGTTCTGGCCGGGGAACCGGACGCGATACTCGAAGGTAAAGCCTTCCAGCTCGTGCTGACGTCATGGTTAAAGGCTTCGAGCAAGGGGAACAGGAATGTCTGCGCCTTGCTTTTTTTATCGCTTTTGAGATTGCCCGCAAAACCAGAGAAGTTTTTGAAAGCCCGTTCCCCTGAGATCATCGCGCCAACGCGCGACTAAAATCAGTCAGCATCAATTTCGCGTCCCTTTTTGGTCCTGGTACAATTTGGTGGGCGAGGCTATTGGCGACCTCGCCCGCAAAGTAATTGTCTTCGCCGGTTACGGCACGACAAGCGTACGGCCCTCCAACAGCGGCAAATGGTATCAATATCCCTTTTTTGATTGGAAGGGGTGACCCGCAAACGATCCCGGATCCCGCAACCGTGTCACCCTGCCAGGGAAGATTGATTCATTCGTAGTTGAATTGCGGCATGGCCCGCCATCCTTGACGTGGTCGGAACCTGGCGCCGTACCAAACGGGCAGTACAATTTAAGTTGGCGCCGTTCCAACGTGCGCCAACGGCGCACAATCAAGCGCCGGTCTTGGGTATGATCTCCTCACTGAGCGCTTATCACGCTGAAACAATTAAAGAAAGCGTCCCGACAATTTCGGCGTTAATCGGAAACACGCTCCCGGCATTTTTCCATGCAAACTCAGGGAGGCAAAAAGGACCGGACGGCGCGAAAGAGGTTCTGACCGCTCTTTCCTCCGATCGAGCTGTCGTCGCCCCCTTTACCCCAGGAATAAGTCTGTTGACCCCAAGGAGTAAGTTGAAATGCATTTGGAGTGTCCCTTTGACTCTCCCACCGGACGTGACCGTCAGGGAAACAAGCGTTCATCCCAATCATCCCCTTCTGGAAGGCAAAATTATCATAACCCTGTGTTTGATCAGTAAAAATACATTTCTTCTGATCCAGTTCGCTCAGGGTCAAGGCGGGCTTGGGACGATAAAGACCGCCGCCAGCGTATTCCGTGTTTCTGGACTGGGGGAAATAATCATAACCGATGCGGATATAACCGGGATTATTGCCGGCCTCACTGGGTTGAGTATTATACGACGGCCACGGATAGGGTTTATTGACGTAATAATCGTACGTCATGTTCTTGCCAACAATTCCTGCGCCGACGGGAGTATAAAAAACTTTCGGATTGGCAATATCTTTGTCTCCCCACAGCAGTCCGAGATTCCACCAGCCATCCGGCAGTGGCGTGTCAGCATTCCCGGGGTTTTGTATGATATTGCCCGAGCTCATGCGCGCGATCTCGTGGGTTTCCCAGGCTGAAGCTGGACTACCAGTAGACACCTTATTGAAGGTGGCAACCCCTTTCCAATGGACCGGCAACAGCTGGCTATTATGATCCGCCGGATACATCGTCCAACCTTCGCCAATCTGCTTTTCGTTGCTGGCATCAGCGACTCGCAAGGCCTTTTGCTTCGCCGCTGACAGTGCCGGTAACAGCATCGCGGCCAGAATGGCAATGATGGCAATGACCACCAGCAATTCAATCAATGTAAACCCCTGGCGCAGTGGAAGTTGCCGCTGGCCGGCGGCCGATTTCGCGCCATTCCTGGCGGAAGGATTCAAATTAATGGGCATAATATTTATAATGGTTTGTTACGCCAAACACTTCAGGATTGTTTAATACCTACATCCTAACTCCGCGCACAAGCATGGGCAATTGGTTGCATTTGCAAATCCAATTGAAGAAAGTGCACTGGAAAAGTTCCCGGTTCCTTCATTAATTAAGGCCGCCACCCTGATTGGCGGTCAGATGGATGCGGCTCGCGTTGGTGATAACGCTTCGGGCCGCGGCACCTGGAAAAGTGCAATTGGCAATGGTGACATCGGTGATACGCACCGAATCGGAAAACCCCTCGATATCTATCGGCTGTCTGGATAACCGGTCGAACGTGCAATCGCGAATGTCAATGTTCCGAATAACCGGCACGGCATTGCCATTGAGTGTGCCTGGATATCTCATGGTTATGCCGATGCCAGTCCGGGCGGATTTCACCGTGCAATTGCGAATATAGACGCCCTGGATAAAGCCGCCGCGGGTCATGCCGGTTTTGAATCTCATGGCAATGTCCAGGTTCGGACTGTCAAAGCGGCAATCCTCGGCAAAAACATTTTCCACACCTCCGGAGGTTTCACTGCCCACCGTGACGCCGCCATGCCCGTCTTTGAAAACACAATTCTGAATCACGATATTCCGGCTGGGAATATTAACGCGGCGACCGTCAACGTCCCGTCCCGACTTGATGGCGATGCAATCGTCGCCGTCACTGAAATGGCAATCCTTGATCAAAACGTCCGTGCACGAATCCGGGTCGCAACCGTCCGTGTTGGGACCGTCGGTTTCCACCGTGACCCGTTCAACGGTTACGTTGGTGCAATAAAGGGGAGTCATTACCCACATCGGCGAATCGATGATATGCACCCCTTGAATCAAAACATTTTTGCATCGAGTCGGCTGGATGAAATACGGGCGCAGGTGATGGCCTTCACCGAAAACCCGCTGTGCCACCGGCACGCCGCGATCCCCCATAGCCACCAGTTCCCGGGGGTCCGGAAGCTGTTTCCAGGAATACCAAACAGCCTTTGATCCCTGGCCGTCAAGCGTTCCCTCACCGGTAATGGCGATGTTTTCCTGTCCCAGCGCGTAGATGAACGGCGAATAATTCATCACTTCCGTGCACTCATAACGCGTGAAGACTGCCGGCAAATAGCTTTTGGGATCGGTGCTGAAACGGATGGTCGCGTTTTTCGAGACGTCGAGGTCCACATTGCTTTTCAAGTGGATCGCGCCGGTCAAATAAACTCCCGCCGGCACGACGACCTTTCCGCCGCCCGCGGCATTGCAGGCTTCAATCGCCTGGCGGAACGCCTCGGTACAATCGGTGGCACCGTCGCCTTTCGCGCCGAATTTCGTAATCACAAATGACCGATCCGGAAAAGCAGGCGGCACGATGCGGGCCAAAATATCCGGCAGCTTCGACCAGGCCTGGGCGTCACCCGTGGTTGTGGTATCGGCAACCCCTCGACAGGGAAAAAACGCAACTGCCAATATCAGAATAAAAATCTGGCGAAATAAAAATTTAATCATGGTCATGGGACTTCAGAATAGCGGAATCAGAAGACATGCAAACCCGGAACCTTTGCAAAAAAGCATGAGGAAAGTGCATACCCGCCGGAAACCACCTGGTTATCAAAAGCAACCCCCGACGAGGACTACTACGGCTTCTCATGGTAAGGGGAACGGCTTTCAAAGAGCTTGAGCTGGTTTTGGATGATTTCAGCCAGGGCTTTGTTATTTTGCGTGTGGCTTAAATCCAACGCCTGTCGGGCGGTTACGATTGCTTCAGGAAATTGTCCGGCCTCGGCATAAGCCGCCGCGAGCGTGTCCAGGATCTGCGGAGAGGTGCCGGCGGAGAGTTGCACGGCCCGTTGTGCCACTGCCACTGCCTTTGGGCCATTCCGCAACGATGCGTCCGGACACGTCGCCAGCATCCAGGCCAGATTGTTTTGTGCCGTGACATGAAGGGGATCAAGTTCCACAACCTTCTGAAACTGTGCGATGGCGGCAGCGGATTCACCCAGACATTGAAGCGCCAAACCCAATTGATAGTGGGCGTGAACGGAGCCCGGCATCTGTTTCAGGGCCTGCTGGTAATGTTCAACGGCCCCACGCCACTGTCCTTGGGCAAAGAATAAATTGGCCAGATTGTAGTGGACCTTGGAATCCTGCGGGTCAATTTCAAGCGCTTTCTGGAATTGCCCAATAGCCTCCGCGTTTCGCCCCTGGGTGACCAGCAGGTTGCCCAGATTATCGTAAGCTCCTGCCCGACCCGGACTGAGTTCAATGGCTTTCTGGTAATGCTCGATGGCTTCAGCGATTTGGCCCCGCTTGGCCAGCAGGATTCCCAGGTTGTTTTGTGCTTCCGCAAAGTCGGGGTCAATCGCAAGAGCCTGGCGATAATACCCCAGCGCTTCATCAAACCGGCCCTTGATGGTAAGGGCGGCACCCAGATTGTCCAGCGCATCGACGTAATTCGGACTGACCTGGATGGCCTTGCGATAGTTCTCAATCGCATCATCGAGCTGGCCCCGGGCGGCCAAAGCCATGCCCAAATTGTTGAGGGCACCGGGAAAATTGGAATCAATCCGGAGGGCTTTGTGATAGTCCTCGATGGCTTCATCCAGATGCCCTTCGGCGGCGAGGGCGACCCCCAAATTGTTCGGCGCTTCAGAGAAATTCGGATTGATCCGGATTGCCCTCTGATAATGTTCTATTGCCTCTGGAATGCGCCCTTCTCGAAAAAAATAGCCGCCCAGATTGTTTTCGGCCATCCAACAATCCGGGTTCCTGGCGATCGTCGTCCGCCAGAGAGTTTCAATGTCAGTGTACATTCCACTCTGTCGCCAGCTCGATACCCCCAACACCAACAGCAGTGTTCCGCAAACAATGGGTTCAAGCAATTGTCGCCGGTTCATTAAAGAGCGGAACAATATGGCGATTCCCGCCGCTGCCAATGTGATCGGGCCCAGAGTGGCCAGATACTGAAAGTGATCAGCTACGAACGAATAACAAAAGGGATAGACATTGAAAAAGCCCAACGCCGGGAACAACGTCCCAACAAAAAAGAGCCAGGCTGCCAGCGGCGCGCGGTTCCGGCGTGATAACAACCACAACCCCACCGACACCAGCAGCGCCATAACGGGGAAAAGGTATTGCCACCACACCGTCTGGCTGACCTCCCAGCGGGGATAGATAAATATCAAATCCACGGGCCAGACCAGCCTGCCCAGGTAAAACCAAATCACGTGTCCGGCAATGAGAACCCGCTCGAGGAAGGTAAAATCATACCCGGACCCTCTCGCGCCCACGAATTTCCATTCCACCCACGCCGTGAATAATCCGGCACCGACTCCGACCACAAAAAATGGGATCAGCGGGACCACATCACGCTTCCCGGCCAACCTCCCGCGCTGCCACCAGAAAATCACCAGCAACGCCGCCGGCCAAGTGGCAATAGCGGTCTTGGACATTAACCCCAACAGGAACAATCCCAAAGCCAGGAAGTAAAACTTCCAGTTTCTGGTCTGGTCAAATCTCAAATAAACCAGCGCCGCGCCCAGATAAAATGCTCCCGACAGGGTGTTTTTGATCTCCGAAATCCATGCCACTGATTCCACACAAACAGGATGCAAAGCGAAAATGGCCGCCGCCAAATAAGCTCCCGGCACCTGCAACCGCCATAGAATTTTCCACAACAGCAGGGCGGTAAAGGCGTGCAGTAAAATATTAATTAAATGGTAACCCAGCGTGGTATCGCCCCAGAGTTTGTATTCGACCCAAAAAAGGCTATAGACCAGCGGATAATACTGCTGCGTGGCGCCAGGTTCGATCCAGATACGTGCCAATCCCTGCGATGAACGAAGTCCGGGCGGGGTAAGGTGTGCGTTATCGTCCCAAAGGAGTTTTCCGTGCCATACCGGTTGGTAAACAAAGCTGACGGCGGTGAACAGCAACAATCCCTTCAGCCAGCCTCGCTCCCACAAACCACGCAGCCAGCCCAAACTTCCATCGGTTGCTTGAGTTGAAGATGTCATCGCGTGTACCTGGGATGCTAACGAAATTTTTGCACACGACAATGGCTAACGGTCTGCGCGGGTGTTCGATGTTGAATTTCTGGTTGTTTTTGTCCGGCAACGCCCGGACAAGCCATTTTATTTTCCGGGGGCAATGCCGCGCCAGCTGGCCTGGTCGCTTCAAAAACAAGACAGGCGCTGGGAAAATCTCCCAACGCCTGTAATGGAAAGAGCAACCAAAACTTACTTGCGCATCCGGCGGCGTGCAGAAATCCAACCAAGTATGCCCAACCCCGCCAGTGCGAAGCTTGCCGGTTCGGGAACTGACGATGCCGGCGTAACGTCCCCCCAAGTTGTGCCAATAAGAAGGTTATCAATCAAATAAGGACCACCTGCGGCAGTCTGAGTTTTGAACCCGACATCGTCTACCGCTGTCGCCGTGATACCTGAAAGGCTCGCGGTTGCCGTCGGGGCGGTGCCACCAAAGGTGCTTGCGTCCGGATCTACCCAAAGGCTGGCGGTCTTTGCCGTGAGGTCAATCATCTCAACAACGAGATGCGTCGTATTCAGTGTCAAAACCGGGCCGGTACCCGCGGTTGCAGCCAAGGCGTTAGCTCGCAATTCAATCTTACCGCTGGCATAATAATAGGCATCAATCGCATCGCTGCCGCCATTCGGGGCGCCCGTGCCCGGATTCATCGCGGTGAAATAATTATTGGCACTGTCAACTGCAGTTGGATTGAACAGGAACGAATAGTAGACTTGTCCGCTGGTCTGATTTGCGAATGTATTAAAAATACTTCCGGCGGACCCGTTCGCGAGTTGAAGTTCGTTACCGCCCTGATCTACCAAACCTGCATACGTCAGGTTGCCGCTGGCGATGGTCATACCGGCATTGCCGGCACTCCAAGCTGTGCTGTTACCAGGGTTGATATTGCCACCGAGGGTACCGACACTATAATTAAAAGCTTCTGAAAAAAGCAGCGTACCCTGGGCAGTTTGAAAAACAAAACAGAGGGCGCCCATGGCGAGGATGACCGGGTATGAGTGTTTCATAATGCGACTTTACGTTTTATGGTTTTTTCTTTTGACTCCTTAATCCTAACCCACTTCTGTAATCTGTCAGCCCCCATTTTGTTGCAAACGTGCATGAAAATTGAGAACCACCGCTTTGGGCAGTACCCTATAAGTGGGCTATGGTCAACCGGTAAGACCCTCCCGGCAAATTGGTCCACCCGATGCACAAAACCCCGGACTTGCCCCGCATCTAGGGTATTTGCAGAAGATAAAACCTTTGCGGACTGCCGGGATTGATGGCGTTGGTGAAGATGAAATTACCGCTGGCATCAAACGGATTAGTCGCAACCGGCGTCCATTGATTCGGCGGCAGCGCGATATTGGTGGAGACCAGCACATAAAAAGTGCCGTTCGTTGTGCCGCCCGAGCCGCTCATGACCAGGCCATTGGCTGTGGCACTGATGCTGCCAAAGATTGGGGGTGATGGCGGTGCGGGAGCTTGGACCAGCAATTGTACCAATCCGGGCGGATTAGTGATGCCGTAAGTGTATCCTGGTATCGCCGGGGTAGTCCCCAGAACCGGGGTCCCGTTAAAGCTGCCGGTATAACTGAACAGCGTGTAGGTGCCGGCGCTGAAACCGGTATCGGCGGCGACGTTAAGCGTGCTGTTCAAGGTCAGGCTGCCGGTCGTCAGAACGTGCGCGACATTGACGTTGTTTGTCCCCAGGACAAAATTGACAACGGTCGAACCGGGCAATGACAGGCTGTTGCTGATAATGAGTGCACTGGCGTCCAGCGTGATGGGGTTGGCCCCAAGTGCATCATTGGCGGTCATGCTTACCGCTGCCTGATAGAGCGCCAATGAATTGGTACTGGTCAGGCCGTCAAACGTAACACCGGGGATTCCGGCCACGTCGTTGGTCAAAGTCAATCCGGCGTTAAGAATGGTCAAGGCCTCGTTGCCGGCAGGAACCGTAACCTGCGAATCTATAAACTGTGCTGCGTAGGTATTGTAGACATCGAACGTCTTTGGAGCAGTAATATTGACGTGGCTCAAAACGATATTGGTCACGGGCAACTCAATGCGTCCCCAGATAATGCCCGCGATACCGCCACTGGCAACCGTTGCCGTCACATTGCTGATAACAATATTGCGCCAGACCGGAACCGTGGTTATATCCACCGTCTGGGTTGAGGCAATGAACGGCGTGATGCCCGAGGGCGTTCCATATTCGCTATAATAACTGTAAATTACGATCGCCCCGTGAACGATGTTGGTCATTCCCAGATTGTAATAAAAAAGGTTCTGCGCCACGCCGCCCTCTCCACTGCCGCCGCTGGTATTGTCGTCGGATTTCATCCGGATGCCGTAATCCGTGCCGTTGAAAGTGCAGTTAATCACCGTGAGGTTGGACACACCACCAGCCGTATTGCTGCCAATGGAGACGCCGTGGCCGATGCCGAACGTGCAGTTGGCGATGGTGGTGAGCGCCGTGGGCGTGTTGGCGCTGCTGGTGCCCAGCGCAACGTTGTCATCGCCATCGCTGATGGAACAGTTTTGCACCAGGCAGTTCGTGCCTACCAAATCAATGCCATCGGTATTGGGTGAAACGGGTGTATTGATGGTAATGCCTTGAATGGTAATGTTTCCGCCCTTGTTTTTGATGGAAATATGCATCTTGGGCGCGTTGATCAAAGTCACATTTTGAATCAGCAACCGCTGGCAGGAACTCAATGTGATCATGTAGGGCCGGGCTGAAGTGCTGAGACCATTCCACCAGCCCGATGATGTCCCCGACCCGTCAATCGTGCCCGAACCGCTGATTTCGATATCATGCAGACTGGAGCCGGTGATGAAATCCGGTGGCGTCGAACCGCCCGGCCATTTCCCAAACGGCAGCATTTTCAGGGTCGCACCGCTGTCAATCTGCAAATTGATGCTGTTGCGAAGAATGAGCGGCCCGCATAAATAAGCACCGGCCGCAGCGGGAATTTCAACCGTACCTCCGCCCGCCGTGCTGGCGGCCACGATGGCGTTGGAAATGGCACTGGTATTCGTGGTGACGCCATCGCCAATGGCGCCGTAGCTCGTAACATTAAAAACGCCCGGCGGAATAGTTGGCAACGTCGGGTTTCCCAACGCCGGGAAGGCGGACAAAAGTCCTGCGGCCATGACGGCTGGTTGGAGGTAATTGTGGAACAACCTGTGGATTTTTGTGTTTCTCATTTACATCTCGGGTTTACGCCGCCTTTCGGCTTCCTACCTTGGCGGAGTTTATTAAGATTAGCAGATTTTCTGTGTGGAAGTAATTATTATTTTGTGCAGCATTATCTGAATATTTTGCACTGAAATTGAAAATCCGGTCAGCGTGCCTCCGGGGCGCAGTACCCAAATTTCAGGCTTTTTTGCAAAACCGGCGGCTGTAACTTTCAAAGTCTTGGTTACAATCATTGGATGATAACCTCATTCAGTCGTCCGCGCCAGTGGAAAGGAATTATGAAACCAAAGCAAAAACCATTTACCTGGAAAAAAACATCGGTCGCCTGGGTTTGGCTGGTAATGCCGCTGCTATGGCTTCTGCCGGTTCTCGCCGGATGGGGAACGAATGCGCAGGCGTCGCCGAAGGTTTTCAACGTGCGCGAGTTCGGTGCGGCCGGCGACGGCCGGACGCTGGATACGAAAGCCATTCAAAAAGCATTGGACACCTGCGGCAAAGCCGGTGGGGGTACGGTCCTGTTCCCGGCGGGAACGTATTTGAGCCAGCCGCTCACCCTGCGCACTAAAACCACCGTGCAACTCGACGCGGGCGCAACCTTGCTGGCGGACACCAACCAGAATGAATACCTGAAGGTTCCCGGTGACTGGCTCAAGGCCGCCAGCAGCGGCGACTTTAATGCCTTCATGGAGGGCAAGAAATTGACGGACGTAACGTTCACCGGCGGCGGGACGATTGACGGGAACGGCGCCGTGTGGTGGGGCGAGGCCGAAAAGGCGCGCCAGATAAAATCCGGCTATACTTTGCCGCGGCCCAACCTGATTGGACTGCAACGTTGCCAAAACGTGCGGTTGGAAAACATCACACTGAAAAACTCGCCCAAATTCCATTTCGTGCCCGCGGATTGTGACAATGTGGTTGTGTCGAATGTGACCATCCTCGCTCCGGAACACGCGGCGAACACGGATGCGATTGACCCCAGCGGACATCATATCCTGATCACGAAATGCAGGATTGACGTGGGCGACGACGACGTTGCCATCAAGGCCGGGAAAAGCACGTTGCCGGGCCAATTCCAGAGCGAAGACATCGCCATAACCGATTGCACCATTCTGCATGGCCACGGCATCAGCATCGGCAGCGAGACCTCGGGCGGTGTGCGCAACGTAACGGTCCGGAACTGCACGTTTGAAAACACCGAGAATGGCCTGCGCATCAAATCGCAGCGGGGCAAGGGCGGTCTGGTTGAAAACATCCGTTACCAGGACATCACCATGAAGAACGTCAATCCGGCCATCACCTTGACCTGTTACTACATGAACAATTCCGCCGGCGACGCCGCCCAACCGCCCGCTGCCAAAGCCGACTCGGTGCAACTGGCCAGCACCATGACTCCGGTTTTTCGTGATATTTATATCAGCAACCTGACCGCCACCTGCCAGAAATCGGCGGGGGTCATCACCGGCTTGCCGGAAAGCGAGATCTCAAACGTCGTGTTCGAAAAGGTCCGCATCGCCGCGTCCACCGGCATGGCGATTAAAAAAGCCAGCGGCGTTCAATTCAAGGATGTGCAGATCACTACCCGGCAAGGTCCGCCGGTCATCACGGAGAACGCGCAGGTGGAATATGGAGAGGGTGCCCAGGGCACGCCATGACAACGGCAGCGAGCGGTTCTATCAAATGAACTGAAGGCGGGACCCCGGAATTCAATCTTCCGGGGCCATTTGTATTTGCGACAAGGCGCGACCACAACGCCGGCTGTGACCTGTAGTGAGGCGTTTTAATGGCCCAGCTGGCCGCGGTAAAACATCTGCATGCCGTTGGTCATGGGCATGAAAAACTCGAACGAGTTGCTCACCATTTGGTTGGTGTTGACCGCCGTCCAATTAATCAAATCGGGTGAGGATTGAAGAACATAGCTTTGGCCGGCCTCGCCGTTGAGCCAGACGCCCATTTGTCCCGGTCCGCCATTGTTGCCGATTTGCAGAGTGAAGGAGTTCGTTGCCGGCAGAACAAAAAGTGTGATGCTCTGGGCGGGCAACATGTCGCTGAGAACGCCGTTGGTTACCGTGAGATCCGCCAAATGATTGATGGCGTTGGCTGAGGTCAGTTGCCAGCGCTGGGCGTTCCCGACGGCGGGGAAGTTGGTGATGCCCGCCACGATGGGCGTGGCGTTGGTAAGGTCCTTGTTGAGGACCATGAGCGTCAGCGCACCGTCGCTGGTCCGCACGGCGCCAAAAGCCGCGAGATTGTCCGGTTGGGGCACCGTCGTCTGAACGCTGATGTCGCCGAAAACGGATTTGTTACCATCGTAGTTCCGGTAGATCTTCATCGCCTTGTAGGTCGGGGTGCTGGGATCCGGCATGCCCCAGCGCGCAGACAGGTAGAGTCCCTCGCGGCCGAAAATGCCGAGAACGTCCGCCTGGCCGAGGGCGCCGCCCATGTAGTTATCCGCGCCCCAGGTATATTCGGTGATGCCGGTTTTCAGGCCGGGATAGTTGGTCGCCACCCAGCTTTTCATCCGGGGAATCATATACA
>JANWKE010000099.1 GCA_025451535.1 Verrucomicrobiia bacterium
GATTAACCTCTCGCTCGCGCCGGCAGGAGGTTTTGCCGGAATCATTACCAGGATAAAATGATTTCTACCCAAACCAACATGAGACGCTTGATCTCCACGCGCGGCCCGGCTTTTTATTCATCTAAAATATTTACTATGACCAAACAACTATCGTTCACTTTGATTGTTGGGATCCTGGGTGTGGCTCTGGCGCCCGCGCATGCTGGGGTGACCGGTTCAAAGAAGTCGTCCAACGGGGCACAATTCACTGTTGATGAAGGCACGCTCCGGATTGAGTTCTGGTCCCCGGAAATTGTCCGCGTCACTTACGCCGATGGCGCCCAACTGCCCACCAACAAAAGTCTCTCCGTGATCGCCAGCCCGGGGAAGGTGAAATTAACGCGCGGAGAAAATGACCGCTTCGTTACTTTGGCCTCCACCGACATCAACGTGAAAATCGACAAGCAGACCGGCGCGGTGAGTTTCTTCGATTCCGCCGGCCACGTTTTGCTTGAAGAAACTCCAGACGGCCGCGGTGTCAAACCGGCCACGGTAGCCGGCGCGGCGGTGCCTTCCTATTCCCAGTCTTTTGAGACGGCGTCGGATGAGGGCATTTACGGGCTCGGCCAACATCAGCGTGGGGTTTGGAATTACGCGGGTGGCAATGGTGGCAATGTCCGCCTTGCGCAGGCCAATACCGACGTGGGCGTGCCCGTGATGACCTCGAGCAAGGGATATATGCTGCTTTGGGATAACCCTGCCGTCACCACGATTTCGTCCAGTGCCGCGAGCGATTCCGACAACGGCAAAAAATCTCTGCGATGGTCATCGGAATTTGGCAGGGCCATTGATTATTATTTTTGTTATGGCGACGGAACCATCGGCACAGCCTTGAAAGCTTATCGCCATCTCACCGGCGACGCTCCGTTGATGCCCAAGTGGGAGCTGGGTTTCTGGCAATGCAAAGAGCGCTACGCATCGCAGGATGAATTGCTCGGCGTCGCCAAAAAATTACGTGACCTCAAAGTTCCCGTGGATGGAATCATTCAGGACTGGCAATACTGGCCGCCCGGCACCAACACCTGGGGCTCGCATCTGTTTGACACAAATCGTTATCCGGATGCCGCCGGGATGTTCAAGGAATTGCATGACCTGCATTACCACACGCTCATCTCGGTTTGGGCGAAATTCGATCTCGGCAGTTCCAATAGCGCGGAGCTCAATGCCGTCGGCGGCATGTTTCCACAGGTCACGTCCTATGCGTTTCCGCCGGGACATGGCCAATGGTATGATCCCTTCGCCATTACCGGGCGGCAAACGTATTGGAAGCAGATGCGCGATCAACTCTTCGCCAAAGGTGTCGATGGGTGGTGGCTGGATGCGCCCGAACCCGAAATCGGCGGCATGGGTTTTCGCACTTACACGACGCCAATCGGACCCGGCTACACGGTTTACAACGCCTATCCGCTCATGCATTCGATGGGTATTTATCAGGGGCAACGAGCGGCGACCGAAAAAAAGCGTGTCGTCATTCTAACTCGCTCGGCTTACGCCGGCCAGCAGCGCAACAGCACCATCACCTGGTCCGGTGACATTCAGGGAACCTGGGATGTTTTGCGCGCGCAAATTCCCGCCGGCTTGAATTTCTCACTCTCGGGTATTCCGTATTGGAACACAGACACCGGTGGATTCTTTGGCAACCGTTCCGCCGGCAATGGCAACCCCGCCAATCCGCAATATCAGGAACTTTTCTCCCGCTGGTTTCAATTCAGCGCCTTTTGCCCAATGTTTCGTGTGCATGGTTCTTACGGCCTGAACCCTGGCAAGGAAATCTGGCGTTTCGACGAGAAAACACAAGACACCATGCGGACCTATCTCAACCTACGCTATCGCCTGATGCCCTATCTCTACTCGGTCGCTTGGGACGTGACGGAAAATGGCAGCACGTTCATGCGCCCGCTGGTTGTGGATTTTCCCAAAGACCCGCAGGTGCGCGGAATCGGAAACCAATATCTATTTGGCCCGGCGATGATGGTGACGCCGGTCACCTCAGCCGGAGCCACGAATCAGTCGGTCTATCTGCCCGCCGCGAGCGGTACCTGGTTTAATTTTTGGACCGGAGAAACGTCGCCCGCCGGCCAGCGCGTTGAGGCAACGGCGCCGGTGGAGACCCTGCCGCTTTTCATCCGGCCGGGCTCAATCATCCCCATGGGGCCATTGCTTCAGTATTCCAGCGAAAAACCGGCTGATCCCATCGAGCTTCGCATTTATCCGGGCGCCGACGGCAAATTCACGCTCTACGAAGATGAAGGCGACACTTACGATTACGAAAAGAAAGTTTTTGCTACCATCCCGATCGAGTGGAACGAGGCCGGACAGACACTCACGATTGGAAAACGTTCCGGGAATTTTCCCGGCATGTTAAAGGAAAGAACCTTCCACGTTGTTTTCGTCTCGCCCGGTCATGGCGTTGGCAACGCTGAAACGCCAGCCGATGCAGTCGTTCATTATACCGGCAAGGCATCAGTCGTACGTCAGAAGAAATAATCGAAAAGCTCAACTATGAAAACGCAACACTCCTATTCGAAGTTCACCGCGTCTGCGGTCTGGTTGCTGGCGCTAATCTTTCTATCCGCGTTTGCCACCTTTGCGGCGGATGAAGTCTGTTCTTCTTGCAGCCAACAGGTCAGTGTCAGCGGCAGTTTTGCGCATCGCAAGGACCGGCCAACGGTCGAAATTGAGGGAGCGCCTGACGACGCGGCCGCTTTTCGTGAAGACGTCAACGGCACCAACTTCACCGTCACCCTTTCGGGCCTGCCCGCCAATAAATACACGGTTGTGATTATCGCCGCCGAGACGGTCGCCAGCTCGGCAGGTGAGCGGGTGTTTGATGTGAGCGCCGGAGACAAAGTTTTGGCGAAGGACTTTGATATTGTTGCTTCCGCCGGCGCGGCCAAAAAGGTGGCCACCATCACGGGTTCGATCGAGCACGAAGATGATGCCCTGCGTGGGCCGGTGAAGATCACCTTTGCCGCGAGCAAAGGCGGCGCAAAATTCAACACCATCGAAATCAAGAATGCCTCGGGTGCGCCCGTCATTTCGTTCAGTGCGTCGGAATTGGCGGATGCTTTTACTGCCGCCGCCGCGCGCGTGCCGGACATCAAAGAGCCTGCCTTCTGGCGCGACGCTTCCCGGCCCTTAAAGGCGCGCGAGGAGGATTTGATTCGCCGCATGTCGCTGGCGGAAAAAGTCGGGCAATTGCGGAATAGCGCGCCGTCGATTCAGCGCCTTGGCCTGCCGGCTTATGATTATTGGAACGAAGCCTTGCACGGCGTTGCCAACAACGGCGCTGCCACCGTATTTCCCGAACCCGTCGGCGGCGCCGCCTCGTGGAATCCGGCTTTGTTTCACCAGGAGGGCACGGTCATTGGCGTCGAAGGTCGCGCAAAGTTCAACGATTACGTCAACCAGCATAACGGCGATTCCAAATGGTGGTTCGGACTGACTTATTGGACGCCCAATATCAATATCTTTCGCGATCCGCGCTGGGGCCGGGGACAGGAGACCTACGGCGAAGATCCGTATTTGACGAGCGAGATCGGCATCCAGTTCGTCAAGGGCATTCAGGGCGATGATCCGAATTACATGCTCGCGATGGCTTGCGCCAAACACTACGGCGTTCATAGCGGGCCGGAATCGCTCCGGCACCGTTTTGATGCCGAACCCTCGCCCCGTGATTTGTATGAAACATATCTGCCGCAATTCGAACGCGTGGTGCGCGAAGGACATGTCGCGGGCGTGATGGGGGCTTACAACTCGCTTCTCGGTGTCCCCTGTTGCGCGAGCACGTTGTTGTTGAAGGATCTACTGCGCGATCAATGGGGATTCGAGGGTTATATCGTGTCCGATTGCGATGCCATCGGCGATATTTGGCGGCAGCATAATTATGTGAAAACGCCAGAGGAAGCCGCCGCCGCCGCCATCAAGGCCGGCTGCAATCTCTGCTGCGGCGGTGATTACAACGCGCTCGTCCGCGCGGTGCAGCAAAATCTGGTGACGGAGAAGGAAATTGATGTGGCGTTGTATTACACCTTGTGGACACGCTTCCGCCTCGGATTGTTTGATCCCGCCGACAAGGTTCCTTACTCAAAATACACCATCAAGGACAACGACACGCCGGAGCATGGAAAGATCGCGCTCGAATTGGCGCGCCAATCCCTGGTGCTGCTGAAAAACGACGGCATCCTCCCGCTCGATCGATCCAAACTCAAGCGCATCGCAGTCATCGGGCCGAACAGCAAATCGACTTCCATGTTGGAAGGCAATTACCACGGCTCCGCCTCACATCCGGTTTCCATCCTGGCGGGCATCCAACAATTGGCCGGACCAAACCTCGAAGTCACGTTTGCGATGGGCAGTCCCATCACCACGAATAAGGCGACGGCAGCGTGGAGCCCCCAGGATAATACCACCTCCCGCTCCCCGGCGGATCTCGCCGCCGAAGCCCTCGGCATTGCGACCAACGCGGATTTGATTATCTATGTCGGCGGCAATACGGCGGCGCAGGAAGGCGAAGGGTTCGATCGCAAAGCGATTGAATTGCCCGAGGTGCAGGAAAACCTGATCCAGGCACTTCAAGCCACCGGCAAGCCGATGGTCATGGTCAATTGCAGCGGTTCCGCGATCGCTTTGACCTGGGAGGACGAGCATTTGCCTGCCATTTTGCAGGCTTGGTATCCGGGCCAGGAAGGCGGCCGCGCCGTTGCCGAAGTTTTGTTTGGCGAAGTGAATCCGTCCGGCCATCTGCCGGTGACATTTTATCGCGCCACGGCTGACCTGCCGGATTTCACCGACTATTCGATGAACAATCGCACGTATCGCTACTTCACCGGAAAACCGCTGTATGCGTTCGGCCACGGCTTGAGTTACACAACGTTCGGTTATCAAGTCGGCAAAGTGGAGTCCAGGCAGATTGCTCCGAACGGCACGGCAAAGTTGAAGCTTAGCATCAAGAACACCGGCAAACGTGACGGCGATGCCTTGGCCCAGGTCTATTACCGACAGGTGAATTCGAAGATCCCACAACCGAAACTTTCGCTTTGTGGTTTCCGCCGTGTGAGCTTAAAAAGCGGCGAGGCCACTGAAGTGGCCATTGACGTTCCCGCCGAGCGATTGCGTCATTGGGATGCTGAAAAGAAACAATATGTCGTCGAACCCGGCGACTACGAGTTTCTGGTCGGCGCGGCTTCGGACGACATCAAGCTGACGGTGCCGTTGACGATTTCGGCGAAGTGACGGACTTGGCGAACAGAATAATTTAACAAAGCGGACGGCTGACGGTAATCATGTAATGATAGTATGACGTACATCGTACATCCAAGCGAGTTGGACAATGCAATCATACGCGTCATGCCAACTGTGCTTTGTTGTTTTAAAAGTGCTCGCAATGATTGTTTTTGAAGTGCGAAAAGTAATGATGACAACCCACAACCAATCTCAACTGAATGATTAATATGAAAATAACAAACATACTCACAGCGGCGGTGATCCTGCCATTGTCACTCTGCGCTGCGGACATTAGCGGCACGTGGAAATCCGAGTTCGAAACCCAGAGAGGGAAGCAAAATTACACGTTCACGTTCAAGCAGGACGGCACAACCTTGACCGGGAAAGCCAATTCCGAAATGGGCGAACGCAAACGTGAAGCCGAGTTGAAAGAAGGCAAGGTCGAAGGAGATGCTGTTTCCTTCGTCGAACCGCTCAAGATCCAGGACAACGAAATTCGCATCACCTATACCGGCAAAATTTCGGCCGGTGGCGATGAAATTAAATTGACGCGCGCCGTTGGCGACTTTGGCAGCAATGAAATCGTGGCCAAACGCGAAGGGGCGGCATCCGCTGCCGCCGCGCCCGGCGCAAAAATCATCCGCGTCAAGGCGGGCAGGTCCACGCCGTTCACCGATTCCAGCGGCAACGTTTGGGCGCCGGACCAGGGTTTCGAGGGCGGAGACGTCGTCGAGCGTGATCCCGTCCCGACAATTACCGGAACCAAGGACCAGGGGCTGTTTTTAACCGAGCACTACTCGATGGATTCTTTTTCCACTAATGTTCCCAACGGCAAGTATGTCGCGAAACTTTACTTTGCCGAAACCTTTGAAGGCGTCACTGGCCCTGGCGAGCGCGTGTTCTCCTTTAATGTGCAGGGGCACGAATTCAAGAACTTCGATATTTACGCCAAGGCGGGAGGCGCCAACCGCGCTTATGTGGAGACCGTGCCGGTGGAAGTCACCAATGGAACATTCAAGATCACCTTCACCAGCAATATTGAAAATCCGGCGATCGACGCCATCGAAATCATTCCGCAGGAGCTGGCCGGAACGGCTGCGGCAAACACGCCATCTGCGACCCATTGATCGCTCTCAAACTGAAACAAAATCGCGCACGGCTTGCCTCTGAACTCGCCGTGGAAGCCCAGCGCAGCCTCGTAACGGACCAGGTCGAGTGTCTGCGACTGGCCCCGAACACTGTTGGAATACACGGTAAACTTGCCGTCATGATACGATGCCACAGGGGAAATGTCTTTGAACCCCGCGCATTCAAATCGGATTCGGCGCCGCGCTCCTGAGTATGTATACTCATAGTCGATTCAGGAAGCATTTGTTTATGATGGAAGTTAATAGAAGCACAAAGTGATTCGTCCCGCGAGTTGCGCGACGTCGAAATTGAATGTGCATTGGAGGGTTTGTTGCTAGCGCGCCCGTCTCAGGACCGGCATCGTCGCCCTAAACAGCCGCCCATATTACAACAGAAGGAAAGCCGGACAATTTATGAACGACGCAAGTGTTGCGGAAAAGCCGATATCGATAAGGGAAAGGGAAATTCTTGCTTTGGTTGCCCAAGGTTGCACCAACGTGGAAATTGGCGAACGCCTCTCCATTACTCGCACCACCGTTCGGACGCATTTGGAAAACATTTTCAACAAGCTTTGCGTGCACGATCGCACCGAGGCTGTCGTAAAATATTTTTTCTCCGCTGAAAGTCAGAAAGTAATCGACGGCGCTGGCACACCGTGACGCAATCAGCGCAACCTGAACCGGTTACAGCGCAAACGATGAGATCGGTCGTAATGAACGCAAGTTGCTGCTTCCGGGGGGTATCTTGTTATAACAAACGTCGTATATACACGCCTCCCGATATCTGGGATAAAGTTCTAAATCCAACAATAAAACGGTGTCAGGCGGACAATTTGGCGGATTTTTATGCCAGGTGCCAACAACTGAGCCCATTTGCGAATGGAAAGAGTAAAGCCCTCACTGCGATTATGAAAATGCTACATCCGGATCTTAAACACAGCGCTGATTGCCAACCGCGACCCCTGCGGCTCGGCTTTACCTTGATCGAGTTGTTGGTGGTTATTGCCATTATCGCCATCCTTGCTGCCATGCTGCTGCCCGCTCTTTCCAAGGCCAAAATTAGGGCGCAGGGCATTTCCTGTATCAACGATATGAAACAGGTGGCAGTTTCATCCATCATGTATGGCGGGGACAACCTCGATAAAATACCCGTAAACGTTCCTACCCAGTCCGGCGGCGATAACCTGTTCGGCGGACCAAACTGGGTGGACGGGACATTTGCCTGGAATACTGCGAGCGGTGGTAGTGGGGGCGAGAATCCTGCGGGTTGTGAAACAAACGCTTTCTTCCTGGGTACTGGATCGCAGACGGGCTTCGGCCGGACTTTGCTGGGTTCAGTTGGACCTTACGCCAAATCACCCGGCGTGTATAAATGCGCCGCGGATCACTACACGAGCGGCACCTATAAGGGGCAGGAACGGGTCCGTTCCATTTCTGCAAATGCCTACGTTGGGTATGGGCCCGCCAGTTTTCTCAACGGCGCGTATCGCAAATACCAAAAATTCTCCGAATTCGGCGTCGGCTTGGGCTCTTCAGATTGTTTCGTTTATCTGGATGAAAACCCGGTGAGCTTGAATGATGGATATTACCTTTACGATCCTACCGGCTTAAGCGTTAACGATCGCCCCGCGGTCAACCACGGTGACTCATCCTCATTTTCGTTTGCGGACGGCCGGGCTCAGCTTCATAAGTGGTCGGATACCTTCCGCACCCTCACCGCCACGGCAGCGGGAAAAGATACCGGCTGGATGGC
>JANWKE010000100.1 GCA_025451535.1 Verrucomicrobiia bacterium
AGGGAGCGTGCCCAGGTTGACCGAAAAGTGCTCGAACCCGCCTCCGACAGTGATTTGACTGATGGGCACAGCGTAACTCGAACCGTCGGCAGCGCCCGTCCCAAAGATATTTAGCGTTACTCCGACTCCGGTGTTGGCTCCCTGGGTTATGGCCATATCAAAGGACAAGGTGTAGTCGGAGAGACCAGGGTCTGTGTTGCCGGTTGGCGTGTAGACGGGAGAGTTGACGCCAGCATTTTCGGAGATGCCGTTGGTGACATTACCGCTCAACTGCAGCGCCCGGCCGGTGCCTCCGGCTCCGGGGGCAACGATGGTTGACGTGACGTTGCCGCCAGACGCGTAATTATACGTGCTGCCAAACGCACCCGGAGAATGAGAATCGAAATTGTCTGATAAGACAGTGGTCTGCGCTTGGGCTGTGATGCCGAGACCGCTCAATGCGGCGGCCAGGATAATTGCTCCAAATGTTTTTTTCATATCTTAAATCCGGTCTTCAGCCTACTTGGACAACCGGAAAAATTGCGTCGCGTTAGTCGCCGGCAGGGCGATCTGATAATTAGTGCCAGTGATTTGTGGCACAGGCGGAGAAACAGTCGCCCAATTCGCCGACACCAGATTCGTGCAGGACTGCAAGGTGAAGCCGGCGAACGCCACGGGCCACGACATGGTCAGGTTTGTTCCTGTCATGGCCATGACAATAGTCGGACTGCCGGTGCTCAATACCTGGTCCAGCACAACGGTTGTCAGCGAGAGCGGCGGCAGGGTTTGTGGATTGGTCAGCGAGCCGAGCGATAAAAATGTATTGGTGCCGGCGTAGGTATTCGTTCCCGCCGTCTGGTAAACACTGGATGTGCCGACGCTGAACGTGCCAAAACTGAAATTCATCTTGGACGACGCAGTGGCATTTGTGTTGATCAAAACCACCACCAACCGCGAACCATCCGGCGAAAGGCAGGCCGACGACCGAACGTTGGGGTCGTTGTCGGACGCGCTCACACGCCGGTAGCCGGGCTGGATGAAATAGGAAAAATGTTTCATGGCCCAATAAGCCGGCGTCAGCCACCAGCCGTGCGAATCCGTCGTGACGCCGGGCGGGGCGTTGGTCCAGGTGGAGTGGGAGGCATACGGATTTTCAATCTGCACCAACGCGTCGCCGGGGAAAGGCCAGACCAAACTCCAGTAGTTAAAACCTGAATCTTGTCCGATAGTCAAACAGTCGTGAATCATGCAGGCGGTCTGGATCATATCGGGGTATCCAAATTCTGTCATGAAGCGCGGTTTGCCGGGGAAAATATTGGTCGAAGAAATTAAATCACTTGTATATCCGTCCGGCGTGGGATCGTTAATACTGTTGCCGTAAAGGTGATACGCCACGCCATAAAAGCTGTTCGAGTTCATATACGTCGAGTAGTTCTGCAAATCGTTGTAGGCAATATGGACGCATTCCGGCGCGAGCAGCTTCGGCGGGGAAGGCAGATTGGTCAGAAGCTGATAAGTGGCGTCGAGCGCCTTGGCGTAACTCGCATAGTTCGTTCCGTTCACCGTTTTTTCCGTGGGATCCAGAATGCACGAATCATAACCCGCCGCCCAGTCCGGCTCATTCTGGATGCTGATCCAGGTGGGCGAAACGCCGTTGGACCGATACGCATTGATCGAATCATACCAATACTGCGCGAAACCGGTGTAATCGAACCCGCCATTGGTGTAGATCAACGTGCCTCCGTTTCCAGTTTGTCCATTGCTCTTCAGGAATGCCGGCGGCGACCAGGAACTCATATAGACCTGAATCGGATGGCCCAGAGTCCGGTTCGCGTTTGAAACAATATCGCCGGCCGCCGCGCCGTCACCGCCCGCCGAATTAAAACCTGCGTTGTAGCGATACCAGTCTGCCAATCTCAACATTGAGAGATTCAGTCCGGCAAAAGCGTTCGTGTATATTTCCAGCTTGTAAGGATGGGCTGGAACCCAACCATCGTAGAACGTAATGGCCCCGCCGAGGCCTTCGATGGTTTGATAGGTGATTTGGGGGTTGATGCTGGCGTTATACGCATTGGTGTTCGGGGCCGCCGTTATCCGAAGATTGTCCAATTGAATCGTTTCGGGAGTGGCCGTCACGCCGGCATTAAAACCGAGAAACACAAGCTGGAACGAATACTGGCTGTCGGTTGGATTCAGCGCGGGAATCTGATACCCCGTAGGGAGCGTGCCCAGGTTGACCGAAAAGTGCTCGAACCCGCCCCCGACAGTGATTTGACTGATGGGCACAGCGTAACTCGAACCGTCGGCAGCGCCCGTCCCAAAGATATTTAGCGTCACTCCGACTCCTGTGTTGGCTCCTTGGGTTATGGCCATATCGAAGGACAGGGTGTAGTCGGAGAGATCAGGGTCTGTGTTGCCGGTTGGCGTGTAGACGGGAGAGTTGACGCCAGCGTTTTCGGAGACGCCGTTGGTGATATTGCCGCTCAACTGCAGCGCCCGGCCGGTGCCCCCTGCCCCGGGAGCTACGATGGTTGACGTGACGTTGCCGCCAGACGCGTAATTATAAGTGCTGCCGAACGCACCCGGAGAATGAGAATCGAAATTGTCTGATAAGACAGTGGTCTGCGCTTGGGTTGCGAGACTGAAGCCGCAAATGGCGACGAACAATAACTGACATGAAATGATGATGAACCGAACGATAGAGTTTAATGAATACGAATTCATGTGAAGAACAAAAACAGTGTAACGGCGAACTAATAACACTTTAAGTTTTTTCTACTGTTTTGGAATGAGTAAGAATACTTACGAAGCGAATGCATCTCAAAATCGTGCGTCAAATCCGACATGGCCTGCCGGCGCTACATTTTTAGTTGGGAAAAAAAAGCGCGCGGCAATTGATTGCCGCGCAGAGCGTGAGCTTCGATTTTATGTAAACATCATTTCCGAATTAAGACACTCGACAAAAACGACGCCATCCAGCCAGAAGGCCAAGGCCTCCGGTGATTATGGCGAATGTGCCCGGTTCCGGAACCATGGTAATCTGAATATTATCCACCAGCAGCGTTTCGGGGCTGGCAGTCATATTGTTTCCATAGGCAACCACGCCAATCCCAAAAGCAAGGTTGGCGGAGGTCGGATTAAGAGATCCAGTAAAAGTGCCCAGATTGAACGAATACAGTTGGTACCCCGACCCCGCCGTCCCTGCAGCAGGGGTTACAAAGGGGGATACTGCACTCGGGCCAAATATTCCACCCCCGTTCTGAACGCTTATCTGTAACCCTCCATAACCAGTTGATATATCAACGCCTTGGATTGCCATATCGAATGACAGGGTGTAATCGGCGAGATTCGCGCTGGTGTTGCCGCTGGCCGCATA
This sequence comes from Verrucomicrobiia bacterium, assembly GCA_025451535.1. Lineage (GTDB taxonomy): Bacteria > Verrucomicrobiota > Verrucomicrobiia > Limisphaerales > UBA11358 > UBA11358. The sequence continues at coordinate 3,356 of JANWKE010000100.1, forward strand.
TGTTGGAGTAGCCGCTTGAAGGTTAACGGTGGTGCCACCAAGCGCGTTGAACGTCAATGCCATTGCCTGACCGCCCCCGTTGCCAGGAGCGACGATGTTGTTGGCGGGGAGCGCAGGGGTGGTGGGATCATTCACAAAGTCCGTTGTGTTGCCATACGCACCCAAGGTCAAGGAATCGAAGTTCTGTGACCAGACAACCAATTGCGCCTGACTTGTAAGGGATAAACCGCTCAAGGCTGCAACCAAGGACATTGATTTGATTATTTGTTTCATAACAGGATTTTTTAAGTGTGACTTTAATCTTTGCTTCAGATTACTGAACGGCTAATGAAATCATTTTTTTTCAACCCGGTCTATGAGTACGAATACCTACAGTTGTGGGAATAGGTCGAAAACATCCGTCAAGGTTCGGCGATACGACGCGAATAGTGTTTGCCACCGGCCAGCCGTAATAGCCAAAAAGAGCCCCAAGCGTAAAAGTATACATCAAGAAATTTTTATCGTCGGCTGCATTCGACGTGCGGGTTGGTGAGACCACTCAATTCAGCACTCATTACTTTCGATATCGTTGAAATTTCGCACCCATCGAAAGCATCAAACATCACATCAGCGGTTTAAAATTATTTACCACCAGAAATGAGGTGTGTTGCCACCCGTTCGCACCTGCGTTGGATTGCTTTTCACATTGGCACTTGAGGCATTGAATTTCTGCCATTGAACATGACCGTCCTTGTATGCGTAATTGCCGCCAGCGGGCATCCCATTCTCCAAATGAGCGCTCAAATGTGGGTATTGTCTGCCGCCTATGCTAAAGCCACCGCCCACACTGCTGAAGTTGTCTCCAGGAGTCGCTGGAAGGTTGGCGCCGACGCTGAGGATTACGTCCGCTATGAGCACACGAGTTGATACCGAATCCCGAAACGGTGTAAATGGCCAAAGCGCGTTTGGGTGGTTCTCTGCGCCAATAGTTGTGTTTTGATTCGTCAGGGACAGGAGCGACGAGTTGGGGGACTTATTGGGCGGATATCCGCTGAAGGCGAAGGAATAGCCGACAATGTTAAATGCCTTGCCAATATTCGTGCCAAAGTTCCACAGGGAGTTTTGATTTTGAAAGTTCAGGTTGTCATTAAATCTCGGCGCGGTGCCGGGGCAATAAAACGTCTTTTTCTGGCAGCCACTCGCCAACATCGCCGTCGTTACGGGCCAGGGTATGTCCCAGGCCCACGAAGCCCCGGAGCCGGGTGTGAGAACGGGCAGGTTGCCGTTATTGTCAATGGAATACGCATCCACGGAGAGATAGAGCTGCCTTTCATTGTTCATGCAAGTGATGCGTATGGCCCTTTCTTTCGCCTTGGCCAGTGCCGGCAGCAGCATCGCCGCCAGAATGGCGATGATGGCGATAACGACAAGCAATTCGATCAGTGTAAAGGCAGAACCTCTTTTCATGTCCGACGAATTCAAACTTACTTTATTCATCATTTTGATTTGTAAGGCAGTTCTATTTCGGCCGCCGCAGCCAAAATCCGGCTGCGGCGGCCCTGTTACATGGTTACGGTTCATCCGTATAGACCACTTTGGTAAACATATTAGTATGGTATATGCGGGATTGACCGTGATGCTTGATCACTGGCTCGGCGGAGGGCTTGAGAGCCGGAAAAATGCGTTTGGCGAAGGCGGTCCGCCCACCGTCCCGTTAACCGTCGGCAGGCAGCCATTGGGAATCCAAGTCCATTTCAGCGCAGTTCCCATTAAGGTCGGAGTCGTGTTCGTGCTGCCCGTGCCACTGCCGTAGTAATTGGGTGAGAACCACACATTGGTGCCACCGTTCAGACCGGCTTTGGTTTCCAGTCCGAACCCATCGTCGGGAATAGTCCAGTTCGCCCAATAAGAAGGCTCGCTGGAGACCAGGATGACGCTGCCGGCGTCCCTGGAAAAGCTCGGATCCCAGACCGTTGGGTCCAAATTGGTTTCACTGGTGAAATCGTCGTTCTCGTTTAGTCCGCCAACATTCGTCACGGCAATTTTACTGATGTCGGTGAATTGACCAAAACCGCCTGTGGCTCCGGCAGAGGTTCCAAAGAAAATAGTCAATGGATCCACGAATTGAGCGGTCATATTGGGGTCCAGCACGAAGGATGCACTGGTGCCATCCGGCGCGGTCACGGTGCCACTCGTGTCGGTGGTGAAGGTTAATGTCCAGGTGCCGCGCCCATTGGTGCTGGTGGTGAGCAGTGGCGCCACGACGATATTCGTTTCAAAGCCGTTGACGTTAGCCGGCGAGTTGGTTTTGAAAGCCAGGGCTGTCGTAAACCCGCTCGTACCTCCGCCAGACCGGATTGTCCACACAAGGTCATTGTTGGCGTTATAAACGGCATAGGGGCCGTATGGGGGGGTGCCGGCATTCGGAGTGAACTGAATGTTCATCGCATAATTGGCGACGGTGTCGAAGTCCTGAAACGTAATCGCATACTTGACCGGTGTGCTCGGGGTTGCCAGACCAACCCAGGACTGGTTGAAGTCCTCGGTTGCGATTCCTTCCTGGGTATAGACTGCGTCTGATGCCTGTTGAAAAACTCTCAAACCCCGTTTGGCGGGCAACACGCCTATTGACGGTCGCGGGGGCGCGGGCGGGTTTGTAGTCATCGTTATTTGAAGATTGTCGATATCAATCGTTATGGGGACACCGCCAAGATTGGCCGGATAAGCGACATCGCCAAACCCAAAGGAAAAATTGGTGGTGGTCGTAATAGTAACGCCGCTGTTTTTGAAATTGCTGAGAGGAATCGAATAATGTTGGTATCCCGTCCCAGCAGTAAAAACATTAGTGTCGGTATTGGGCAGGAGCAGATTGGATCCAAATACGCCGTATCCATTGGCGCCAGTCTGATTCGGGAATAGGCTGATCTGTACTCCACCAGCAGGCGACAAATTAATGGCGCCACTGACTTTCATATCGAATGAGAGGGTATAATTTGCCAAAAACGCGTTGGTGTTGCCGCTGCACGGATAGGGAACAGTAGTCGTCTGAAGGTTAATATTGGGTTGGTTAGGGTTGAATGTGATCTCCAGTGCCTGACTGACACCCCCACCTTCTCCAGGAGTGACAATGTTCACTGCCACGTTTTCACCACCTTGAAAGTCTACGAACGCGCCATACGGACCTATTGGGTCGTCAACGAAGTTCGTGGTTGACCAGACGACGAGTTGCGCATGGGTTACTGTTGGAGCCAATGTTATGGCTATGGCTGCGGCACCAATCGCCAGTGCGGTCATGCAGGTCCGCTGGAGGATTGTTGTTTTGGTTTTCATATTGGACTTTGCTTTTGATTTGACTTGTTTCTGTTTGTTTCTCCTCGAAAACTCTGATTTAGATGCTGATGACATCAACGCATACGGCCAACCCATGGCAGATCGAGGATAATCATAGATTAGATTCTATCACGCATTCAAAAGGATTTGAAATGAGTACCAATGCCTATAAGACGAGTATGTATACTCATTACAAATGGCGACCTCACCGCAAACTTTGCCCGGCCTCGGACTGATGATTGCATCGGGGTCTTAAGACCGTGCATTTCTGCGGTATACGCCGTGACACCTACCGGCAAAGACCGCGCCTGAAATCCGATGGCCGGTCATGCATCACAGCTCGGGACCCGCGAAAGTGCTTGCCGCAATCAGCCAAGGTGATAAGAAATGATGTACCATTTAACCGACTATCGGGCGGGCTGTCCGAAGTGAATTGAATCTATGTTTCAATTGTCAAACCATCGCCGACAACTGCTCTTAAAATCAATGCCCCTGCTTTTGTCGGCGGCCAGCGTGTTGGTGTGCGGAGCCGAGGACTTTTCGTCCCGCCCGAACGCAGCCAGCCTGGCGGTGAATTCTGGTCATTACGTGACGAACGTGGCGCAATTCAGAACCCTCTCCGACGCGGATTACCTGGCCGGGTGCGACTTCCGCCTGACCGGCGTTTTCACGCTGGTGGACACGAACCGCGATGTGGTGGTGTTGCAGGATGCAACCGGGGCGGCAGCCTTGAACTTTCACATTGGAAACCGGAACCTTCAGGTGGGGCAGTTTGTTGCGATTGATGGCACCAATTGCTGCCCCCTTTTTCGAAGCTTTCCAGATTATCCGTATTACCCCTCGGGTCGGAATATTTGCAATTCATTCGAGGCTCCTCTGAACTGGGGCGAATACAACTTGACGCGGATGCGAGGCTATCTGCATCCCCAGGTCACGGGTGTTTACACCTTTTGGATAGCCAGCGATAACTCTTCAGAGTTGTGGTTGAGCCCGAACGCGGACCCATCCAAGGTCAGAAAAATCGCGTCCATCCCCCGTTTCGGCTGGGTGCTCGTACACGAATGGTCGCGATATCCATCCCAACGTTCAGAGCCGATACAACTGGAGGCTGGCAAGACTTATTACATTGAGGCGCTGCAGGAGCAAACCACCGTAGCCGAAAACCTCTCAGTCGCCTGGCAGGGACCCGGTCTGCCCAGATCGGTTATCAATGGCCCCTACCTCACTCCTTGGAACATAGACCGCCGCTCAACCGAAGCCGCAACCAACGGCATCCTGCGCGAATACTGGACCAATTACTGGGATGGTGATTTGAGCGGCATGGGCGGAGCGCACTCATTCGAATCGGCTTTGACCATCCAGGAAGTTGGGATTCGCCTTCATGGACCTGGAAAATTGCCAGAACCCGATCAAATTGCCGTGGCCCAGCCGTTGCCGGTTGAAAATAACTATCGCTGGGTGCAAGCGGAAGGAGTGGTGACCTTTAAGGCAGTAGCCGAAAATACCGCTACCCTGGAATTGTCTGACGGGCGGGCGCAGGTGCAAGTGCGCGTGAAGCACTGGAGCGACGAAATGTCGGGACAATTAGAACAGTCAAGCAACCTCGTCGTCCAGGTTGATGGAGTTTGTGAGGGAGTTTATGATCAAAATGGAACGCTGATGCCGGGGCTAATCTGGGCTTCGGCAGACAACAGCGTTTCCTTCCTCAAGACTGTCACGACAAATAAATTCACCCCGGCAAACCAACCTGCTCTGTCAACGGTTGCCTCCATTCCGGCCATGCAGGGCTTTTATGGAACCCGCGGCGTGACGACTTTTAACGATCGTGTCTTTGACAAGCACTACATCTTTGTTCAAGAGGACAACACCGCCATGTTGGTTTCTCTCGATGACCTCGCTTTCAAAAACCAACTGGAAGTGGGGCAAGGTGTTGATCTTGGCGGCGCGCTGGAACCGGGCAAATACCTGCAGGTCATCACCCCGTTGGTCGTCACGGAACTCGGATGGTTTTCCATGCCCAAGCCCATTACCCATCCCCTGGGCGTCCCGAACCCGGCCAGCCTGGTGGGGAGATGGAGTGAACTTGAAGGCGTAATCCATTCGGTGAACACTAACGGAACCCTCACCATCGTGGGAAAAGACGGTCCCGCCTATCTCTGGCTGGGCAAGACAGCTGCCAATTACCTGGCCCGTTATGTGGATGCAGAAGTGTGCGCACGGGGCGTACTGATGCCAAACATGCTGGAGGAACCGCTGTTGCTCATTCCGTCCCGCAATTTTCTCGATGTCAAAGAGGAAGCGCCAACAAATCCTTTCGACGTACCGAGGCATTCAATCGCCTACCTCCTTTCCGAAGGAGTGGAATCTTCGTGGTCCCGTCGGGTGCGAGTGGTTGGTGAGGTCACCTATCAGGACGCCCGTTCATTTTTTATTCAGGACGCCTCGGGTGGAATTCGGGTGCGAACCACCGATGAACCGAAAGTGAAAACAGGGGAAACGGTTGAGGTGCTTGCATTCCCGGCGCTCAACGGTTTCATCCATACCCTCACCGAACCGCTGATACGTCCATCCAGGTCAGTTGAGCATGTAAGTCCCAAGGATTTGGATTTGAACGAGGCGTTATCTTTAAAGCAGGGCGGCATTTTGCTTGGCGCCAGCGCTACGATGTTGGCTTGCACCACGAACGGGGAGAATCAAGTGCTGGAGCTTCAGGAACAACAGCACGTATTTGTGGCGACCCTCGCAGCCAATCGACACAGATTGCCAGACATAGTTCCGGGCAGTCGCCTCCGGATCACCGGAGTTTGCGACGACGAACCAACTGCGTCCCTGTCGGCGGCGGCAAGGCCTGCGGGCGCACGACAAATCATGGCTTCGCTCAATATCCTGTTGCGCAGCCGGGAAGACGTGGCTGTGCTCAGCGGTCCTCCTTGGTGGACCTGGAAAAGAACCGCAACGCTGGTGGGGACACTGCTCACGATATTGGCGGTAACGTTGTTATGGATTCACCTGTTGCATCGCCGGTTGGAACGGCAGTACGCCTCCCAACTCGCATTCTCGCGGCAAGTTCTGGAAAGGCTGGAAGATGAGCGGCGGCGGATTGCCGTTAACTTGCACGACAGCCTGGGACAAACCTTGCTGGTAATCAAAAACCACGCCATGTTGGCGATGCAAGGCTCGCCGGAGGAAAACGGTCTGCGCCACCGTTTGGATGAGATTTCCGGCACCACGTCCCAAGCCATTGAGGAGGTGCGCCGGATTACTCATGGCTTGCGGCCTTACCAGTTGGATCGCTTAGGCCTGACCCAGGCGGTTCGCGCCTTGACCGACCGCGCCTCCAGGCACAATTCGATTTTATTCGCCAGCCGAATCGATGACATTGACGACCTGTTCGATAAAGATTCCGAAATCCACGTTTACCGAATCGTGCAAGAAGCCATCACCAACGTCGTCAAGCATTCTGCGGCCACGGAAGCGACGGTAGTCGTCAAGAAATGGGCAACGTTCGTTTCTCTTTCGATCCGGGACAACGGCCGAGGCTTTGATCCGGCGAGACAGTCTGCCCAACGGCACGACCTCGGGTATGGACTCAGCGGCATCGCTGAACGGGTGCGCATTCTTAAGGGGACCCTGGCGCTTGATTCCAAACCGGGTGAAGGCACCAGCTTGACCGTCGAAGTTCCATTCCCTAATCCACGACTATGAATCAGGAAGTAACTGTGCTGATTGTGGATGACCATCCCCTCCTCCGCCACGGGCTGCACGATGTCATCGCGCGCAATCCGCGCTTCAAGATCGTGGGCGAAGCGTCCGATGGGGAGGCGGCGCTGCAACAGATGGCATGCCTGAAACCCCAAATCGCCATCCTTGACATTGATATGCCCCGGCTCAACGGGTTGGAAACGATTCGAGCGGTTCGGCAGCTGCCGTTTCCGGTTAAGGTGGTAATCCTGACGATGTATAATGAGGAAGACATGTTCAACGCCGCGATGGATTTGGGGGCGAAGGCCTACGTTTTGAAGGAGAACGCTGCAAACGATATCCTGACGGCGCTGGAGAAGGTGGAGCGCGGCGAAAGTTTTATGAGTGCCTCGATGCTGGAGGCTGGAAAACGCCGGAGCGATCGGGTGCGGGAATTGCTTTTGAGCAGACCGCAAATCGAGTCATTGACACCTGCAGAGCGACGCATTCTAAAGCTTGTGGGTGAAGATTACACCAGCAAAGAAATTGCCAACCGCCTCAACTTGAGCGTCAGAACCGTGGAAAACCATCGGCAGCACATCTGCGACAAATTAAAACTGCATGGAACCCACAGTTTGTTGAAATTCGCCTTTGATAACAGCGCATACCTATAGACAACCATGCTGATGCAGGAGTCGGGAGTATAATCAGTGGACGAGTCTCGAATCAGCAGTTCGACATCAAGTCCCCTATGGATGGAACCTGCGCCAGAGCCGGAAATGGCCTCCTGCCCGCCCGGGATTTCTGTGCTGCTGCCCTTGGTATTTGGAATAGCGGCGGACAGGTAAAGCAAGAATGTTGCAAAAGCAACTTATCGGCCATGGTCAGGCAATCTCGCTCTCTACGCGTTGGATTATTTCAAGGTCGGCGAACCGAATGCGTCACAGCAAAACCAAGCGCCCAGACCTTGCGCCGATGAACCCGCGGGGCATTTCAGCTTCGCGCCGGTTCGATCCGCTGCCAAGAAAACTGGAACATGACGACACCGCTGGTATCATTAAACCGTGTGCTGAACAACCGGCGTTGGCCCGATCCATCTTGGCAAGGACCCGGGTGTTGTTTGGTCTCCCATTCTGGTCCCACCGGTTGTCATTGGATACCCTCTTTTTTTACGCGCACACGAGCCAACCTCTAAACAATGGGAAATCAGTTTCAATCTGGTCAAAGCGCATGCCACCGTGTATAATTGATTTGTTCCATTAGCATGAGCGCGATAACCCTGATGCTGCAGTCCGTCGGACGCGGTGAAAGTCGGGCGTCCGAGGAGCTGTTGCCGTTGGTGTATGATGAATTGCGTCATCTGGCGGAGGCACGCATGGCCCAGGAATCCGCCGGCCAGACCCTGCAGCCGACGGCGTTGGTGCACGAAGCCTGGCTCCGGCTGACGGCCGAGGGAGAACAGACCTGGCAAGACCGGGCGCATTTCTTCCGGGCCGCCGCCCTGGCCATGCGGCGCATTCTGGTGGACCGGGCCCGCCATAAGTCCAGCCTCAAGTGCGGCGGCAACCGGGAGCGGCTGGATATTGAGAACCTGGACCTCACCGCCGCGACCCCGGACGACAAAGTTCTACTGGTAGACGAGGCGCTCAGCCGGCTGGAAACCGAAGACCCGGAAAGCGCCAGGGTGGTCAGCCTCAAATTCTTTGGTGGACTGACCAACCTGGAAGTGGCCAAAACCCTGGACGTGACGGAACGTACTGTGGAACGCCAATGGGCATACGCCAAGGCGTGTCTTTATAAAATCATTCAGGAGGAAACTTGAAATCCAATTCTTTGACGTATTCCCGAATGTCGGTTTTCGCGCCGGGAATACGCTTAATCTATTGTAGGACCGGGATCTGGGATTAATGACACATTTGCGAGAAATCGAAAAGGCTTTGTTCGATGCGGCGCGGAACGTGAGCGACCCCGCCGTGCGCCAGGCGTTGCTGGATCAGACCTGCAACGGCAACCCGGCCTTGCGGACACGGATTGAAACCCTGCTGACGGTTCAAGAGCCGGCCGAAGAATTCTTTACGGTTCATGAACTGAAAGCTGAGGCGGCGGAAACTCCCAAGGCCGAAGCAAAGGCCCCGGATGACCTGACAGACGTTTCAGCAGTTGAACCGGCTGCGTCGGAAGGTCCCAACGCGCGTATCGGCCATTATCGGCTGTTGCAACGCATGGGCGAAGGCGGGTGCGGGGTGGTTTACCTGGCCGAACAGGAAGAGCCGCTCCGACGGCGGGTTGCGCTTAAAATCATCCGGCTGGGAATGGACACCGAGAACGTCATCGCCCGATTCGAGGCGGAACGGCAGGCGCTGGCGTTGATGGACCATCCGAATATTGCGCACGTGCTGGATGCCGGCGCAACCAACCTGGGCCGGCCCTATTTCGTGATGGAGCTGGTGCGCGGAGTCAAAATTACGGACTATTGCAATCAGCATCATCTGGACCTCCGCCAGCGCCTTGATTTATTCATTCAAGTTTGTCACGCCATCCAACATGCTCATCAAAAAGGGGTCATTCACCGCGACATCAAACCCTCGAACATTCTGGTTTCACTGCATGATGGCGTGGCGGTGCCGAAGGTGATTGATTTCGGCATTGCCAAAGCCACGGCGGGTCGGCTCGCCGACACTCCGGCGGTTACTGCCTACGGCCAGTTCATCGGCACTCCGGCCTATATGAGTCCCGAACAGGCCGAGCTGGGCGGGGTGGACGTTGATACACGCAGTGACATCTACAGCCTGGGAGCGCTGCTGTATGAACTGCTGACGGGCCGGACACCTTTTGATAACCGGCAACTGCTGGATTCGGGCTGGGATGAAATGCGCCGAACCTTGCAGAAGAAGGAGCCGTTGCGGCCATCGAACCTGGTTGCCACCCTCCCGTCAGATGAGCTCCGGGCCATTGCCGGAAAGCGGGGCCTGGAACCGGCCCGGATGATCTGGCTCTTAAAGGGGGACCTGGACTGGATTGTCATGAAGGCGATGGAAAAGGACCGGTCACGACGGTATGAAACCGCCAACGGACTGGCAATGGACGTGACACGATATCTGAACAACGAGCCGGTCATGGCCCGTCCCCCCAGCCGAAGGTACCGGCTTCAAAAATTGGTGCGCCGGAACCGCGCGGTCTTTGTTTCCATCGCGGCCATAGCCGCGACACTCGTCCTTGGCTTGGGCGCTTCAACCTGGCTTATGTTCCGGGAACGGGAAGCCCGCCAGGAAGCCGAGCGGGGCCGTGCGAGCGAGGCCTTGTTGCGGCAGCAAGCCGAGGCACGAGCGGCCATTAGCCAGGCGGCGGCGTTGGTGGGCGAGAACCAGTTTGGCGCCGCGGACCAGTTGATGGCAAAAGTCACTTTTCCGGAAAACGGGCTGGGCGGCGAGGCGGTGTTCCGGCCCTTGGGCGATTGGGCAGCGGTCCCGGGCCGCTGGCAACGTGCGGCCGAATATTTCAAATTGCTCGTGCGGGTGGACCAAATGGAAACGCCGGATGTCGCCACCCTGGACAGCACGCGCTGCGCCGTTGCCCTGATTGAAGCGGACGACACGCCGGGCTACGAGCGTTTCCGCCGCGAGATCATCGAGCGTTTTGCCAGCACCCGCTATCCAGTAGAGGCCGAACGGACGCTGAAAAACAGCCTGCTGTTGCCGGCGGACAGCACCATCATGGCGGCCCTGGCGCCCTTGGCCGACCTGGCCGCCAAGGCGGTGCCGACAGGCACTCCCACGCCGCTGGAGGAGCCGTGGCCGGGCGCCATCGCCTGGCGCTGTGATTCTCTGGCCCTGTGGAGTTATCGCCGGGCAGACTACGCGGCAGCGGTCGGTTGGTGCCAGCGATGCCTGTCCTACGGAAACGACAATCCCGCCCGAGTCGCCACCGCCAATGCCATTCTGGCCATGTCCTATTCCCGGCTCGGCCAAGTCCAGAATGCGCGCAACGCCTTGGCCCTCAGTCGCAATCTTGTGGACAGCAACAGCGGGCAGGGAAATGGCGGGCAGGGATATTGGTTTGACTGGAGGCTCGACCAAATTCTCATGAACGAAGCCGTGACGCTGATCGAGCAGCCTCGTCCTGATCCAACAATGGAGGACATTCCCAGTCCAAAGTGACCTCTCCATTCCTCTACCACACCAGGCCTCTTTTGGGAGGCGAAGCACGTTTCCGGCACATTTTGCTCCCGGTTGGTGAGATCAGGCATTTGGCGCACGATGGAGAAAAGTTCTGTCGCTATCAAGTTGTGTTACAGCCTTCTCCAGTCGCGCTGGACAGGCAAAACGGTCCAACGACGCACCGCGACACGCGTCGCCCCTGCCCATCGCCGTTTTTTATCCTCTAAAATTCCTGTCGGGTTCTGAATGCGAAATCCGCTTATCCAGATAGAATCCTATGTTGTCGACCCTTGTTTTTGAACGGAATAAAGTTTCGGGAGGACGGAGTGCCTCTCAGAAAGACGGTGTGACGGTCGACTCCGGCGCTCCGAATCCACCAGGATTCACCCTGATCGAATTGCTGGTCGTCATTGCCATTATTGCGATTTTGGCCGCGATTCTCCTCCCGGCGTTGGCTGCCGCCAAGGAGAAAGCCATTCGCACCCAATGCATGAACAACCTGCATCAAATTGGCATCGCCCTGTTTGTGTATGCTGGCGACAACGCCACCAGTAACAAGTTGCCCGCGTATAACACTGCCACCGGCGCGAGTTGGGCTTGGGACATGCCTTGGGATGTCGGCAATCAAATGCTTCAGAGCGTGGGTGGAAACCCAAAAGCTTTTTACGATCCCGGAACCGCAATGCGGTTTACCGACGCAGACGACTTCGCCGGCTCCAACAGCCTTTGGAATTACAGCCCTGGCAACTTTCATGTCGCTGGTTATGTTTTCGCATTTTCGGGTCAGGCCTGTGACCTCAAACTGGCCGCTCAAAATACAACTTTACAGCCGGAATCCACCGCGAACCCGCAAAACAGCCTCTTGCCGCCAGTAAGGATTCCCGTTTCGGAGCGGGAATTGTTCACGGATGCGACGATATCCACTCCGTCCTATGGCACCTACGCCAACCGCAACACTTACAACTACACGGAAATCGCCGGTGGTTTTTACAAACTTCATACCAGTCCGCATCTGAACGGGCACTTTCCGTCCGGAGGCAATATTGGGTTCAAGGATGGGCATGTGTCATGGCGCAAATTTGACGATATGAATCAGTGGAGTTTTAAAGCCCCCCTCAGTCGTGGGGATCCTCCGAGTTTCTGGTGGTAACATTTAAAATTTAATTTGAACACCCTTAACCGAACGCAACTGAAAGCAACCACGAACAACCACGTAGCACCATGAAAACTCAAAACCCAACCATCCGGAGACAAACCAAGCTCATTCTGGCCATCAGTGCAACCCTCGCCGGCCTGAGCACTGCGGCCCAGGCACAGTCCCTGGGCATCTATTACAACTTGCAGACCTACGGAACCGTTGCCAACGGCAACTCGATCCTTGACGTACTGGGAAACACGACGGCCACCCTGAATAACGACGCGAACACCTCCCTGACGAGCAGCGGCTTGACTATCGTCTCGGCCTCGGGAAATTCCGCAAGTACCGGCTTAACTCTGGCTTCCGGCTCTCTCAGTGGTTACACTGGAAGTTTCTCCGTTCAGGACTGGGTCACGATCGCGAGCCCTAACAACGGCGTAGCCTTGTGGGGGGCCAACAACGGTCCGGCCAATACTTATATCGGCGATGGATATACCGGCGTCAGTACCTTGATCGGATTTACCTGGGGCAGTCTTGCGGGTGGCGGCGGAACCGGCAACCCTTTGGGCCAACCCTACAACCGGTATGGAAACACTGTCGCAGGTTATTCGCTTGCTGCCAGTCAGTCTTACGATCTCTTGTTGACCTACAATGCCTCCACCTACACCTTCAACCAGTATTTAAACGGTTCCTGGGTTGGTTCATTGCAGGAGGCGTTCAGCAGCACCAGTCTGGCCGGTACCCAGCTTCTGGCCATTGGCGGCTGCCCGAATGAACCCTGGTCTCCCTGGGGTGACGCCTCCGCTGACGCGACGACGACAGACTTCCTCCTTTACAACGGAGAGTTGACCGCTTCTCAAGCCTCTGCGTTAGACATCGCCGGCGCCGGTGCGTCGGTTTCCATGATTAACGCCGCCATGGTTCCCGAACCCGGCTCCCTGGCGCTGTGGGCGCTCGCCGGTGTAACCGGCCTGTTTCTCCGGCGGTCATTCCGCTCGTCCTTGACCACGACGAAACAATAACAACAAGCAAGCGCCGGCGGGCACAGGCAGGTCCGCCGGCGGTATCTCGTTTTCTTGAACTTGATTTACCGATTGAACCCAGAGGCAGCAAATAAAAGGGCAAATCAAACCTCCAACCGCGAACTAAAATGAAAACAACAAATCAAATAGTGCGCCGTGCGCTCATCTGGAGTTGCATGGCCATCATCACCATGTTGATGCAATGGGTGGCTTCGGCCCAAACGCTGGTCCACGAATACAGTTTCAGCGATCCTGGCCCCACCAACGCTGCCGACTCCATCGGTGGCCCGGCGTGGGACGGCATCGTCTTGACTGGTGGAACGAACGCCGCGCCTGGACCGGGTGGCAGCGTCTTCGCCGGCAGTCAACTGCTGCTCAGCGCTTCCACTGAGGACTTTGTCCAACTGCCGCCGGGCATCCTCAGCAATTACACCGCGGTGACGATTGACACTTGGGTCACCTTGGGAGCGCTCCCCGCCAATTGTTTTCTCTGGGGTTTTGGCGACACCGACCCGAATGTGCTGAGCGGCGGCCTGCCGTCCGGCTTTAATTGCATTTTCTGCCAGCCGGAGGCCGGGGCTCTTACCATCAGCACCGCCGACCCGAGTTGGCAGGGCGGCCATACCACCCCCAACGCCGGCAGCCTTGCCTTCGCCACCCCCGCGGAAATTCACGTGACCGCTGTCATCAATCCGCCCACCGGTTACATCGAGCTTTACACCAACGGGATCCTGGCGGGGCGGAGCATCGCCGTTACGGAACAGATGAATCAGATCAGCAATGTTATCAATTACCTGGGCCGGTCGCTCTACTGGGCCGACGGCTTTTACGATTCCAGTTGGGACGAGTTCCGCATCTGGAACGGCGCGCTCAACCCGCTCCAGGTTGCGGGCTGTGATGTCAACGGCCCGAACAATCCCAGCACCAATTACGGCACCGTGACCGGCGTGCAATTGCAGCTCCCCTACTATCAATTGGTGCAAGGCACCCATGAGTCGGCCACCGTGATGGTTATGGCCTCTGGCGTGCCTAACCCGGTGGATATGTCCCTGTGGGCCAGCTATTCGTCGAGCAACACCAATATCCTCACGACAACCAATAACGCAATCTACGCCGTTGGCCAGGGCTCCGCCAGCATCGTGGCCAGTTTTGGCGGCATTTCTTCAACCCAAATTGTCACCGTAGTCCAACCGGCCTCGGTGCTGACCCATCGCTACAGTTTCAGTGATGCCAACGGCAGCACGACGGCGGCCGACTCGGTGGGCGGTTCGGCCTGGAACGGCACGGTGATGACCAATGGCCCGACACCCGCTGCTTATCCGGGTGTTTTCAGCGGCAGCCAGTTGACCATTTCTTCGAACCTGTCCGAATACGTCCAACTGCCCTCTGGTATCATCAGCAATTATAACGCGGTGACGATTGAGGCGTGGGTCACCTTCCCGGATGCGCTGCCGGGCAACTGCTTCTTCTTCGGCTTCGGCAACACGGATGGCGGCGGCGCGGGCGAGGACTACATTTATCTCCAGCCCAGCGCCGGGCATATCGGCGTCACCGGCGCGGACCCCGGCTGGCAAGGGCCGGAAGATACCGCCGGCACCTATGGCAATCTCAGTTCACACAGCAATGTTCATATCGCGGCGATTTTCAATCCGCAGGCCAGCTGGATTGCGGTTTACACGAACGGCGTTCTGGCGGGCAAGAACATCGCCACAACCTGGCAGTTGAGCCAGGTGAGCAGTGTGCTCAACTACATCTGCCGGTCGCTGTACACGGGCGACCAATACATGGATGCCAGCCTGGATGAGTTCCGCATTTATAATGGCGCGCTGACTTCGCAGGGAATCGCCATTAGCGACGCTGCCGGCCCGAATTCCATTCCTGCGGGAGTCACCAATGGTCCGGGATCGTTGCTGTCGTTGACGCTGCAAGCGCCCGGCACCCTGGAAACGCCGGCCACCGCCCAGCTGAAATTGCTGGCGAACTACACCAGCTTGAACAATTGGGACATCATCGGCAACAGCGTCTTCCCGCCTGCCGGGCTGACCATTGCCTCCAGCGACACCAATGTCGTATACCTCGACAGCAATGATGTGCTCCATTCCCAGTATCCTGGCCAGGCCACGATTACAGTGGTGTACCAAGGGACAACCAACACCGCGACCATCACGGTCACGGAGTCGCCCGCCACTCCATCGCTGGTCCATCGTTACAGTTTCGGCGATGCCAATGGCAGCACCTCGGTCGCGGATTCCGTTGGCGGCCCGACCTGGAACGGCACGGTGATGTCGAATGGAACTAACGCGGTTCCCACCGGCGGGGCCTTGACCAATGGCGTGCTGTGGTTGTCCGCAGCGATCTCAAACTATGTGCAACTGCCGTCCGGCATCCTCAGCAACTACACGGCGCTGACCATCGAAGGATGGGTCACAGCCCAGACGCTACCGGCCAATTGCATGTACTACGCCTTTGGAAACACGGACACCAATGGATTCGGTGCGAATTACATCTTCGGCTCACTGGTGCGGGATTATACCGCCATCACCGCCGTGGACCCCGGTTATTTGGGCGAACAAGGCACCGCTGGCGGAGGTTCATTGCCCCTGAACGCGCCGATTCACTTCGTAGCGGTTTACGATCCTCCGGCAGGATATATCGCCCTCTATACCAACGGCGTTTTGCAGTCCATCAACACCGCAATTACGGCTCCGTTAAGCGCGGTAAGTCCGGTTGAAGCCTTCATCGGTCGCTCGCTTTACCTCGGCGATCCGTATGCCAGCATCGCCTTGGATGAATTCCGAATCTACAACGGTGTCATGTCACCGGCGGATCTGGCGGCCAGCCAGTTGCTCGGGCCGAATCAGGTTCTCACGACGAATGTCAGAATTACGGCGACACCGTCCGGGAACAATTTGGTTCTGACCTGGCCGGCGGCAGCCTCCGGCTTCACCCTCCAGTCCAGGACGAGCCTGACTTCCGGCAGTTGGACGACGGTGACCCCGGTAGCGGCGCTGGTCGGCAGCCAGTGGCGGGCCACCGTACCCAAAACCGGCGGAACACTATTCTTCCGGCTGGTAAGGTAAACGGACCGGGGTATTGGAGCAGTGGGTCAAGACCGCCGCGTGGTTTTGGAAGCGCTGAAACCCGCGGCGGTTTTTTCAAGCCGCGGCCGGACGCGTTGGGACGAAATTTGAATTAACAGTTGGAGTTTATGAAGTTTACGAAAAAAGTTCTTTGTTTCGCTTTAATGGCGATGTCGCTGATGGCGCTGTCGGCGGCTTTGGCCCAGACCGCCACCGTTGCCATCCAGGCCAACGAGCCGTCGGCCAACATCAGCTCCAATCTCTTCGGCATTTTCTTCGAGGAAATCAACATGGCCGGCGACGGCGGCATTTACGCCGAACTGGTCCGCAACCGGATGTTTGCCGATTCCACGACCTCGATTCCTTTCTGGACTTTTCTCACCAGCGGCACGGCGGCGGGGCAAATGAGCCTGGACACTTCGCTGCCCCTGACCGCCACCAATCCGCAATGCCTGAAACTCACCATGAGCAGCGGCACGGGCACCGTCGGCGCGGCCAACAACGGCTATTACGGCATCCCGCTCACCAAGAACAAAACTTATAACCTGAACTTTTATGCCCGCGCCGCAAGCGGTTTCAGCGGCAACATCACGGTGTCGTTGGAAAGCTCCAATGGCCTGGTGGTTTATGCGCAGAGCACCGTCAGCGGGCTGACCACGAGTTGGCAGCCGTTCGCGGTGTCGCTGGTGCCGAACACCACCGACCCGTTCGCGCAGCTCGCGCTGCAAATTTCACAGGCCGGCTCGGTGTACCTGGACGTGGTTTCGTTGTTTCCGGCGCAAACCTTCAACAACCGCACCAACGGCTTGCGCCCCGATCTGGCGAATATGCTGGTGAACCTGCAGCCTTCGTTCGTTCGCTTCCCCGGCGGCAGTTGGGTGGGTGGCAGCAGCCTGGCCGACGCCTACCATTGGGAGTTGACGGTTGGCCCGCTGCAAAACCGGACCGAGCGGGCGAACATCTGGGGTTACGAGGTCAGCAACGGCCTGGGCTTCCATGAGTATTTGCAAATGTGCGAGGACCTCGGCGCGCTGCCGCTGCTGTGCATCAATTGCGGCATGGACGACGGCGCGGGCCAGACCGTTCCGCCCAGCCAGCTCGGCCCGTGGGTGCAGGAAGCCCTCGACGCCATCCAGTACGCCAACGGCCCCACCAACACCGATTGGGGCGCGCAGCGCGCGGCGAACGGCCATCCCGCGCCGTTCAATCTGCAATACATCGAAATCGGCAACGAAAACAGCGGCTCGGCTTACAACACCAACTACGCGCTCTTTTACGACGCCATCAAATCGAATTACCCCGCCATCAATGTCATTGCCGACAACCAGGGCAGCATCCCCACCGACGCGCCGGTGGACATCATGGACGAGCATTTCTATAACAGCGCCTCGTGGTTCGCGCAGAATTCGACCATGTACGACGGCTACAGCCGGAGCGGGCCGAAGGTGTTTGTGGGCGAATACGCCGTGGCCTACGCCATTCCACCTAACACGTACCCGGCGACTTTGGGAAATGCGCTCGGCGAAGCCGCGTGGATGACCGGGTTGGAGCGCAATTCCGACCTCGTGCTGTTGGCGTCTTACGCGCCGCTGTTCTGCAATTTGAACAACCCGGACTGGTATCCGGACCTGATTTATTTCAACGGCACCAACGTCTTCGGCACGCCGTCGTATTACGTCCAACAAATGTTCAGCCGCAATCGCGGCAACTTCGTCCTGCCGACAAGCGTATCGGTGTCGGGCAACCCGCTCTACGTCTCGTCCAGCCTGATCCCATCCAGCAGCCAAATCATCGTCAAGGCCGTCAACGTCAACAACAGCACCATGACGACCACGTTCAACCTGAACGGTGTTGCTTCGATCGCGTCCGGCGCCACCGCCATCCAGCTTTCCGGCAATCCGAACGCGACCAACTCGTTCACCATGCCGACGGCGATTTTCCCGGTGACCAACACGATCAACAACGCCGGGACGAACTTCACCGTGACGCTGCCTGCGAATTCGCTGACGATTTTCCGATTGCAAGGCAGCGGCTTCCAGAGTATCAGCAATTTGCAGATTCAGTTCAATTCGCCGCTCAAGGTCGGCCAGGAGGCGATGGCCGTGGCGTCCGGCCAGATTTCCGGCCAGCCAATTAATTTGGCGGGCAATTACGCGCTGACCTTTTCCTCGCTGAACACGAATATTGCGGTGGTCAATCCCAACGGCCTGGTGATCGGGGCCGGAGCGGGAACAACGGCCATCGTGGCCGCTTATGCCGGCATGACGGCTACGCAATCGGTGCAGGTCTTGGCCGCGCCGCCGATTCGGTTGATGCACCGGTACGGCTTCAATGACGGCACGGCCAACGATTCGGCCGGCACAGCCAACGGCACGTTCTACAACGCCAGCGGCCAGGCCTCGATTTCCGGCGGGCAGTTAAACCTGGTCGGGAACTCCGGCGATTACGTGGACTTCGGCCCGGGCATCATCTCGACCACTAACATCACCAGCGGCGCCGTGACGTTCGAGGCGTGGGCCAAATTCAATACGATCAACGGCGCCTGGGCGCGCTTGTTTGACTTCGGCAATATCTCCGGTTCCTCCGGCGGGAATTACATTTTCCTGGCAGCCAACAACGCCAATAACGGCGGCAACGCGCGGCTGGCGGTGAGTGACACCATGCCCAACTCCGACGAAACCGGTTTCAACATCAACAACCTTCTGGGCCGGACCGGTATTCAGATCGTGGCCGTGTTCAACCCGTCGCCCGGCCGCCAATTTCTGGGCCTTTACACCAACGGTGTCCTCGCCGCGTCGGTTTCCACCGGCGGCAAATACATCGCTTCAATCAACGACGTTTACAGTTTCCTGGGCCATTCCCTCTGGTCGTCCGACGCCTGGCTGAATGGCTCGATTGACGAATTCCGCATCTACGACGGCGAAGTGAGCAAGTTCCAGATCGCCGCGGACTTCCAAGCCGGACCCAATCAGACCAACGACAGCGTGGGCGCCGTCACCGGCCTGGTGCTCCAGCCCGGGACCATGCCGTTGCCGCAGTACTCCACCAGCCAGCTTGCGGCGTCTTTGAACTTCACCTACGCCGGCAGTGTCAGCGTGCTTGGCGATCCCAATCTCACCCTGGCTTCCGACAACACCAACGTCTTCACGGTGAGCCCATCAGGTCTGCTGACGGCCAACGCGCCTGGCTCGGCCAATTTGATCGGCGTCTATGATTACGTCAACGGCAACACCAGCACTTTCTACACAAATTCGGTGGCGATCACCGTCTCAACCGCGCCCGCCGCGACGCTGGTTCATCGCTACAGTTTCAGTGACGCCAACGGCAGCACGACGGTCGCCGATTCCATTGGCGGGCCGGCCTGGAACGGCACGGTCATGGCCGGCGGACTCAGTGGCACGCCCACTGGCGGCGCCTTTACCAATGGCCAACTGACCCTCTCCTCAAGCAGCCAGGAATACGTTCAATTGCCGGCGAATATCCTCGGCAATTACACCGCCGTGACGATTGAGTCCTGGGTAACCTTTCCCGACCAATTGCCGGTGAATTGTTTCTTCTACGGCTTCGGTAATACCGACGGCAGCGGTTACGGTGAAACTTACATCTTCTGCGCGCCGCAAGGCGGTCGCATCGCCATCACCGCCGCCGATCCGGGTTACACTGGAGAACAAAACGCCGGACCCATTGGCGACCTGAGCCACAGCACCAACCTGCATATCGTGGCCATCTACGATCCCCCCGCCGGTTATCTGGCGCTTTACACCAACGGCGCACTGGCGGCGCTGAACACCTCCGTGACCGTGCCGATGAGTTCGGTCAACGACGCGCTCAGTTACATCGGGCGTTCGTTGTACAACGCCGATCCGTACCCTGACATGGTGCTCGATGAATTTCGCCTCTACAATGGCGCGTTGTCGACCAATGAAATCGCCGCCACGCAGTTTCTCGGTCCGAACCAACCGTTGAGCGCGGCCAGCCCGACCGTGCATGTCTCCGCGACTGGTGCCAACGTCACGTTGTCCTGGCCGTTGAGCGCGGCCGGTTTCACCGTGATGTCCCGCTCCAATCTGGCCTCCGGCGTTTGGACGCCCTTCAGCGGCGCTCCGCAGCAAATCGTCGGCAACGTGTGGCAACTCACGGTGCCGGTCACCAGCGGCACCGGGTTCTTCCGCCTGGAAGAATAGCACAACCAGTCGTATCTTGATTTGCCGCTATGAATTTTTGGCAACGTCTCACGGTCTGCGAAATCTTCCTGGTTTTGTTCGCCCTTCCGCACGCGGTTCCCGCGCAAACGCTGGCGCACCGTTACAGCCTGTTCAGCGAACCCAACGGCAGCACGATTGTTACCGATGTGGTCGCCTCCGCCAACGGCACACTCCAGGGCAGCGCGGCCATCACCGGCGGCCAACTGGTGTTGAATGGCGCGAGCGGCGCCTGTCTCAATCTGCCGTCGGGAATCATCAACAGCAGCTACTCGGCGGTGACGATTGAAACGTGGGCCGGTTTCGGCGCGTTGCCGGTCAATTGTTTCTTTTGGGGCTTCGGCAACACCGATGGCAGCGGCGCCGGCGAGGATTACATTTTTTGCGCGCCCAAGGCAGGGCGCGTCGCCATCACCGGCTCAGATCCCGGCTACACCGGCGAACAAAATGCCAACAGCGGCGCGGACTGGAGTGGCTGGACCAACGTCCACATTGTGGCGATTTACAACCCGCCCGCCAATCAAGTCGTTCTTTACACCAACGGCTTTTTGGCGGCCGTCAACCGCAGTGCCACCACGCCGATTTCGGCGGTCAACGACGTGTACAGTTACCTCGGCCGGTCGCTTTACACGAGCGACCCGTACGCGCCGTTGAGCGTGAGTGAGTTTCGCATTTGGAATGGCGCCTTGAGCGCGCAACAGGTCGCGTTGGACGCCGCTTCCGGCCCGGCGCAAATCATCACCAATCCCGGCGCGCTGCTTTCGGTGGGGGTGACTGCCAACAGTCAGATGGCCGCCGGCGCTACCCAGCCAGCCGTGGTGACCGGCAATTTCGCAAACGTGACGAACGTGAATCTCATCACTTACGGGCAGGCGACACTGACATCGGACAACACCAACGTGTTCGCGGTTTCGTCTTCCGGCCTGGTAACCGCCTTTGCGCCGGGAACGGCAAACCTCATCGGAACCTATGGCGGATTAACCGCCACGCAAAGCGTCACCGTTGCCGGTTTCGTGACAAATCAGTTTCAATTCGACTCCTTCGGTGACGGGTTTTGGGCTGTTATCAACCAGGGCAATAGCGAACCGCTCACCGCCAGTTTCAGCGGCGCCAGTCAGGAAATCTTCACCAACGGCGCAACCGACCAGCAGTTTGAAGTGCTTTACAATCTCCAGAACGGCACCTTCCGTCTGCGCCAGCATTCCAGTTGGTATTGCCTGGGGGCGTCGAACAACACGCCCGTGCCCGGTGGAGGGGCAACACTGACTTTCTTCTTCAGCAACAATCCCGCGCAACAATGGTATCTGGTGAGCGCCGGTGGTGGGTTTTACCGCATCTTCAACGCAGCCAGCAACCTTGTGTTGCAGACCGACAACGGAACCCCGGCCCATGTCTCATTGGTTCCGGCCTCGGGCAGTCCGTTTCAACTCTGGCAGTTCGTTTATCAAACGCATTTTCCAAAAAAAGGCAGCGCTGGTTACGAAGGTCAGCCCTACCAGGGCGAAATGCAGACTTATTGGGCGTATAACTATGACGACCATACCGCTGCGAGCGAACCTTCTTATTTCGATTTTGTGCCAATGGTTTGGGGACCGTCTTGGGAGCCCGTGAGCGATTTGCAGGCGCGTGATCCCGGCTGGCTGACGCAATCACCGCCGGCGTATCTGCTGACGTTCAACGAGCCGGACAACAGCAGCCAGGCAAACATGAGCGTCAGCACTGCTATCAGCATGTGGCCGTCACTTCAAGCTTTGAACGTGCCTTTGGTCGGTCCCGCAATGCAAAACACCGCGGACTCCTGGGAAAATAGTTTTTTTCAGGCCATCGCCACCAACGGCTACCGCGTGGACTATACCGCCGTGCATGAATATGTCCCGCCGAACGCCTCGTCGCTCATGAGCGTCCTGCAATCGGTCTATAACACCTATGGCCGCCCCGTCTGGCTGACGGAGTTTTCGCCGGTGGATTGGAGCGGCAACCAGGGGTGGACAGAAGACGACGACTACAATTTTCTGGCGGAATTTCTGTGGATGGCTGAAGGCCAGCAATGGTTCAAGCGTTATGCTATTTTTCCGTTCAGCGGTTCCAACCCAAACCCGCCTTACGTGAGCGTTACTGCCGGTTATCGCGGAAATTTCTTCCAATCCGATGGTGTTACCCTCACGCCTTACGGCGAACTCTATG
Organism: Verrucomicrobiia bacterium; assembly: GCA_025451535.1. Taxonomy (GTDB): domain Bacteria; phylum Verrucomicrobiota; class Verrucomicrobiia; order Limisphaerales; family UBA11358; genus UBA11358. Next base: position 26,129 of record JANWKE010000100.1, read on the forward strand.
CGGCGTGGGGCGGCAACACCAATTTGCAGGCGCGCACAGCGTATTTCATCCACAACCTCGCCACGAGTTTCCGCTTAACCTCGACAAATTCTTCTTCCGCACCGGTGGCGCAGGACATTTATTGGCGCGACGCCTCGGCGCAATGGGCGTTGTTGCCGGCGCCGACGACCAATCACTGGTACATCATTTCGCTCAACGACGGGCGGCGATTGAACGACTCGGTGGGCACGCTGGTGCTGTCGCCCGTGGGCACGACCGGGCGGGCGTTGGAATGGATTTTCAATGGTCCGGACAGTTCGGGCTACTATTTCATTACCAATGCTGTTTGGGCGCATGCCATCAACGGTTCCGGCGCGCCGCCGGCCATCACGTTCGGCACGGTCAGTTCCACTACTCAAAACAACAACACTCGCTGGCGTCTGATCAAACCTTACCAGCCAGTGTCCATCGCGGCGCCCGTCGCGCCTGCCGCCTTGTCCGCCGCCGCCGGCAACCAGAGTGTCACGCTGAACTGGAGCGGCGGCGACCGCTTTTACAATGTCTATCGCGGCGCCGCTTCCGGCGGACCATACACGAAGCTCACCGCAAATGTCCTGACCAACACTACTGACATGGACATCGCGGTCACTAATGGCGTTCCTTATTTCTACGTTGTGACGGGGCTGAATATCCTGGGCGAGGAATCCGGCTACTCGCCGGAAGCCGCCGTGCGGCCGGTGTCCACCAACTCCGTCCCGCTTAACTTGAGTCTCAGCAGCAATACCCTCCAGTTCAACTGGCCCGCGGACCACACCGGCTGGGAATTGCAGATTCAGACAAACCCGCCTGAAGCCGGTTTGGGCACCAACTGGGTTTTGGTCCCTGATTCCACCGGCACAAATTGGATCGCCCTTCCAATTGATGGCAACAACGGCAGCGTTTTTTTTCGGTTGAGGTATCCGTGAATTTATTTGAGGCTGATTGAACCGGCTTGAAACTCTTCCGTCCCGAACCATGAACGTGCTTAAACTTATCTTTGCTTTGTTGTTGGTCGGCGGGACCGCTCCGGCCGCGAATTCACCCAGGCTGCGACAGAATTTTGATTTTGACTGGCGTTTCCAGCTCGGGGATGCGACAGAAGCGTACGCGCAAAATGTTCCCGAGAAGGGCTGGCGCGTGGTGCAGGTGCCGCATGACTACAGCCGCGAGGGCGACTTCTCTGAAACCAATGACAGTTGCACCGCGTTTTTGCCCGCCGGCATCGGCTGGTATCGCAAAACGTTTGTGGTTCCTTCTGACTGGAGCAACCGGCTCGTCAGCATTCAATTCGACGGCGTTTCGGAAACAAGCAAGGTCTGGGTCAATGGCCATTCCCTTGGCGAACGGCCTTATGCCTATTCGACCTTTGCTTACGATCTGACACCCTGGTTGCATTTCGGCGACACCAATGTCATTGCCGTCCGTTGCGACCGGGACCGCGACGACTCCCGCTGGTATCCCGGTTCGGGGATTGACCGGCACGTCTGGCTGATCATCACCGCCCAAACCCACGTCGCGCGCTACGGAATTTATATCACCACCCCCGAAGTCACGGCGCGGCAGGCACGGGTGAAAATAGAGACGCGGGTTCGCAACGAAAGCAATCAAGGATGCAACATCCATTTAATCACGGACATTTTCGACCCGAATGGCAAAAAGATTCTGACCCTGGACCACCCGGACGAGATTGACGCCAACGGAACGGGCAAATTTACGCAGGCCGCCGAAATCGCTTCACCGGAACTCTGGTCGCCCGATGCGCCTTCGCTATACACCGCCGTTACGGAAATTCGGGACGCCGATAAGGTCGTGGATCGGCTGGAAACAAAATTCGGCATCCGCTCTGTCCGCTTTGATGCCCAACGCGGTTTCCTCCTGAACGGCCAACCATTCAAAATCAAGGGCGTCTGCCTGCACGACGACGCCGGCGCACTGGGAACCGCCGTGCCGGACCAGGTCCTCGAACGCCGTCTGCGCTTGCTCAAGGGCATCGGCTGCATTGCCATTCGTTGCTCGCACAATCCGAAGGCGCCGGAATTTTACGACCTTTGTGACCGGCTCGGCCTGCTGGTCATGGATGAAGCCTTCGATGAATGGACGGGTGAGAAAAGCAAGTGGATTCACGGCTGGAACGTTGGCGCGCCGTCGCATCATCCGGGTTACCCAGCATTTTTCGAAGAATGGGCCGACCGCGACTTGCGCGACATGGTTCACCGCGATCGCAATCATCCCTCCGTCATCTTGTGGAGCATTGGCAACGAAATTGATTATCCGGGTGATCCCTTCAGCTATACGACGGACAAGAATTATGATCCCAACAAACCTTCCGCCACCACCCTCGTTCCCGTTGCCCGGCGCCTGATCGCCGACGTACGCGAATGCGACGACACGCGGCCCGTCACGTCCGCGCTGGCCAATCTGTCCGCCTCCGACGCCACCGGTTTGGCCGGACTGCTCGACGTTGTCGGTGTCAATTATCAGTTTGACCGGTTCCTCAACGAGCTGGCGAGTTATCCCGACCGCAAAGTTTTCTTCAGTGAAACCGGTTTCGGAGTGGATTACGCCGACCTGTGTGCGACGAACCCGCGCGTGGCCGGTCAATTTCTGTGGGTGGGATTTGATTATCTCGGCGAGGCGAAAAATTGGCCGGCACGCGGTTGGGACGACGGACTGTTCGACACCTGCGGATTTGAGAAACCGCGCGCGTACTTCCGCCAGTCGCTCTGGTCGGAAACGCCGATGGCTTACATCGGCGTCCGTTCGCGGGCGGCCGATCACGGCGCCAAAAGCTGGCAAGGCGATTTTGGCTGGCAACCGATGAGGAACGATTGGAATTGGGCGGATGACCCGCGCCCGGCACTTCCGGTGGAGGTGTACTCCAACTGCAAAACCGTCGAACTGTTTTTGAACGGCAAGTCACTGGGACAGAAAACACTGGCCGACGCGCCGGACCGCATCCGCCGCTGGCGGGTGCATTTCGAACCCGGCGAGTTGAAAGCCGTCGGCACCGGCTCGGGAAAAGAGGTTGTTTACCGGCTGGTCACGGCGGGCAAGCCGGCGCGACTGGATTTGATTCCTGATCACGTGCGGCTGGCGGCCGACGGCGAGCAGGTTGCCCGGATCGAAATCCGTCCGGTGGACGCGAAAGGCTTTCTCGTTCCCAACGAAGACGCGGTTTGTTCGGTCGAGGTGGTCGGCGCGGGACGACTGTTGGCCTTGGACAACGGGAACCAGGAGGACATGACGCCGTTGACCGCACATCAGCGCAAGTTGCACAATGGCCGTGCGCTGGTCATCGTGCAAAGCGGGCGACGAAGCGGTCCCATTTTCGTGAAAGTCACCGCGTCCGGCCTGCCCGAAGCGGAATTAAAATTACAGGCGGATTGATGGACGCTATGACCTGCAGAAAGATCCCGAAGAACTCAATTATCTTTATGGGAAACCTTGAAATACTTCGCCGCAACGAAATGTCCCGCTTCATGGAGTGCGGCCCGGAGCTTGGCTTGCGCTTGCTTATCTAATTTCACAGGTTCGGCTTTCGGTTTGCGGCTCACAATAGACCTCTAAACCGGGCCGAAAAGAGCGTCAAAACATTTTGAACAATTGTGAATAGTTGTGGCAGGTTAGATACAGTCCACAGACATTTTTCCCGCGTTTTGCATGATTGAGGCGCGAAAACACGCGATTTCTCAAGCAAACCTTGGGAATGGCGGAGAGAGGGGGATTCGAACCCCCGATACGGCTTTTGACCGTATAACGGTTTAGCAAACCGCCGCCTTCAGCCACTCGGCCATCTCTCCCACCTTTGTTCGATTGCTGATTTTGTTCCGCTGGTTGGCGAAGTTCCGTGAGCTGACCTCAACGGAATCCAACAAAATCACTTTTCAAAGTCTGGCCGAAGGTCGGTTCTGGTGTCAAGAACGGACGCGTCCAGCCAACGTGGTGCGGTCCTTTCCTCATCAACCACTGGATCAATCCGGGACAGCGCTGCCTGCACCAGGTCCGCCTCCAATGCCAGGTCCTGTTCCCTGTGGCCCGCGTCGCAACGCTTCCCGCGGCAAAGTCAGGGTGCCCGGTTGCCAACATCCCCTGCTCAGACCACTTCTTGCGCGATTTCAAGCTTGCGTTTTCGAGGTTCACACGAAAGATTGCTGGTTCATTATGCAATCGCAAGACACCGCAACCCTTTATTTTTTCAAAGCCTGGTCGTGGGCTGAAAGCAACGCCAAACGCATTGCCGTCGGCGCCGCCATCGCCGCCATCGCCGCCGTTTTGATTTGCTACTATTTCTGGCAGCAGAATCAGACTGAAATCACCGCCGGCGAGTCGCTGACGCAGTTGGTCGTTTCCACTCCGCCCAATTCCGATCCCGGCCAGCTGGCCACCGGCTATTTAAAAATTGCCGCCGATTATCCCGGCAGCCAGGCCGGGGACCGGGCACTGATCCTGGGTGCGGCCACGCTGTTCACGAATGGCCAATACGCCCAGGCACAGGCACAGTTCCAGAAATATCTCGACACCCGGCCGGGCGGCGCTTTTTCCGCACAAGCCGCGCTCGGCGTGGCCACCAGTCTTGATGCTCAAGGTAAAACCGATCCGGCCGCCCAGGCTTATCAGCGGGTCATCAGCGCTTTTCCAGATGCCAATGTGGTGGATGCCGCAAAATTTGGCCTGGCGAAAATAGATGAGCAGCGGGGCAAGGTAATGGACGCGGAAAAATTCTACCAGGACGTTGCCCGGGATAATCCCAATAATCTCCTGGGTTCGGAAGCGGCGTTTCGGGCCATGCAGCTGAGGGCAAAATCGCCGACGACCGCGCCGCCGGGTACTTCGCCGACTTCCTTCAATCTGAGCACCCAACCATGAAATTATCGATTATTGGCACCGGCTACGTCGGGTTGGTGACCGGTGCCTGCCTGGCTGAAGTCGGCCATGAGGTCGTGTGCGTGGACAACGACGCGGCCAAGATCAAACTTCTCACCTCAGGCGGCATCCCCATCTATGAGCCGGGTCTGGAGGAGCTCGTAAAAAAAAACGCGGCCGCCGGGCGACTCTCCTTCACCACCAGCACCGCCGAGGGTGTTCAAAAATCCGATGTCATATTTATCGCGGTACCGACGCCACCGCAGCCGGATGGTTCCGTGGATTCGAGCTTTATCGAAAAGGTGGCACGCGACATCGCCGCGGCCCTGACCGACTACAAAATCATTGTGGACAAAAGCACCGTCCCGGTCAAAACCGGCGAGAAGGTGGCCGAAACCATCAAACGGTATTGCCCGGCCACGGCGGACTTTGAGGTGGTAAGCAACCCGGAGTTCCGGCGGGAAGGTTTTGCCGTGGGCGATTTGCTGAAGCCCGACCGCATTGTCATCGGCACGCGCTCACCGCGGCCGATTGAGGCGATGAAGAAGGTTTACGCGCCCTTTCATGCGCCGATGGTCGTGACGGACATCAATTCGGCCGAGCTCATCAAGCATGCCTCCAATTCATTTCTGGCGCTGAAAATTTCCTATATCAACGCCATCGCCACCATTTGCGAAATTACAGGCGCAAATGTGCAGGAGGTTGCCGCGGGCATGGGCCTGGATGAACGGATCGGCCGGCGGTTTCTCAACGCGGGCATCGGCTTTGGCGGCAGCTGCTTTCCCAAAGACTTGAGCGCGTTCATCAAAATCGCCGAGGAGATCGGGTACGACTTCCGTTTGCTCAAGGAAGTGCAGCACATTAATGCGGGACAGATGGACCGCTTTGTGAAGAAAATCACCGACACCCTTTGGGTGCTCAAAGACAAAAAAATCGGCGTGCTCGGGCTCGCCTTCAAACAAAACACCGATGACATACGCATGTCGCCGGCGATCGAGCTTTGCCAGCGCCTGCAAAAGGAAGGCGCCCTGTTACGGGTCCACGACCCCAAAGCCATGAACAAGGCCAGGGCGATTTTAAAAGATGTGACGTACGTGGAGGACATGAACACCGTGACCGAGGGTTGCGACGCGCTGGTCGTGGCCACCGAATGGGACGAGTTCAAGCAGCTTGACCTCGAGCGCGCGCGCAAATCGCTGTCACATCCCATCATGTTTGATGGCCGTAATCTCTTTGACCACGCCGAGATGGAACGCCTGGGGTGGGTTTATAAAAGTGTCGGACGCTAAAAAACCTGTCGACGTGGCGGCCGCGCTGCTTTTTCGACGGGGCAAGCTTCTTATCGCCCGGCGCCCGGCAGACTCTCATTTAGGCGGCCTTTGGGAATTTCCCGGTGGCAAACGGGAACCGGACGAAACCTTCGAGCAATGCCTCGCCCGTGAAGTACGCGAAGAACTGGGTGTGAAGATCTCGGTTGGCGAACTGTTTGAAACCGTCTCGCATCGTTACGTGGAAAAGAGTGTGCGGCTGAAATTCTTCGTCTGCCGCCTGCTTGACGGCGAGCCGCGGCCAGTGGCCTGTGCGGCCGTACGCTGGATCGGCAAAACCGAACTGGAGGATTTCGAATTTCCCGCCGCCGACGCACGTTTGCTGAGGAAATTGCGCGCTTACAATTTTCCGTAGCTTTCCTCGACTACCTGCCGGAAATTATTTTCGCCCGGATTGATGATCTTCATTTCCCGCTGGGCGTTTTCGACTGAATCGCTCGCGTGCGCCGCATTGATTGTAATATTGGAACCGAACTCGCGGCGAATGGAGCCGGGCGGGGCCTTGGAGGGATCGGTGGGACCGAGCACATCGCGAATTTTTCTGACGGCATTCACACCCTCGTAAACCAGGGCGATGCATTTTTGCGAGCCCGGCAGCCGGCGTTCCGCTTCCGTCTTTTGTTCGGATGGCGTGAAGCCAGTCATGAACCGCATGATGTTTTCAAACTGGTTGTCGCCATGGAGCGGGCCGAGCACGTCGCCCAGCATTTGCTGCTGGACCGGCGGGATTTTGAAACCCAGTTCCTTTTCGAGAACATTCCGGGCACGTTCGGCAATGCCGTCCTTGAGCTTCGTGCGCAAGACTTCGTGGACCGGTCCGTAAAAATCCATCGCCTGCGCCAGACTCATGTGCAACACCTTGACGCCGACGATATAAAGTCCGGTGCGCGAGAAGAAATCGATTACGTTCCCGGGCCGGCCGGTGGGAAATTTGAAATTGTCCGGCTTGATGAGCACCAGGGAACGCTCACCCGCCTGTCCCGGAGGGTAGGCGATGACATTTTCCAGCACGCCGCCATCCGCGTCCGAATAGCGCGCCCACAATTTCAGCTTCGTTTCCGCTTCCTCCTCGTTCGGGGAGGCCAGCACGGCGGGCTCGAAATAACGAACTCCTCCGTCGTCGTCCATAATCAAATCGCTGTAGGTGTCCCGGATGGTTTCACCGCCGCGCCGGTCGGGGCTTAAATTGCCGACTACGGAACGGACCTTGCGCACGGCTTCGTCGCCTTGAAAAAGCATCATTAACACCCGCCGCCGCCGGCCGGTTTTAGGGTCCGGCGAGAGGTTCTGGAGAACGTATTCCCGAAGCAGTTCCTGGATTTTCCGGTCCTGGGGGTCCTGGGCGGATACGATGGTTTCGGCGTATTCCTTCGCCAGTTCGGGACCGGGAGCAAACATCCGCATGGCGGCCAGGTCCAGGCCCGTGCGGGAAATCAGCCGGCTTAGAATTCCACCCGTGCGCGATTTGTAGAGCGAATAGGGGGTGACGATGACATAGGCGAGCTGTTGCGGCATATCAGCTCGTAGCCGGGGGGGTGACGGTTGACGTACTGGCTGGAGCCGCTTTGCCCCCTAAAATCTTGAACATGACCGTACCGCAAGTCGGGCATTTGCCCTTGATCGCCTTGCGCCCGTTCTTCATGACTTCCTCAACGCCATTAGCGATTTCCTTCTTGGCCTTGCATTTAACGCAATATCCTTCAGCCATAAGATTATTTTTGCCCCGCGCATCATGCGCCGGACGGTCATAGAAGCTTACTGTCGATAATCCACCCGCGTCAACTCGGAAAAGGTTGAAATGTAACTTGTTACATACTAATTAGTTGTGACGGCGAACGCTTCAATTCAGCGGGTACTGGCGCAGGGCGGTTTTGAGGATTTTGCCTGTCGTATTCCGGGGCAAAACCGGCATGAAAACAACGCGTTTGGGCACTTTGTAGTCCGCCAGTTGGTCGCGAACGAACTGCAATAATGCCCTTTCGTCCAGGGTCTGGCCTTCAACCGCCGACACAAATGCCACCGGCTGCTCACCTCTGCGCGAGTCCGGCATTCCGACCACCGCCGCTTCTTTCACGCCGGGAAACTGGTAGATGATTTCCTCAATTTCGCGCGGATAAACATTGATGCCATTGACCAGCAACATGTCCTTTTTACGGTCGGTAATGAAATAGTAGCCGTCGGCGTCACAGCGGCCTACGTCACCAGTGTAAAGCCAGTCGCCGCGCAGAACCTTTGCCGTTTCTTCGGGCTGGTTCCAATAACCGCGCATCACGTTCCCGCCCCGGATGCAGATTTCGCCGGTATCACCGACCGCCAATTCATTACCGGCCTCGTCGCGGATGCTTAATTCCACGTTCGGAATCGGTTTGCCAATCGAGCCGGGCTTGTTGACACCATAAATTGGATTCACCGTGGCCACCGGGCTGCTTTCGGTCGGGCCGTAACCCTCGCGGAGCGGAAACGGAAACTGTCGCGTGAACGCGTTGAAAACCTCCACCGGCAACGGCGCGCCGCCGCTGATACACAGGCGCAACGGCAGCTTGCCGAACTCCGGCACCGCCAGGAGCGCCCGATAAAATGATGGCACCGCCGGCAGGATCGTGCCCCGATGCCGCGCAATGTCCTCCAACACCTGCTTGAACGGATGGAGGGTTTTCAGGAGTAAAATCCCGCCGCCGCACAGCATCGGCAACAACGTGCCGACCGTGAACATAAAGCTGTGAAATTGTGGTA
>JANWKE010000101.1 GCA_025451535.1 Verrucomicrobiia bacterium
AACCCTCGACATCCAAACCGGCTCACTTTCCACCTCGGCCTGGGTGGGCAACAATATCTTGAATGGAGATTATACGGGGACGATAAGCGTTAATTCGAACGCTACGGTCACCGTTCCGGCCAGCGTGACGGTGAATTGGATTGGCGGCACCATCGATGCTGGTGGATTTTTCAACGTCAGCTCCAATGGCGTGGTCAATTGGGGAGGCGGCGAGGTTGACGGGGGATTGACGGTGGCGCAAGGCGGCGTGTTGAACATCACGAACAACACGACTTATCAGATATTTGGTTCGTTGACGAATGACGGCACGGTCAACTGGTCGGCAGGAAGCATTTACGGCTATGGCCCGCCCAGTTACAATGGACTGATTTACAATGCCGGGCTATGGAACGCGCAATTTGACGGCTCGTTGACTCTCGCCAGCGGCACGCCTGCTTTCATCAATGCGGGCATATTCAGGAAGACCGGCGGCACCGGCATCACTTACATTTATTGGAACTTCACAAGCACGGGAACCTTCGACATTCAAACCGGTTCGCTGTCCTGTTCGACCTGGGTCGGTAATAGTATCTTGAATGGAAATTGTACGGGTGCCATCAGCTTGACGGACACCAACGCAACCGTGCTCGTGGCTAGTAATGCGGTTTTGAACTGGACGGGCGGCACGATCAACGGAGCATTGGCGGTGGCGCAGAGCGGTGTGTTGAATGTCACCAACAACACGACTTATCAGATATTTGGTTCGTTGACGAATGACGGCACGGTCAACTGGTCGGCAGGAAACATTTATGGCTATGGGCCGCCCGGTTACAATGGGCTGATTTACAATGCCGGGCTATGGAACGCGCAATTTGACGGCTCGTTGACTCTCGCCAGCGGTACGCCTGCTTTCATCAATGCGGGCATATTCAGGAAGAGCGGCGGCACCGGCATCACTTACATTTATTGGAACTTCACAAATCGCTTTGGAATACTGGACGCGCAAACCAATACCTTGTCTCTGGCTGGTAATTATGATCTGACCGGCGGCACGTTGAATTTTGGCATCAGCAGTCTCACCGGCTATGGAATTATCGATCTTTCGGGCAGCCCTGCCACGTTGACCGGCACGTTGAGCGCCATCTTCAATGCGGGTTTTCTGCCTGCTGTAAATAATTCCTGGCAGATAATCAACTACACCTCGCTATCGGGTGTCTTCACCCAGACGAACCTGCCACCGGTGGCGGTGTGGCAAGTGACGACGAACTCCACCTCACTGACGATTAAGGTTCTGAAGCTGGTGCCTCAGATCACCTGGCCCACCCCGGCAGGCATCGTCTATGGCACCGCGTTAAGCGGAACGCAACTCGACGCCACGGCCAATTGGAACGGCTCTGCAGTGCCCGGCTCATTCATTTATAGCCCGCCCATCGGCACCGTGCTTCAATCGGGCTCCAACCGAACTCTTTCCGTGACATTCATGCCCAGCGACACAACTACCTACACGAATGTCACAACAAACGTCGCCATCAACGTTCAAAAGGCGCCGCTCACAGTCACTGCCAATAGCAGCGACAAGACCTATGGCCAGACGGTCACGTTCGCCGGAACGGAATTTAACACGACCGGCCTTGTGAACAGCGATACGGTGACGAGCACCACGCTCGCGAGCACCGGCGCACCACCTACCGCCCCGGTCAGCGGTTCTCCCTTCACAATCACCATCACGAATGCCTTGGGTGACGCAGGTTTGACCAACTACAATATCACCTATGCAAACGGCACCCTGACGGTGAACAAGGCCCCGCTGGGGATCACTGCGAACAGCCGAAGCAAAACCTATGGGCAGACGGTGGCATTCGCGGGCACGGAATTTACCCCGAGCGGCTTGCAAAATTCAGAGACGGTAGGTTCCGTAACGCTAACCAGCGGGGGCGCGGCGGGGACAGCATCTGTGGCTGGTTCGCCATACAACATCGTGCCCAGCGCGGCAACCGGCGGGACGTTCGCGCCTGGCAATTACACAATTACTTACAACAACGGCACACTGACGGTGAACAAGGCCCCGCTGGGGATCACTGCGAACAGCCGAAGCAAGACCTATGGGCAGACGGTGACATTCGCGGGCACGGAATTTACCCCAAACGGCTTACAAAATTCGGAGACAGTCGGCTCCATAACGCTAACCAGCGCGGGCGCGACGGGGATGGCATCTGTGGCCGGTTCGCCATATAACATCGTGCCCAGCGCGGCAACCGGCGGGACGTTCGCACCGGGCAATTACGCGATTACTTACACCAACGGCACCCTGACGATTGGCACTGCACCTTTGGGAATTACCGCCAACAACCGTACCAAGACTTATGGACAAACTATAACATTCGCCGGCACTGAATTTACGTCAAGTGGATTACAGAACTCCGAAACGATTGGCACGGTCACGTTAACGAGTGCCGGATCGATCTCCAATGCGCCTGTGAGCGGCTCACCTTACAACATCGTGCCCAGCGCGGCGACTGGCGGCACCTTTACTGCGGGCAATTACACAATTGGTTACACCAACGGCGTGTTAACCGTGAACAAGGCGGTGTTGACCATCACAGCCAACAGCACGAACAAGATCGTCGGGGAGACTTTGACGTTTGCCGGCACAGAGTTCACCGCGAGCGGTCTGCAGAATTCCGAGACGATTGGCGCGGTCACGCTGGTAAGTGCGGGCGCGATGTCCTCGGCTTCGGCAGGGCCTTACAGCATCATGCCCAGCGCGCCGACCGGGGGAACATTCTCACAAGGAAATTACTCGGACATTTTTGTGAACGGCACGCTCACCGTTTTGGGGACTCCTGAGCTCACCCTGACCGTGCTTGGTAATCAGTATTTGCTAACGTTCCAATCGGTGTCCGGCCAGATGTATCAAGTGCAAACCAAGACGAATTTGGCGCTTGCAGGCTGGTCATCACTGGGCGGGACAATTAACGGAACCGGCGGCACCGTGAACGTGACCAACACCATCGTCGCGCCACAGTCCTTTTTCCAATTGCAAATAGCGCCTTAATAACACTGTAGCTATTTGTCATCCGAGCCGGAACTCTGTTTTTCGCTTTCGGAGCATTCGAGCCAGGAAACGGATTTGTGGGCGCGAGCAACAGGACTTGCATTTTGATATGGTCAACTCGTGGATATTCAATCTCTGACTGGGTCTTGACAGTCATAAAGCTGTCGGGTAAGGGAGCGGCGTTGCCGCCACTCCCTCCCCTCAGAACCGGACGTGAGAGTTTCCCCTCATCCGGCTCAAGCCGAACCGAAGCCCCGCCGGAGCGGAGCCGGTATCACGACGTATTAATCCCGGCTTGTTGGCGCGTGATGCCAAACTTCTTCTGGAACTTGCGTTCGTTGAAGTAAGTCCGCCATTGCGGGCCGAACGGGTTGGCATTGCGCCGGATTTTAACATGGCGTCTGATTTGGGTATCGCCCGCATACGTCAGGCGAGTCCAAATCGGTGTGCCGTCCGGTTTATGTTTGCCCGTCTTGGCCGCAAACGTCCAAGCTCGATTGCGCCAGGCCGGGAAGCAGTGCTTCTTGACCCAGTCGCGCGATTTCTTGGGATGTCGGCGTTTGGCCCATTGCCAGAGTGCCCGCCAGATTTCATGGTCCACCCGGTCGAACGTATCCGATGCCGCGCAGTGCCGGTGGTAGTTGGCCCAGCCCCGAATGACCGGGTTCAACACCGCCATTAGCAGAGTTTGGCTGACGGATTGGTTCGCCTCAATCAGTCCCCGGACTTTCTCCAAAAACACTTGCGTGTTTTTCTTCGATGGTTTCACCAGCGGTTTGCCATCGTATTTACGGAGATTCTGTCCGAGGAAGTCGAACCCCTCGTCAATATGAGTGATGCGTGTCTTGTCGGTGGAGAGCGCAAGCCCTCGTTCCTTCAAGAACTGCTCCACCAAGGGACGCACTTCCTTTTCCAACAACTCTTGCGAGCCGCCGGTGATGATGAAGTCGTCCGCATATCGAACAAGGTTGACTTTGGGGCACCAGCGTTTGCCGTCCGTGTGCTTCTGCCTCGGGAAGTGTTTGGCCAGCAATTTCTCCAGTCCGTCCAGAGTCATGTTCGCCAGCGTTGGCGAGATGATGCCGCCTTGCGGCGTGCCCGCCTCCGTGGGGAACAAGGTTCGATTTTCGATGTAACCGGCCTTCAACCATTTTTGGAGCACCGCCTTGTCCATCAGGACATGTTGGAGCATCCATTCGTGGCTGATGTGGTCGAAGCAGCCTTTGATGTCGCCTTCCAGCACCCACTGCGGCGAACACCCCCGGCACAGCGCATTGAAGCACTGTTGCAGGGCGTCGGCAGTGGAGCGTTCCGGTCGGAAGCCATAGGAATTGGGGTCGGCGGTAGTTTCCGCGACGGGTTCCAACGCCAGCAAGTGTAACGCTTGCATGGCGCGGTCTTTCATCGTGGGAATGCCGAGCGGCCTTTGTTTCCCATTGGCTTTGGGGATATAGGAACGCGCGTCCGAGTGATACCGAAACAATGCACAGATGAAAACATAGAGCCTCTCTACGTCGGCAGGATGGGAAATTGGCGCCGGCGAACGAAGCCACGCCTCAAATAGTTTCCGGCACTTTTCGCCCTTGATGATGTCGGCCAGTTCCTTGTTCGGATTGGTCACTTTCACCGTGCCGCCGATGTTACTGATTTTCAGGAATTGCCGGAACGCTTTGGCGAAGGCCAGGCCGATGGCGTTGTATTTGTCCATCGGCAGATAACCGCAATCGCGCGGGACGATGTTGGGCACGCGAAAATGATTGGGAAGTTTCTCATCCAAGTTGGCGACGGCTACCGCGCCGCGTTCAAGTCCTTTGACTTTATCCGAAACCACGAAGCCAGCCGGAGCGCCATGCCCTTTTTGATAATCCAACGAATTTTCCAGCGGAAACGACCAGCCTTTGGTTTGTCCGGCAAATTCGCGGAGAACATCATGCAGCGTTTTGCCGCCGGCCAAATCGAGGCGAATGTGGATTTCAACATGCGCTTTCATTACTGCGTTCCACACAATTTCTTTATATTGCCATCAAAATAATTTTTCCGGATTTCCAAGTGGGATTCTGGAATGCCCAAGGTGCGCTTGAAAACGTCAATGTTTCGTTCGGGGGATGGATTGATGATGACAACGCGCGGAAAGCTTCGCCTCAACACAAATGCCTGTTTGAACAAATCCAAGCTCCGTGTATCTGTCTCAGGGAATGAGTATCCGATGACGAAAATCGTATCAGATGCCGATATTACTTGGCTGGCTTGCTGCCATAGACTTTTGAATAATCCGCCAAATAGTCCGTAATTTTTATTCCTTACGGGTGGAATAATGAGCGGAAGCGTGGGGACACCGTCATCCGGTGCAGCGCCCTCCGGCATATAAGGGTGCTTCGGGCGAATGGAGAAGAAAACATGCTCCGGCGGGGCTGATTTCCCTCTATCATTGGTTAGATTTGGAGGGTAATAGCCATAGGAAAATGGTTCGTAACCGGGCATGTAGCGTCCCGCGTAACAGGCGTATGGCTTTGTGGAAAATTCAAATACCCGAACGATGTCGTTTGGTGCCTCTTGCAATAAATACGGCGCGTGGCTATCTGAATCTATTCCAATGTAACTCGTGATCCAGTTGGTCGAGCCATGTAGCTTTATGAGTTTTGGGCCGCCAGAAGATTTTGGTTTTGCCGCCGTTGATTCCCAACCGTCGCGAAATACTTCACATGGAATAAATCCATAATCCGAGTCCGCATTCCACTTGCCGGTTTCGTACAGTGCTCGATCAAGTAACGTGTCCCAATTAAATGTAATAACGCAATCTTGTGAATTGATTTGCGAGACAAAATTGCGGTGGGCCTGTGAGGTGGGTCCATTTTGAATCGCGTTTAGCACGCAACTGAAAAAGCAAATGAGTTGCGTGTAAACTGCGTGGATTTGGATGATTTCAGGAGTATTACCATGTTCGCTGCCGCGCTGTTTAATCGCTTCAACCAGGTCTGCTTCAACTTCCGAATGAAATGCTTCGATGTCGTAGTTCTTCTTAAAAACTTCAGTATCGGGATGTGCTTTTTTTCCCGAGCATAATTGATTATATTTCCAATCAACACCCAGGGATGCGCGCTAATGTCGAGCTTTTCAAAGGTCGCGAATACTTCTCGGGCGAGTGGCATCCGACAGCCTGAAGGCGATTGATCGTATGCCTTTGATGCGCCTGCTCCTAATAGGTAAACGTTCATTTCATGCACACTTCTCGCAGCGCGTCGTTACTGCTTCCGTGTGAACTGCTGCATGTATGTCTGAAAAGTAGGGGGCATTTCCTGCATTTTTTGCTGGTTATTCGCGGAGAATCGGCAGGTTGTCGCCGTAGTAAAGCGTGCCCATGCGGGGGAGTGTAAGAAACGCGGGTGAAATGGAAAGTGTTTTGACTCCGCGCTAATTCTTTGCATCTCCGCGTCTTTGCGGTCGGAGGAGATTAAGACACATTCCCTTTGGTTTCAAGCCGAAAACGCCAGCTTCACCGCTTTCAGCGCGTGGATGCGGGCCGAGTCGAACAACGGCACGGGTGGAGATTGCTGCGGAGCCACGCCGCCCAGTTCGGTGCAGCCCAAAATCACGCCTTGGGCGCCTTGCTGCTGCAGTTCGCGGATGAGTGACAACACAAGATTTCGGGCAGCTTTCGTCACAACGCCGCGGCAGAGTTCCTCAAAAATCAACCGGTCCAGAAGTTCGCGTTCGGCTGCCGGCGGCGTCAGGACATGCAATCCTTTTGCCGCCAGCCGCTCGGAGTAAAAGTTTTGTTCCATCGTGGCGCGGGTTCCCAACAGCCCGACGCGATGCATGCCGGTGTCACGGATGGCGTCGCCAACGGCATCGGCGATGTGAATCAAAGGAATGCGGACACGCGCCTGAACTGTGTCGGCAACCCGGTGCATGGTGTTGGTGCCGATGAGCAGCAGTTCGGCACCGGCAGTTTCCAAGGCCACAGCGGCGGTGATCAGAATGTCGCCCACTTTTTCCCAATCACCGGTCTTCTGGGCCTGCGCCAGCGGCGCGAAATCGAGGCTATTGAGAATCACTCGCGCCGAATGCAATCCGCCCAGTCGCCGCTGCACCTCCTCATTGAGCAGGCGATAGTAGTCGAGCGTGGACACCCAACTCATCCCGCCGATAAACCCGATGACTTTCATGTTCACTTGACTTACTGTCGCAAGTCTTCAATCCAACGATTAATGCAGTTTAACCGTGGCCGCCGCGAGTGCCCGTGGAAAGAGCACGTTGTTTTCCTTGTGCACGTGCTGGTGCATGTTTTTCTCCAACTGCGCCAGCCCGTCGTAAAGGGCGCGGAAGGTGTTGCAGGCCCACTCCGGCGGCGTGAAGTTGTCCGTCAAGGTCCGGAACTGTTCCAACGCGGCGCCGGCGCTGTCGTGCTCGCGTTCCAACCGGGTCAGCGTGGTTCGGAGGTGGGGCGACGCGGCCGGGCGGCCGTTCGTCGCGGCTTCCAGTTGGCGGATGGCCGGGAAAATAATTTCGTCCTCCTCCTTCGTGTGCGTTGTCATTTCCCCGTTGAAAATCTCGAAGGTCTGGCGGAGTTCGAGCAGCCGCGGCTCATGCTCGCCGTGGACGGCCGCAACCTTGCGCGTCATGAAATCCAGCCGGGGCAGTTCCTCCAGCAAATACGCGTGGTGCGTCTGCTGGATGTGGTCGCAGAGTTCGGCCAGCGCCATCGCATCCGCGTTGGCCGGCGCGCCGTTGGCGGGCTGGTCCAGCGCCGAGAGCATCGCAATTACGGTCGCGGCGTCCAGTCCTCTGCTGCGGCAGGCTTCGGCCAGCGATTTCTTGCCGCCGCAACAATAGTCAATGTTCAAGTTCTCGAAAATCCGTGACGTCGCGGGCAACGCGCGAACGATTTCGCCGATGGTGGTTTCAGGAGCAATGTTTCGCATGCCATAAACTTAACCGAGCTAAATATGTATTTCAAGTACATATTTTACTTGCGCTCAGGGCAACCATTGGACATATTATCATCAAGGATACGATTGAGCGCCGATTCTGCTCACGCCTTCCGGGTGCTGATGCATACCGCCTTGTGCAAGCCAGGCGCGTCAATATGCCACAATCGCGACTGACGATTTTATGCCAAAGCCTATGAAAGCTACTCAACATTTGCACAATTTGGGCCAGAGCCTCTGGCTCGACAATATCACCCGTGACTTGCTCAACCAGGCCACGCTCAAGCGTTACCGCGACGAATTCTCCGTGACGGGACTGACCTCGAATCCAACCATTTTCGATCACGCCATCAAGAGCAGCCGCGCCTACGACGACGCGATCCTCAAGGGCTTGGAGCAAAGCCGGTCCGGCGAAGAGCTTTTCTTTGATCTGGCGCTTGACGACCTGGTTCGAGCCGCCGACCTGTTCCGGGCAGCTCACGACCGGACCAACGGCGTGGACGGTTGGGTATCGCTGGAAGTTTCACCGCTGCTCGCCCACGACACGCTCAGCACCATTGCCGCCGCCAGGGAATTGTTCGCGCGCGCCGCCCGGCCCAATATGTTCATCAAAATTCCCGGAACCAAGGAGGGATTGCCGGCCATTGAGGAGGCGATTTTCGCGGGTGTGCCGATTAATGTGACGCTCTTGTTTTCACGTGAGCAGTATGTGGCGGCGGCCGAGGCGTATCTGCGCGGCATCGAACGGCGCATCGCCGCCGGGCTTAATCCACAGGTCGCGTCGGTGGCGTCCGTGTTTATCAGCCGATGGGATGTCGCGGTGGCGGGCAAAGTTCCGTCGGAACTCAGCAATCAGTTGGGCATTGCCATCGCCGGCCGGACTTACAAGGCTTACCTCGAATTGTTAGTGAATTCGCGCTGGCAACGCGTGTTCAACGCCGGCGCCCGGCCGCAACGATTGCTGTGGGCCAGCACCGGCACGAAGGATCCCAAGGCTCCCGACATTCTCTACGCCAAGGCCCTGGTAGCGCCTTTTACGATCAACACCATACCCGAAAACACGTTGAAAGCGCTCGCCGACCACGGCGAAGTCGGGCCGCTTATGGCGCACGATGGCGGTGATTGTGAAAAGATTTTGGCGCGATTCGCGCAGGCCGGAATCAACGTGGACAACCTTGCAGCCCGGCTGCAGGACGAAGGCGCGAAAGCCTTTGTGAAATCATGGAACGATTTGCTGGCGGTCATCGCGTCAAAAAGCGTTGCGCTCCAGCAAGCCGCTTAGGAAATCAGTTAAAATGAAAGTGAGAAAGCGGGAGCAAAATGAGCACTCAAACGAATGTCACCAAATATCAGGTGAAACTAAAAGATCGGTTTACCGTGGCGGAACGGACGATGGCGTTTCAGTTCGAGAAACCTCCGGGTTTCAATTTCCGTCCGGGCCAATGGATTGACCTTACGCTGCTGAATCCGGGCGAGACCGACGCGGAAGGGAACACGCGGGCGCTCTCCATCGCCAGCGCACCGCATGAAAATTTCCTGCTGGTGGCAACGCGCCTCCGTGACACGGCATTCAAACGCGAGTTGCCACGCTTGCCATTGGGCACGGAAGTCAGGATTGAAGGGCCAAGCGGCAGCCTGACCCTGCACAACAACGTCACGCGCACAGCAATTTTTATCGTGGGCGGCATCGGCATTACTCCCGTCCGCAGCATCCTGTTGCGGGCGGCGCACGACCGCTTGCCACACCGGCTGTTGGTCTTTTATTCAAACCGGCGGCCTGAAGATGCCTCGTTTCTGGAAGAGTTGGCAGCCTTACAGAAGGAGAACCCGAACTACCGACTGATTCCCGTCATGACGGCGGCGACCGAATTTATAAACACCTGGAAGGGTGAAAAGGGCCGCGTCACGCCGGAGTTGCTGACCAAATATCGAACCGAAGTGAAGTCGCCCATCTATTACGTCATCGGTCCGCCGCGCATGGTCAAGGGCGTGCACGAGATGCTCAACAAAGTGGGGGTGGATGACGATGACATCCGCGCGGAAGATTTTGGCGGCTATTGAATCAGAACCCCGGAAAGACTTGCAGCGGGAGAGCGGTGGCTGACTTAAACTGCTGAGACTGCCAAGCGCTATGGCAATGATTTCACGGATGGGTCATGGCTTCCGGCCG
Organism: Verrucomicrobiia bacterium; assembly: GCA_025451535.1. Lineage (GTDB taxonomy): Bacteria > Verrucomicrobiota > Verrucomicrobiia > Limisphaerales > UBA11358 > UBA11358. Next base: position 10,133 of record JANWKE010000101.1, read on the forward strand.
GACCAGACGGTCGAATTCCTCGCCGGACAAAAAACCCAGTTTCAAGCAGGCGTCTCGCAGGCTGATGCCTTCGGCGTGCGCCACGTGCGCAATGCGGGCAGCCTTGTCGTAGCCGATGGCGGGGGTGAGCGCAGTTACCAGCATGAGCGAGTTCTTGACGTTGGACTCAATCCGCGCCCGGTTAAGCGTAATGCCCTTTATCAAATACTCCACAAAACCGGGACAGGCGTCGCAGAGCAGCGTCACCGAATGCAGGAAGTTGTGGATGATGACGGGCTTGAAGACGTTCAACTCGAAGTTGCCCTGCGACCCGGCAAAGGCAATCGCCGCGTTGTTTCCGTGAATTTGCACTGCGATCATGGTCATCGCTTCGCACTGGGTCGGATTCACCTTGCCGGGCATGATTGAGGAACCCGGCTCGTTTTCAGGTATCTGCAATTCGCCCAAACCGCATCGCGGTCCCGACGCCAGCCAGCGGATGTCGTTGGCAATTTTCATCAGCGAGCCGGCCAGCGTATGGATTGCGCCGTGGGCGAACACCATCTCATCGTGCGCCGACAGGGCGGCAAACTTATTGGGATGTGACCGGAAAGGAAGCCCGGTCAGTTCGGCGATTTTGGCGGCGGCGCGCGAAGCAAACTCCGGGTGAGCATTGAGACCGGTGCCGACGGCGGTGCCGCCAATGGCCAAGTCATAAAGACCGTCCGCCGCCAGCCTTAGCCGCTCGATGTCCCTGGCCAGCAGACTCGCCCAGCCGGACATCTCCTGTTCGACCGTAAGCGGTGTGGCATCCTGCAAATGCGTGCGCCCGATCTTGACTACGCCGGCAAATTCCCCGGCCTTAACCTCAATCGCATCCTGGACTTGGTGGATGGCGGGAATCAAGTCGCGCTGCAACCTTTCCGCCGCCGCGATGTGCATGGCGGTGGGGAAAGTGTCGTTCGAGGACTGGGACAGATTGACATGATCGTTAGGATGAATGGGATTCTTGGAACCCAGCACGCCGCCGGCCAGTTCAATCGCGCGAGTGGCGACGACCTCATTGACGTTCAGGGTGGTGTGTGTGCCGCTGCCGGTCTGCCAGACGCGCAACGGGAACTGGTCGTCAAGCTTGCCGGCGATGACTTCATCGGCGGCTTGCACAATGAGGCGCGCCTTCTCCGCCGGCAGTTTACCCAGCTCCGCGTTGACCAGCGCCGCCGCCTTTTTCAGGATGCCGAACGCGCGAATCAACTCCGGCGGCATGGTGTCGCGGCCGATGTTGAAGTGGGCCAGCGAACGTGCTGTCTGCGCGCCCCAATAAACGTTCGAAGGCACTTCAACGTTGCCGAGGCTGTCTGATTCCACGCGAACCTGAATCTTTGCGTTTTGCAGGGTCATGCGACGCGCATTTGTTCTGCGACTTGTTCCCGTTTTTTAATCAACGCGCGCAGTTTCCGCAATGCCTGTTCTTGAATCTGCCGGATACGTTCGCGCGTGACACCAAAGCGTTTTCCCACTTGTTCGAGCATTTTAGGTTCGCCGCCGTTCAGGCCGAACCGCAAAGTCAGAATTTTCCTTTCCCGCGCGTCGAGTGCGACCAAAACCTGTCGGAGAAATTCGTGATCGCTATTGCGGACGATCCGGTCAAAGGGAGCGACCGCATTGCCATCGGCGACCACTTCAGCGACGGAGGCCGAATCGTCATCTCCAATGGGCGAATCGAGTGACACGGGAGCGCGCGAAGCTTTGCGGTATTGTCCGATGCGCCGGACGTCAATCTCCAGATGATGCGCAATCTCCTCGTCGGTTGGCTCGCGGTCGAGTGTCTCGTGAAGTTTGGCCTCGGTTTTTCGAATGTGCGCCAGTTGGTCCACGACGTGAACCGGCAGGCGAATGGTCCTCGACTGGTTGGCAAGCGCCCGCTTGATGGCTTGTTTAATCCACCACGACGCATACGTCGAGAGTTTGGCTCCCTTCCTCACGTCGAAGCGATCCACGCCTTTCATCAAACCGATGTTACCCTCGTTGATGAGGTCCAGCAACGGCAGTCCCAGTCTTTCATACTCGTGCGCGATTTTCACCACCAACCGCAAGTTGGCCTTGATCATGTGCTCGCGGGCCTTTTTGTCACCGCGTTTGATTCGTTTGGCGAGTGCGATTTCCTCCTCTGGTGTCAGCAATTTCACCTGGCCAATCTCGCGGAGATACAATTGGATGGCATCCTCATGCAGCGGTTCCGTGGAAGCCGCGTCCGCTTTAAGAAATATCGGTGCGACGGGCTTGGTCACGGCGGAATGCGCCGGAGCGTGAAGATTTCGCGACAGGCGCGACGCCCTCAAGCGGGACCGCCGAGGCTGAAGCCTGACCGTCTTGAAGCAAAAGATTCGGTTACATCCGGTTTTCATCGGTGCGTTCAATTCCTTTCTTAATCACTGGTTAATTCCTCCGCAGGCGCGAACGGGAGAATTTCCACACTCAAATCCACCGATGAAACCTAACCGCGTTAAATATGTATTTCAAGTGCATATTTTGCTTGCGCTAAGAACCGTCTCCAGCCATATTCCAGTCAAGGATGCAACTGAGCGCTTATTCTGATTACGCCATCCGGGTGCTGATGCAAACCGCCTTGCGCAGCCCGGAACGGACCACTGTTGCCGAAGTGGCGGAAACCTTTGGCATTTCACGGCATCATCTCGTCAAAGTTGTGCATGACCTTGGCCGGGCCGGTTATCTCGCCACGCAGCGGGGGATCGGCGGCGGCTTCACGCTCGCTCGCTCGCCGGAAGCAATCCGGCTGGGTGACATCGTGCGGTTGGGCGAGGAAAGCGACACTGTCATTGACTGCCGAGAGGACCGAAACCACTTTTGCCGGTTGCTGCCGGCCTGCCAGTTGAAGGGCGTTCTGGACGAAGCGGCGGGGGCGTTTTTCGCAGTCTTGGACGACTATACGCTGGCCGACCTCCTCCGGCAGCCATCCCGGATGCGGACCGTTCTGGGAATTTGTGGGACACAAACAATCACCCCATCGCGGCGGCGATACAGCGGCGCAGAATTTGAGATATGAAGGTTGAGAATCAAAGCATCGATGAAACCGGCGCTGGCGTTTGCTTGGACGAAAATGCCGCCTGCGATGCCTGTGGGCGATTTGGCGCCTTCTGCTTCGGCGAGCGAACGCTTTGCCAGGAGTGTTACGAAGGTTGCGGTTCCTGCTGCCCGGAATTCGGGAAAGACGATCTTTGGACCTTTTCAGACAAGGAGTGACAACTGTTTAACCAAGTTACTTTGCAGTGAATCATCAGACCCGTGTTTACGAAAATGTCGTAGAGATGCTCCCCAGCGAGGAGAATCCCACACCGTTGGTCCGGCTCAACCGGCTCAATCCGCACGCCGATTTTCCGCTCTACGCCAAGCTCGAATGGATGAATCCGTTCGGCTCGGTGAAGGACCGCGCGGCGTGGGCGTTGTTGCGTGACCTCGAAGAGCGTGGTGAACTGGCCAATGGGCGCGGCCTGGTCGAACCGACTTCCGGTAACACCGGCATCAGCCTGGCCGCGATGGCGCGGGCGCGCGGCCATCGCCTGCTGGCCGTCGTGCCGAATAAGGTGCCGCTGGAAAAGAAGGTGCTTCTGAAAATCGCCGGCGCCGACCTGGAGGTCATCTCTGACGAACTCTGTCCCGCGCCCGGCTTGGGTGACGGCTCGATCAACTTGGCCAAAACGCACGCCAAGGCTTCGGCCCACAAATACGCCATGCCCAACCAGTATGAAAACAGCAAGAACGTCGAGGCGCATTATCGCACGACCGGACCGGAAATCTGGAAGCAGACGGAGGGCAAAATTACCCACCTGTTCGTCTCGCTCGGCACATGCGGCACGGTGACGGGCACGGCCAAATTTCTTCGCGAGAAGAATCCGAAAATCAAAATCATCGCCGTGCAGCCGACCGAAGGCCACGACGTGCCGGGCTTGCGGAACATTTCACAACTGGGTGTTTCAAAGCTGTTCGACTCCTCGCTCGTGGACGACATCATTGAAGTGGATTTTCATCTCGCTTACACCCGCGCGCTGGACCTCTGCCAGAATGAAGGTTTGCTGGCCGGCCCCAGTTCAGGACTTATTTTGGAAGGCGCGCTGGAAATCGTGGCGCGCGATAAAAGCGGCTTCGGGGTGATGATTTTTCCCGACAACATTTTCAAATACACCTCGAACATGATCAAACACATTCCCGGGCTCGGTTCCGGGACGCAACCATAACAAGTCTATGGCAAATTATTCACACCCCGAAGTCCTGGTCGAAACCGACTGGGTCAAACAAAACCTCGGCAAGCCCGGCATCAAACTCATCGAAATTGACGTGGATACCAAAGGCTACGACGCCGGTCATATTCCCGGTGCGGTCGGCTTCAACTGGCAGACTCAACTCCAGGATCAACTGCGGCGCGACATCATCAGCGAAGAAGCGTTTGAAAAACTGCTCGGCGATGCGGGCATTTCACCGAGCGACACCGTGGTGCTTTACGGCGACAACAACAACTGGTTTGCCGCCTATGGCTTCTGGCTCTTCAAGATTTACGGGCACAAGGATGTGCGCCTGATGAACGGTGGCCGGGTCAAATGGCTCAATGAACCGGACAAGGAATTGACCACCGAACGGCCCAAGATTGTCTCCACGCAGTATCGCGCAAGCGGGCCGGATTTAAGTTTGCGTGTGATGCTGTCCGAAGTCCTGCGAGCGCAACCGGGCAAGACTTGCAATTTGGTGGACGTGCGCAGCCCCGATGAATTCACCGGCAAAGTCATTGCGCCGCCAGGCATGACGGAAACCGCGCAGCGCGGCGGACACATTCCCGGCGCCAAAGGCATCCCGTGGAGCACAGCCGTCGGCCCGGATGGAACGTTCAAGTCAGTGGACGAACTGCGCACCATCTATGTTGACCAAAAGGGCGTTGATCCCAAAAAAGAGACCATCGCCTATTGCCGCATCGGTGAGCGCTCCAGCCACACTTGGTTCGTGCTGAAATATCTATTGGGTCTGTCGAACGTGAGGAATTACGACGGCAGTTGGACCGAATACGGCAGCATCGTCGCCGCCCCGATTGAAAAGTGAGGGTGAGCGAATTAAACGGTTATGCAGCGTGATCGTCTCACCGTGGAATGCGGCCATACGCCGGTATGGACGCTACCAGGGCTTGCATCAACTGGCACCGAAGGCGCGCACCGCAGTCTGGCGAACCAACTATCGGACTTGCTGATGCTCACCAAAGCGCGTGTCAACTTCTTCGTCGTTGGAACCGCCTTTGTCGGATTTGCGTTGCACGCTCGAATTCTGTTCAACTGGCGGTTATTACTCCCCACCTTGATTGGAACTGGATTAATCGCGGGAGCAGCCGCCACGGCTAATCAGATACGCGAACAGAAATTTGATCGGCAAATGGTTCGCACAAGGAACCGTTCCTTGGCCGCTGACAGAATTCGCCGCCGGACTGCGCTTGCGCTGACAGCGGCGCTCTTCGGAGCGGGTAGCCTTTTCCTGGGCTGCCTCGTCAATCTTCTCGCCATGTATCTGGCTGGCTTGGCGTTTGGGATTTACGCTTTCGCTTACACTCCTTTGAAGCGCCGCACGCCCGCCTGCATCCTGGTCGGCGCGGTTGCAGGTGCCTTGCCGGTGCTTATCGGTTGGGCCGCGGACGGCACAGCATTTGATTTGTGGACGGCTATCGCTTTCGGGGTTTTGCTTTTGTGGCAGATTCCCCACTTTCTGGCGATTGCGTGGCGGTGGAGATCGGATTATGTGCGTGCCGGCTATCGCGTGTTGCCACACAATGACGTCCACGGTTACCAAACCGCTGGATGGGCGCTCGCAGGCGCGGTGGCGATGGTGGTCGTCTCGTTCGTTCCCCTGGTCTTTCGGCAGGTTACAGACTGGTATCTGATTGGCGGACTTGCGCTGGGAGCTATAATCCTCTTTTCTTCAATCCGGTTTCTGATGAAAAGAACCGAGACTGCTGCCCGATCACTGTTTATCGCTTCCCTCATCTATCTTCCAAACGTGTATTTTCTGATGCTGGTGTGCAAAGCACAGGCATGAGCAATTATTGTAGGTTGAAAAGGACAAAATCGGCCGCTAAATCTCCAACAACAACCTCGCCGGATTTTCCACACCTTCTTTTACGCGGCGCAGAAACAGCACGGCTTCCTTGCCATCCACAATCCGGTGGTCGTAGGTCAGCGCGATATACATCATCGGCCGGATCACCACCTGGCCGGCCAATGCAATCGGGCGTTCTTGGATAGCGTGCATGCCGAGGATGCCGCTTTGCGGCGGATTGATCAGCGGCGTCGAAAGCAGCGATCCAAAAACACCACCGTTGGTAATGGTGAAAGTTCCGCCTTCCAGTTCGTCGGGCTTGAGTTTGTTGTCACGGGCGCGTTGCGCGAAATCGCCAATGGCCTGTTCGATTTCCGCAAAGCTCAACCGATCCGCCTCGCGCAGCACCGGCACCACCAGGCCGCGGTCGGTGCTGACCGCCAAGCCGATGTCGTGATAGTTGCGATAGACGATGTCCGTGTCGCGAATTTCGGCATTCAACTGCGGGATCTGTTTCAGCGCGTCAATTACTGCCTTCACGAAGAACGACATGAAGCCCAGCTTGACGCTGTATTTTTTCTGGAACATTTCCTGGTATTGCTGGCGTAGCGCGAGAATAGAGGACATGTCCACTTCGTTGAACGTCGTGAGCAACGCGGCCGTGTGCTGCGCTTCTACCAGCCGCTTGGCGATGGTGCGCCGCAGCAAACTCATGCGGACAGGGTGCAGTAGCCAAGCATCGGGCATACGACCGCTCCCGTGCCGGGGTGGAGTACGTGACCGAATGCATTTCCGAGGGCCATTGGGATGCAAATGAGTACGATTTGAAGAAATACAACTTGGCCGGCAAGCTGACGCTGTCTCGTTCCGTAGTTATTGCGATTGAGGATTTGGAGCGTCTGGGGGCAGACACCCGGCGCGCACGTGACGTGACTTCACTTTTCGGGCCAACTGATGTGTTAGTCTGGGCCATCTAAATATTCAAACGCTTGTAAAGTGTGCGGTTTTGGGCTTTTCTCGTTTTTGAAATACCTTCACTCTTCCAAATTTCAACGTCAGCAGCGGACACCAAAACGGACACCAAACGAGTTAAATAGGGTAGGCTAGGAGTAGGGGCAGAGTATGCTTGAGTAACGCGTAAAATCAGGCATATTGGGGCTGCAAACGCGGTGGAAAATGGCCGATTCCGACCCGCGCCTCCAACTTAGTACGCCACAATGCAGTCAACCCCCCAAAAGGCCCGCCAACACCTTCAACTGCCGGTTGTCGGGCTGGCAGGAACCAGCTTCCCATGAACGAACCAAGGACATTGCAATACCCATTTTGGCCGCCAAGTGGCCGGGAGTGAGGTTTTTCTTGTACCGTTTGACTTGAATGAGGTCGCCAATCGTCTTTATGCTGGACGGTAACGGTTTAGCATTGTTTTGTTTTCTCGTTTTTGAGCTGAATTTTATGCGAATTTGTCGTTGTGCAATACCCAGCAGGGCTACTCTCCTCCAGGAGAGGGAGAAACGCTCGCCGCGTCTTTGGAATGTCAGGCGGCGGGATTGGCCGGACGATCTTTCGCAAACAGAAATTTAACTCCGATATGTCCTCTCCCTGGGGAGAGGAAACACGTGAGGGAGGTCGTAAAATCAAATTGATTGGAGCGGATCGGCTGAGGCTGTAGGTGGTTTTCCAGGCGGCGACAAAGATGCTGCTGGATGTGCCGCTTGCTAGAACGGTGGAGACGCGTCGTGTTCCTGAATCACGCTTCCTGCATTGAATGCACAGGCCTTCTATTTATCCCGCTTCAGCAGAAATTCGGCCAGGGCCTCGAGGGCGCCGGCGCGGCCTTTGAAAGCTTTTAGCGCGGCGAAGGCTTTGGCGGTCAGTTGCCCGGCAATCTTTCGCGATTTCTCCAGGCCGACAATCGCCGGGTAGGTCGCCTTTTGGGCCTTTGTGTCCTTGCCCGCCGTTTTGCCGAGTTGTTCGCTGGTCTGGGTCACGTCCAGAATGTCGTCAATCACCTGGAACGCGAGACCGACGTGATAACCGAAATCCGTGAGCGCGCGGAGTTGCGTGGGCGTGCAGTTGGCGCTCATGCCGCCGAGCCGCACGGAACAGCACAACAGCGCGGAGGTTTTGCGCTCGTGGATGTAGCGCAATTCACCGGCAGAGATTTTTTTGCCTTCGCCTTCCAGATCCGCCACCTGCCCGGCGACGAGTTGCAACGAGCCGGACGCTTTCGCGATTTCCAGAATCAAATCACGATGCGGATAGCGCGGCCAGCCTTTGGCTTGCGCGGTGATTTCGAACGCCTGCGTCAACAGCGCGTCGCCGGCCAGAACGGCGATGCCGTCGCCGAATACCTTATGGTTGGTCGGCTTGCCGCGGCGGAAATCGTCGTTGTCCATCGCGGGCAGATCGTCATGGATGAGCGAATAGGTGTGGATGCACTCGACGGCGCACGCGAGCGGCAGGGCGGCAGCGTCGCTGCCTCCACAGGCTTCGGCAGCAGCAAGGCAGAGCGCGGGGCGCATCCGTTTGCCGCCGGCGAAGAGCGAGTAGCGCATCGCCTTGTGGATGGTCGCGGGCCTGGTCTTTTCGGACGGCAGAAATCGGTTGAGCGCGCGGTTGACGGCCTCGGTGCGCGTGGCCAGAAAGTCCGGTAAATCGAATTGAGTCGTTGCTGACATGTGCCGGTATTTTAAGAAAAAAAACCGGCCGGGCAAGCGATGGGTTTTCCGCAACCGACTGGAGGGCATTGCTTCGTCAATGCCCAAAATGGGGCAGCGACGAAACTACTATTTGTGGGAAGTGACGAAGCACTTCCCTCCAAGCCATTTTACCGGCCAATCAGGTGCATCATGTGTTCGGGATAACGCGGGCCGGCGGCGACGCCAACCGGCGCGACTTCGGCAATTTGCTTCAAATCGCCATCGGTCAGTTCGATCTTCGTCGCCGCGACATTTTCCTCGAGATATTTCCGCTGTTTGGTGCCGGGGATAGGAACGATGTCGTCGCCCTGGGCCAGCACCCACGCGAGCGCGAGTTGTGATGGAGTGCAACGTTTTTTGGCCGCGAGTTGTTCGATGTGTTTGAGCAGGTTGAGATTGCGCTGAAAATTCTCGCCCTGAAATCGCGGTGAATGGCGGCGGTAATCGTCGGCGGGCAGGTCATCAAATTTTTTGAACCGGCCGGTGAGAAAACCGCGGCCCAGCGGGCTGTAGGCAACCAGGCCAATGCCCAGCTCCCGGCACGTCGGCAACATTTCGTCTTCAGGATCGCGCGTCCAAAGGGAATATTCGTTTTGCAGCGCGGTGATGGGATGAACGGCGTGGGCGCGGCGGAGGGTTTGGGCGCCGGCTTCGGACAGCCCGAGGTAGCGTACCTTGCCTACCTTTACCAGCTGCGACATCGCGCCAATGGTTTCCTCGATGGGTGTGTCCGGGTCCACGCGATGCTGGTAATACAAATCAATCGTGTCCACCTTCAATCGGCGCAGGCTGCCTTCGCAGGAGGAGCGGACGTAATCGGGTTTGCCGCTGACGCTGCGGACGTTGGGTCTGGTGGCGTCGCGGACGATCCCGAATTTGGTGGCGACCGTCACTTTCTCGCGCCGGCCTTGAATGGCACGGCCGATCAGTTCCTCGTTAAGGTACGGCCCGTACACGTCCGCCGTGTCGAGGAACGTCACGCCCAAATCCAGCGCGCGATGGATGGTGGCGATGGACTCCTGGTCATCGCGGGCGCCGTAAAATTCCGACATACCCATGCAGCCCAGACCCAGAGCGGAAACCACCAGTCCTTGTTTTCCCAGCTTGCGTATTTTCATCATTTGCCCGGTTTCACTCAATTCGACCGCAAAATAGCACCAAATCCATTTCCAGAAAGGTCAAATTTTCTTATTGCATATATGGGCGGAGCCGATAAACTTTCCCGCTCGTTTTCTCTACCCAAAATTGTGAACGCTGAACTCTGTAGAAAGGCTGCCGAAAAGGTCGGCAACCCCAACGTCCTGGTGAACCTCATCTCGCGCCGGGTGCGCCAGCTCAATTCCGGCGGCGGTGGGTTGAGCCGTCCGCTCGTGGCCAACACGACAAACCTCGGCGTGGCGGATATTGCGTTGCGCGAAATTCTCGAGGAGAAGATCGGCTGGGAAATGCCCGAAACGGTCGAGCTGGTCCGGCCAGCGGCCAAGAAACGCCGGAAACGCTGATTCATATACGATTGGCGATTGACGATTTACGAGTCGCCCGTCGTTCCAGATTCACCTCGTAAATCGTAAATCGTAAATCTAAAATTGGTCATGGCCGACATCGTGACCAATCACAAAGCGCGGCGCGATTACCACATCCTCGAAACGTTTGAGGCGGGCATCATGTTGCACGGCACGGAGGTCAAATCCCTGCGCGCGGGCAAGGGACAGATCGCCGACGCCTTCGCGCGGGTGGACAAGGAAGAGGTATGGCTTTACAACGCGCACATCGACGAATACTCGCACGGCAATCTCCAGAACCACCAGCCCAAGGCGCCGCGAAAATTGTTGCTGCACAAATCGGAAATCAGAAAGTTGTTTGGCCTGGCCGCGGTGAAAGGCAATGCGCTGGTGCCGCTGGCGTTTTACTGGAAGAACGGCAAGGTGAAGGTTGCGCTCGCCGTCGGCAAAGGCAAACAACAGTTCGACAAACGCGAGGATTTGAAACAGCGCGAATCCACCCGCGAACTCAAACGCGCGACGATGCACCGGGTCAAAGGGAAATGAATTGCCATCGGAAACTTTTCCAGCTTGCCATGGTGATTGCTCTGCTCGCGACGACCATTGCGGTTGCCGCCCCGGAATCTACCAATCGCCCAGCCAGTTGGGCGCAAGAAATCGAAGTCGCTGGCATCAAAAATTGTTTTCAGGTCACCACAAATCTTTATCGCGGCGCGCAGCCGACGGCCGAAGGCATGGCACACTTGAAAGCCATGGGCATCAAGACGGTCATCAACCTGCGCGCGTGGCATTCGGACCGGGACAAGGTGGCCAGCACCGGCTTGACCAGCGTGCGGTTTGAAACCGAACCGTGGCATGGCGACGAGGAAGACGTGGTGCGCTTCCTCAAGGTGGTCACCGGCACCAACAGCCTGCCGGCCTTCGTTCATTGCGAACGCGGCGCGGACCGGACCGGCATGATGTGCGCGATGTATCGCGTTGTCGTCTGCGGCTGGACCAAGCCCGAAGCCATTGCCGAAATGAAGGACGGCGGTTTCGGGTTCAATCCGGTCTGGCACGACCTGGTCACTTTCGTTGAAAAGGCCGATGTGAACAAAATCAAACGCGAGGCAGGTCTGGCGGGAAAATAAAAACCGCCAGGGCGCGGAGTCGCAGAGAAATTCATCGGTTCGCGGGAAGTAACATATCTTTCAGCTTCCGGTGGAGCGAGCGGCCTCGCGAGCCGCTGTCGCTTCGCTTTGGCGCGCCAAGGCCGGCTCGTCAGTAGCCTCGCCCCACCCGATAGTACCACTACGATTTCGCGTGACGATTTGTCGTTGGTGAAGTCAAATCGTCGAAGCCGGGATTATGCGAAAGTCGTCGTTCGACAAATGGTTGATGACATTGGCACTGGTGGCCGTTATCGCCGGGGCGGTTTGGCACTTCGTCAAATCCAATCGAGTTGCGCCAGAACAAAGACAAAAGCAGACCGGGACTGAGTCCGCCTCTTTTGACGCTCAAGATTTTCATCCTTACTACGTGTCATCGGTGTCAAGACCGACCAATGGGCAGTCTGAAGGGGACGCCGGATTTGAAAAGCTTCCGCGGGCCAAGGTCGAGGCGTGGCTGACAAAACACAACCGCGATGCGACGAGCCTGCTGACGGCGTTTCGCGCGTTGAATGATACCAATTATCTAAACGAAGCAGCCACGAACTTTCCAAACAATCCGCACGTGGAACTGGCGGTTTTGGCGCACAATGAATTTCCGGCCGACCGGCGCAAGTGGCTGGATTTGCTCAAAGCATCGTCACCGAGCAATTCCCTCGCGAACTACTTGTCAGCGCAAGATTACTTCGGGAATGGAAATACGGACGCCGCTGTTCAGGAACTGTTGGCGGCGACGGGCAAATCGCAATTTGACGCTTACAATACAGATAACCGGCTGGATTCAGAAAACCTGTATTCGAGTTCAGGTGATTCACCCGGGGAAACGGCCACTTTTGCCATGGCGGACATGGCCCAGGAAGATTTGCCGCATTTGGCGACGTTTAAACGACTGGCCCAGGGGATCAGGGATGCTCAGCAACAATATCTCAATTCCGGCGACACAGGCTCGACGGCGAATCTTGCCCAAATGGGAATGCAATTTGGAAATCAAATCGAAACCGGGGACAGCGGGAAATATTTAATCAATCAACTGGTTGGTATGGCGATTGAATCCATCATGTTGCAACAGTTGAATCCGAATACCAGCTACGATTTTCTTGGTGGGCAAACTCCCGGTCAGGTTACGCAGCAAAACAAACAACAAAAACTGGAGCTTCGTCAGACTATCTCGGCTTTTGACGTCCTTCGTCCAGGCCTGACGGACGAGGAAATTGCCGGTTATTACGACCGGACAAAAATTTATGGCGAAATTTCAGCCATGAAATGGGTGATTCAACAGCATCCGCCAGGCAATCCTTGAGAACAGCGGGCGCAACCTTGCGTGCTGGATCAAGGCATTGCCGTTTCCCTCGGAACAAACGTGACGCACACCGGTTTGCCCACCTCGATGCTCTGTCCGGTCCAGGTCAGCTTGCCAGTCAGGGCATTGATGTGGAAGACGACCACATTGTCGGAGTTCTGGTTGGCGGCAATCAGGTATTGGCCGGTGGGATCAATGGCAAAGCAGCGCGGGGTTTTGCCGTGGCTGGACTGGCGTTCCACAAAGCTGAGCCGGCCGCTGGCTTCATCCACGGCAAACACGGCGATGCTGTCGTCACCCCGGTTCGAGCCGTAAATAAATTTGCCGGAAGGCAGGAGGGCCACTTCGGCGGCTGTGTTTTTCCCATGAAAATCCGCCGGCAACGTGGAAACGGTTTGAATTTCGTTCAACGCGCCATGTTCCGGGTTGCAGGCAAAGGCCGTCAACGTGCCACCCATTTCACTGATGACATAAGCATGGCGTCCATCCGGGCTGAACGTGATATGGCGCGGCCCGGAACCGGGCTTCAATTCGGCCCACGGAGTTTCGTCCGGCGTGAGTGCGCCGCTGGTTTCGTTGAGCTGGTAAATCATGACCTTGTCCAGGCCGAGGTCGCAGGCGAACACCCGGTGATGGGTGGCGTCCATGGCGACACAATGGGCATGCGGCCCGGCCTGCCGTTCGCGGTTGACGCTGGAACCGTGATGTTGAATCACCAAGGACGCCGGGCCAAGAGAACCATCGGTTTCCACCGGCAAGGCCGCCACGCTGCCACTGTTGTAATTGGCTACGAGCACATATTTGCCGCCGGGATCAACGGTCACGTGGCAAGGGCCGGTGCCGCCAGAGGGTTGCTGGTTCAGCAATTCCAATTTACCCGAGGACGCGTCCAGTTTGAACGCCGACACCGCGCCGCTGGCCTGGCCATGGAATTCATCAGTTTCATTCACGGAGAAGAGGAGGTGGTGATCGGGTGCGATGGCAACGAACGAAGGGTTGACGGTTTGAGCAGCCAGTGCGGGTGCGCTCAACCTTCCCGTGGCGGAGTCAAAACGGGAAACGTAGATGCCCTTGCTGTTGGTCCCGGTGAAGGTGCCAAAATAAACGAGAAAATGGTTGGACCGCGCATCGGCGGCATGTGCGCAAAAGGAAACCAGCAGCCACACCGCCAACGCGGCACAAACTGGCTTCAAGCATGATCGGAACCGCATAACTGTGACCCATTTACGGGTTACGTCCCTTACCGCTGCCAAATTCCTCTTTGACTTAAAGAGGCAACGCTCCCGGAAACGGTTCAGGCTTTGACCGCTTCGGGCTTCTTCCAATTCCGTTTCGGCGCCTTGAGGACGAGGCCTTTTTTGATGGCGGCGGCGGAGACGCGGATATAGCGCACCTCGCCGTTGGGCAATTGCGCCTTCACGCGCTGCAAATTCGGCAGAAAACGGCGCTTGGTAATGGCGGTGATGTGCGTGCCGATGCCGCCCTGTTTCTTGGGCTTGCCACTGCGCCAGATGATGCTGCCCTTCATCGGGCGTTTGCCGGTCAATTCACAAATGCGTGCCATAAATTTTATTGAATTAAGGGAGCCGAAGCATAGTCACAAAATGCCGGTTGGCAAGCATTATTTCCGGATCGGATGACCCGTCCCGCCGGGGCGTAATACCTGAAAATGGGCTTGGCTTTCGTGGACGATTGCCGTTGTCTTTGACCCGCATGAATCTGAACCCCTTTTGCCGTCACCCGCTCACGGCCCTGTTGCTGACTTTTAATTTTGTCCTGCTGCCCACCTTTCCGACTGCTGCGGCTGATGTCAGTGCCATTCCCGCCTCCTCGTCGGTCGCCACCCCGTCGGCGTCCGGGGGGGCTGGAACCGACGCGGTGGCGAACTCGGTTGTGAAAGTGTTTGCCACCGTGCGTTATCCCGATTTTTACCGGCCGTGGACCAAAGAATCGCCAAGCGACATCAGCGGCAGCGGAGTGGTCATCGAAGGCAAACGGATTCTCACGTGTGCCCATATGGTGCTTTACGCCAGCCAGGTTCAGGTGCAGGCCAATCAGGCCGGCGACAAAATTTCCGCGACGGTCGAGTTCGTCGCGCCCGGGATGGACCTCGCCGTGCTCAAACTGGACGACCCGGCGTTCTTCGATTCACACCCGCCGTTGCCGCGGGCGAAAATGCTGCCGGACATCAAGGACGCGGTCATGGTCTATGGTTTTCCAGAAGGCGGCACCAGTCTTTCCATCACCAAGGGGATCGTGTCGCGCATCGAGTTTACCGGCTACAACTATCCGGTATCCGGTCTGCGGATTCAGATTGATGCCGCCATCAATCCCGGCAACAGCGGCGGGCCGGCGGTGGTGGGTGATAAAATGATTGGCCTGGCTTTCAGTCACCTGAGCGAGGCTGAAAATATCGGTTACATCATCCCCGGTGAAGAAATCGAATTGTTTCTCCAGGATGTTGCGGACGGCCACTACGACGGCAAGCCGGCCATGTTTGACGAACTGCAAACGCTGGAAAATCCCGCCTTGCGTTCCTTTCTCAAGCTCGACAAATCGGTCCATGGCATGATTGTGCACAAGCCGAACAGCACCGATGCTGCCTATCCGCTGAAGGAATGGGACGTGATTACCCAAATTGGCGACCCGCCCGTGGATGACCAGGGGATGATCAAAATCGGGGACAACTTGCGGGTTCGTTTCCAATATCTGGTCCAGAAAACCGCCAGGGACGGCCGGCTGCCGTTGACCGTGGTGCGCGCCGGGAAGCAGGTTCAGGTTGAACTCCCCGTGTCACCGCAGTGTCCCCTGGTCACTCCCAATTTGGGGAACGATTATCCTTCTTATTTCATTTGCGGGCCGTTGGTCTTTTCCACCGCTACGGACCAATTCGTCCGTGCGCTCACCGGCAACAGCCGGGGCGCCCGGTGGATGAGTTGGCTGATCGCCCGAAACAGCCCCCTGCTCACGCGTTTTGACGACAAGCCGGCGTTTCCCGGCGAAGAACTGGTCGTGGTTCCGTCTCCCTTCTTTCCGCACAAACTGGTGCAGGGTTATTCCTCCCCGTTTTGCGAAGTGGTCAAAGCCGTCAACGACATCCCCATCAAAAATCTGGACCAGCTCGTGGAGGTTTTACGGGATGCCAAAGGCGAGTCGATTACCGTCGCATTTAATGATCGTGACGGGGAAACACTGGTGTTTCCCCGCGCCGCCATGCTCGCGGCCACCGACGACATCCTTACAGACAATGGCGTGCGCAGTCAGGGTTCGCCGGACACGCTGGCCATTTGGAACACGAAGGCTGCCAAATAACGATGTGCCCGTGCATCTTGCGGACCGCCGGTGACAACCAGGCGTGAGGTTTGACGGTTTTCTCTGTCCATTCGGACAGGAAAGTTCGTTGGCAGCCAAACGAAGTAAACCGGATGAAGACTCTGGAACGGACGGACCAGGGCGGCAGTTTCACGATGCCGTTGGACGCGGCTCGTCTCGAGGATTTTTCGCGCATCGGGAGGAAGGCGGCTCACCTCGGTGCAATGTCCGCCGCGAGATTGCCCATCCCGCCCGGGTTTGTCGTCACCACGGATGCCTGCGAGCGGTTCTTGCAATCCGACCCAAGGATAGCCGATTGGTTGAAGAACTTGACAAAGTGTGATTCTCAAGACCCATCAGCCCTGCGAGCTGCAGCGGAAGCGCTTAGAGAAAAATTAGACACAATCCCGGTGCCCGACGACGTGACCAGCGCCATCAGGACTGCGTTGGCGGAAGTGCCGGATGGCGCATGGGCGGTGCGGTCGAGCGCCACAGTCGAAGACCTGCCGGAGGCGTCGTTCGCCGGCCAGCATGATTCATTTCTCAACGTGCGTGGATGCGACGCGGTGGCAGTCACAGTGAAACGTTGTTGGCTTTCGTTATTCTCCGAACGCGCTATTTCTTACCGGTTGCGAAAAGGAATTGCCGCTGGTCGTGCGCAAATGGCCGTGATCGTCCAGCGATTAATTCCTGCCGATGCCGCCGGCGTGATGTTCACAAAAGATCCGGCGGGTGTCAGGTCCAATTCCATTCTCATCGAGGCCGCGTTTGGGTTGGGCGAAGCCGTGGTTCAGGGCAAGGTGACACCCGACCGCATTGCAGTGTCGCCTTCCGGGCTGCGAGTGGTTCGGCGTGAGACCGGTTCAAAACGGATCCAAATCGTCCCCGCCGAAAACGGCGTCCGCGAAGAATTGCTCCCGGCCGGGAAGATGCGTGCACCGGTACTGGATGACAGGGCGGCATCGCGATTAGCCGGGCTTGGACTGAAAGTGGAATGTCTTTTCGGAGCCCCACAGGACATTGAGTGGGCGCAGCGCTATGACGAGTTGTTCCTGTTGCAGTCCCGTCCCATCACCAGCAAAAGTCCCGTCAAAGCGTGGGAGGATCGGCAGATCTGGAGCAATTTCAACACCGGCGAAATCGCGCCTGACGTGATGGCGCCCATCACCTGGTCGTTGATGCAATCGTTGTCGCGAGGCACTGCGTTCCGGTCCCTCTTTCGCCTGCTGGGGACCGATGTCCGACGCGCTCCACTGCTTGGCCTGGTCGCGGGCAGACTGTACTTCAACGCCAACACCGCCATGGCCACGCTCAAACCCTTTCCCTTTCTGCTTAAGGGAACCACCGACATGTTCCAGGCGATTGGCGGCGGACCAGCCGAGGCTTATCGCCAAACGCTGGCCATCCCGCCTGAAGACCTTCCCGACCTGGGTTTCCGCTGGCCGAAATACATTCTTTCCTGGCCCCGCATCCTTTTCGATTTGATCACGCATTTGCCGCGACATGGCGAAGCCTGGCTGGACCGCCTCAAAGCTCAAATCGATGAACTGGTCCGCGTGGACATCGAAGCCATGCCCACGCCGGACCTGATTCGTTTCTGCATTCAGCTCGTCCGGGAGCCGTTCAAAGGCGTGGATTTGCTCTATCTGGCGACGCCGGCGGCGGCGTTGCCGGTCTTACAAAAGGCCTGCCGCGATTGGTTGCGCGAGTACGAGCCGGCGTTCGGCCATCGGTTATTTGCCGCCCTGGGAGGCCTGCCGACGGCGGAAGCGGGCCTCGCCCTTTGGCAACTGGCGGCACTGGCTCACGCCGACCCCGACACGGAAGGGGCTTTGAATTTCGAAAACGAGTGGCCGCAGGTTTGCGCCAGGCTTCAACTCACCTACCCCGGCCGGAAATTTCTGGCGGCCTGGAATACTTTTATGGCCGAACACGGGCATCATTGCCGCGGTGAGCTCGAATTGTTCAACGCGCGCTGGTCGGAAACCCCGGATTACGTTTTGGGAGTCGTGCGCGGCTATCTTCACTCCATCGACCAGTCCAATCCACTGGAGCATCAGCAGCAACTCGCCCGCGAACGGGAACAGCTGACCGAGCAATGCCGTCGGCGCCTGAAAAACCCGATCAAACGCTGGATTTTTTCCTGGTCGTTGCGCCGCGCGCAAAAACTCGTCGTCTTTCGCGAGGAAGTCAAGAGCCTCGGCGTCCGGCAGCTCGCCTTCGCGCGCCGTGTTCTTCTGACCCTCGGCCAGCGACTCCATGAGCAAGGCATCCTGTCCTGCCGCGACGACGTTTTCTTCCTGGAAATTGCCGAGATTGAACCGGCCGCCGATGGCAGCACGCCGTTCAATGGGTGCGAGCGTATCGAATCGCGCCGGCGTGAATATGAGAAAAACCTGAAGCTTTCCCCCCCGCCGCTCGTTATCGGCAAGTTCGATCCCAACGTACCCGCCG
>JANWKE010000102.1 GCA_025451535.1 Verrucomicrobiia bacterium
AGAGCAAAACCGCCGCATCATATCCGATCCGGAACGTATCAGGCACCACGCTGCTCAGGGGCGGGTCAGACAACTCACAAAGAATCTCGTCGTTGTCCATGCCAATGACCGCCATTTCTTCGGGCACGGCCAGGCCCAATTGGCGGCAAAGATTCAAGACGTGCTGGCCGCGGATGTCATTACACGCCATAACACCGATGGGTTTGGGAAGCGAAACCAGCCAGTGACCGAGGTCTTCCTGAAAGAGCAAACCTTTCTTTTCGTATTCGATGGTTTGCGCCGCCAGCGTCCGCGTCGGCGGATGATAAATGTGACACTGGAACCCGGACTGGGCCAGTCGCTCCTGGAACCAGCGGGAGCGCTTGTCAGAATAATTTGCGCCGAGAAATCCGCAGAACGCGTAATGTCGAAATCCCCGGTTGATGAGATGTTCGGCCGCCAGATACGCCACCTTTTGATCGTCCGTGTCAATCAACGGGAAACCAAAGCCACTGACCGAGCCGCGCAAATCCACCGCCGGCACCTTGAGTCGCTTGATAAACGCGGCCATTTCCGCCGTTTCCACCCGGGCAATAATGCCGTCTCCGTCCCAATTCTTAAGCCAGATCGGAAAAGAGTCGGTCCACTTCCATTCCTCGCTTTGGACCGACCACTCGTGATGCTCCCGCACAAATTTGGCGATCCCGAGAAACAATCCCCGGCCATAAGCGCGCGATGATTCGATGAGCAACGCCACGCGCCGCCCGCGCTTACGGAAAATTCGTTGCCGGAGAAGCTTCATGCCGCAAACAGTTTAATGGAACATGCGTTTCCGACCTGCACGATGCCGCGCGTGGACTTCCACGCGTTGGCCAACCAGAACCTTAACGAATTCTGGAAAAAAGCCGGCAAACCGTTACCGGTCGGCGGCCGGTTTTTCGGGTGTTTTTCTTAAAATTAAGGGTATTCTCGACAATTCCGCTATTTCGCAAAAGCTTAATGGAAAAAACGCGAATTCTCAATGACAATCATGCTGAACTACGGCAAAAGAAGAATGAACCCCGGTTGCGACTGGCAGTCGTTTCTCATGGCGAATAAACTGAAACAACGTTTTTTTCACAAAAGTCCTGCCACGGTTATGAGGGGCTTCTTTATTGCCTGCGGAAAGCCAGTTCTATGAGTGAGCCTGAAGCGAGCTTTGAAACCAACGGAGCCGCCCTGGTCCGCATGAGTGGCATCACCAAGCGTTTTGGCAATGTGACGGTTCTGAATGACGCACAGCTTGAAATACGCCGCGGTGAGGTTCATGTGTTGGTCGGCGAAAACGGGGCCGGCAAAAGCACGTTAATCAAAATTCTGGCCGGTGTGCACACGGATTTTGAGGGCCGGATCGAAATCGACGGCCGGGAAGTCCGTCCGCAAACCCCTATGGAAGCCAATACCCTTGGCGTCGCCGTCATTCATCAGGAATTGTCGTTGATCGGTTCCATGAGTGTCGCCGACAATATTTTCCTGGGACGGACACCAACACGAGCCGGTCTGGTGCGGGACGCCGAGCAGGAGAAGAAAACCGGGCATTGGGTCGGTCAACTCGGCCTGGACATCGACGTGCGCCGGCCGGTCGAACAATTTCCCATTGCCGTTCAGCAACTCATCGAAATTGCCAAGGCCCTCAGTCAAAATGCCAGAGTCATTGTCATGGACGAGCCCACCAGTGCATTGAACGCGCCGGAAGTTGAAAAACTGTTTTCTCTCATTCGGGAACTGAAGCAGAAAGGTTGCGGCATCGTTTACATCACCCACAAAATGGAAGAGATCGGGCGTATTGCCGACCGCATCACGGTCCTGCGCGACGGCCAATGGATGGGCACAGCGCCGGCCGCGGAATTGCCGACGGCGAAGTTGATCCAATGGATGGTAGGCCGCGAAATGGGTGAACAATTTCCCCGTCACACGCCGCATCCCGGCGCCGAACGGCTGCGCTTGGACAACTTCAGCGTTTTTCCAAACGGCGTGAAACCGGCGGTCCGGGATGTGTCATTGTCAGTTCGCGCCGGTGAAATTCTCGGCATTGGCGGGCTGCAAGGTTCGGGGGCGAGTGAACTTTTGCTTGGTATCTTCGGCAACTACGGATCGGCGACGCGGGGCCGGGTGCAACTGGACGGTGCGGAGCGGCGTTTCGTTTCACCCAAACAAGCCATCGCGTCCGGGATTGCCCTGCTGACCAACGACCGCAAGGCCACCGGGCTGGTCCTGTCGCTGTCCGTCATCGCCAATGTCACGCTGGCCGCGCTGCGTGAACTTTCGCCCGGTGGTTGGCGGCGGCCCGCGCGTGAAAGCGCCGCCGCCGAACAAACTGTTTCGCTCATGCAACTGCGGGCCGCTTCGTTGGATCGGGAGGTCAACGCTCTTTCCGGCGGCAACCAGCAGAAGGTTGCCCTTGCGAAATGGCTGCAGATTCGTCCCAAGGTGCTTCTCCTGGATGAGCCGACTCGCGGGATTGATATCGCCGCCAAACGGGAAATCTACCAATTGATGAACCAGTGGACGGCTCAGGGTATTGCGATATTGCTGATTACGTCGGAACTGCCGGAATTGCTCACCTTGAGCGACCGGATTGTGGTTCTGCATCGCGGCCAGGTGGCGGCGGAGTTGTCGCGGGCGCAAGCCACGCCGGAAGCCGTTCTGGCCGCCGCAATGGGCGCGAAAAATCCGCCGCCGGCGGCCAATGCCCAAAATTGATGACTGAAAATATTCAACCCGGCAAAAAGCACGCGCTGGTTCAGGCCTTCGCCAGTCCGGCGGGGCGCGCGTTCCTGGCGTTGCTGCTGGTCCTGATTATCGGCGCCATTTTCAATGCCGACGGCGCCTTTTTCAAAATCGGCACCCACCGGGACACGCTGCGGCAGGCATCGGTTTACGGGATTCTGGCCTGTGGGATGACGCTGGTGATTATTTCCGGGGGCATCGACCTGGCGGTCGGCAGCATGCTGGCGCTGGTGGCGGTTTGTTGCGCCCAAATGGCCGTCCACTGGAACTGGTCCGGCTGGTGCGTGGTGCCTGCCTGCCTCATTATCGGCGGTTGCTGCGGCGGCGTTTCCGGCTTCGTCACCGCCCGTCTGGGCGTTCAACCGTTCATCGCGACGCTGGCCATGATGGTGCTGGCGCGCGGACTGGCCAAATACGCCTCCGGCGGAATGAAAGTTTCCACGGCAATCATGAATCCCGATGGAACCTTCCATTATGTGGACGTGCCCCGCTTTTTCCGTCTGTTGGACCATCGTATTCTGGGCGGAAACCTGTCCGTAGTGACACTCATCTTTGCGGCCTGCGTCTCGGTGGCCTGGATATTGATGTCAAAACATCGCTGGGGCCGTTATCTGTATGCCATCGGTGGCAACGAAGAGGCTTCACGGCTTTCGGGCGTTCCGGTCGTGACGGCCAAGACGCTGGCCTATGTCGCTTCGGGCATGTTCGCCGCGGTGGCGGGCATCTGCCAGGCCGCCCAGGAACAGCAAGGCGACCCCGAGGCCGGTATGGGCTATGAATTGATGGCCATCGCGATGGTGGTTATCGGTGGAACCAGCCTGATGGGCGGCCGCGGCGGGATCGGCCTGACGTTGCTGGGCGTTTTGACCATTGGTTATCTGGACAAGATTCTGAGCATCAACGCGGTTCCCGAAGCCGGCCGTTTGGTTTTGACCGGGATCATCATCGTCGTCGCCGTATTGACCCAACGCCGCAAACGAACCTGAAACAGAACAGCATTATGAAAACATTCAACATTCAATATTCAACGCTCAACGCTCAACAAAACATTCGCCCACGCCAACATTGGATGCTGAATGTTTCTTTGATTTTGGCCATCGCCCTTTTTACCGGCTGTAGCAAATCCAACGAGGCCACCGCGCCCAACTCTTCTCCGGCCCAAAAGCAGTTTGTCATCGGCATGTCGCAGTGCAATCTCGGCGAGCCGTGGCGCGTGCAAATGAACGCCGATATCGCCGCCGCTGCCGCCAAACATCCCGAACTGAAGGTGATTTTCAAGGACGCCCAGAACGATACGCTCCAGCAGCGTGCACAAGTCGAGGAATTTGCCAGCGCCAAAGTGGACGTCCTGATCATCAGTCCCAAGGAAGCGCAGCCGCTGACCGAGCCGGTCGCCCATGCGATGGCCGCCGGCATCCCCGTCATCGTCCTGGACCGCCGGCTGCTGGGAACCAACTACACCTGTTTCATCGGAGCAGATAACAAAAAAATCGGCAAGGCCGCCGGTCAGTGGATCGTCAAGGCGCTTCAGGGCAAAGGCAACGTCGTCGAACTGATGGGCCTGCAAACTTCCACGCCCGGCCAGGATCGCCACAGCGGTTTTCTCGAAGGCATTGCCGGCTCGGGCCTCCAGGTCATTTTCCGTGCCGACATGCAATGGCTGGAACCGAACGCGCGCCAGGAAATGGAGTCCGCTTTGGCGCGCTTCGACAAGATCGATTGTGTCTTCGCCCACAACGACGACGGCGCGCACGGCGCTTATCTGGCCGCCAAGGCGGCCGGCCGCGAGAAACAGATGAAATTTGTCGGCATTGACGCGCTGCCGCAGGAAGGCGTCGCCTATGTGCGTCAGGGAATCCTGGACGCCACCTTCCAATATCCGACCGGCGGCGCCGAGGCGATTGACACCGCGCTGAAAATCCTGCACGGCGAACCAGTGCCAACGGAAATCGTCCTGGGCACGCGGTTGTTCGACAAGGACAACGTGTCTCAGGGCGGCGTGGAATTGAAATGAGTCCGTTGCTTCTTTATCGCTGCGGTGGCATTCGCGGCGCCGGACCCAGGACGATGTTCGGTGAAAAACGCGGCTTGTTGATATTGTGGCTGGTGGTTCAAACGGCATTCAACTTTGCGGCAACCCGTGCCACGGCCGCCGCTACCGAGCCCTACGGGCTCGATGCCATGGCCGAATTTGAGCGGTTGCCTTATTTGAAACTGGATACGATGGCGGCCGGGCAGTCGAGCTTTGACCGGTCGGGTGGCAACGCCGATGCCGGTAATTTTTTGTATGTCGATGGGACCAACAAGGTGCTGCTGGATCTCCAGGGGCCGGGTACGGTTTACCGGATGTGGTTCACGGGGTTTGATCCGGCGGTGGACCACATCCAGGTTTATTTCGACGGCGAGACCACCCCGAGAATCAACCTGCTGCTCAATGACCTCTTCAGCGGAACGAACGCGCCGTTTTTATCGCCGTTGGTCGGCAACGAAGCGGTATCGAGCGGAGGTTACTTTTGCTACCTGCCATTGCCGTTCAAGAAATCGATCAGGATCGTGTCCAACGGCACGAGCACCGCTTTTTACTATAACATCGGTTACCATGTTTATTCGCCGGACACTTCTGTCACCACTTGGACCGGCGCGGAAGATTCCAGCGCGGTGCGAAATTTGTGGAGCAAAGCGGGATTGGACCCGAAAAGCGATGCTGGAAACGCGGTGGTGTCTAATACCATTGATCTGGCGGCGGGGGCGGTGCAAACGCTGCTGGATGTTGCCGGGCCGCGCTCGATTTCTGCGATCAAGCTGCGCATTCCCGGAATCGGACCGTCGCTTCCTCAAACCGTCACCGATAACGGCCGGGCGGATACGAACTTCAGCCAGTTCAAAATGAGCCTGAATGCCAGCAACTCCGGCGCCGTGCTGGTCCGGAGGCTGGATTACGGAATCGCCAACCAGAAGGCCAACGTGTTTGTGGACGGCGCGCTGGTGGGGCAATGGTTCGACGCGGGCGGGGACGGCAGCTACCGATGGCGCGACGACAGTTTCAGCATCCCCGCAAGCTTCACCGCCGGCAAAAACTCGATCACGGTCAAGGTGTCATTCGTGAGTTCGTCGCTGGACTGGAACGAGTTTTATTATTGGATTGATTCCACCGTCGGCGGGACGAACGTGCTGACCGATTCATTGAACGTGGGGAATTCCGCCTCCGAAAGCGCCCACAGTTATGTTATCAGTTCACAAACCTGGTCGGGTACGCAGACGTTCCAATATCCACCGGCCGCGCCATCCACCAACACCTCGGACCTGCTTACGAATTTGTGGCTGGCGGTGTCCTTTGACAATGAAACCAATCCCAGCGTCTACGCGCCCATCGGCTCGTTTTTTGCGATGGGGCAATTTGCGCCGTACGCCACGCGGGGTCTGCCGGTGGGGATGGATGCCGGCAACAACCTGTATGTGTATTTCCCGATGCCGTTCGCCAGCCGGGCGGTCGTGCAGTTGATCAGCCAGCGGTCCGCGGTCACGACCAATATTTATTTTGAAATCCGGCACAAACCATTCACGGATTCATTCACGAATGTGGGGTATCTCAAGACGCAGTTTCGGAGCGAAACGCCGACCACCAACGGGGCGGATATTTTGATGCTGGACGCGGTCGGCACGGGGCATCTGGTGGGAGTGGTGGAATCCATGATGGGCCCCACGGACCGCAGCTACCTGGAAGGGGACGAGCGGATTTACGTGGATGATAACGAGAGCCCGGCAATTTATGGTACGGGGACCGAGGATTTTTACAATGGCGGCTGGTATTTCGACCATGGATTATTCACGCAACCCACCCACGGCAACACGGCCCACGTGGCGGACACCAATTTTGACCGGTCGGCGGCCTATCGATTATTCATGCAGGACGCGGTGCCCTTCCGCCGGCATATCCGCGTGGGGATCGAGCACGGGACGGGGAACAGCGTTTCGGAAAATGTATGGACGCTGGCGTACTATTACTACCAGCCGGTGGCCCGGGCGGTCCTGACCGACCAGCTGGATGTGGACAAAACGGCGAGCGAAACGGCCCATGCCTATTCCATCAACACGCAAACCTGGAACGGTTCGCGCACCTATTCGTACGACGGCAACTTTGACAATGTGAACCTCACGGATGACGGGCGCGCGCACCGGGGTTTCAGCCAGTTTACGATGAGCCTTCAGCCGACGAACGCAGGCGCCATTCTCCGGCGGCGATTCGACCAGGGGGTGGCGAACCAGACGGCCAATGTCTATGCGGACGGCGCGCTCGTGGGCGTCTGGTACCAGGGCGGATATGAAGACATACACAATTGGCGGGACCAGGATTTCATGATACCGGCTGTCTTTACCAGCGGTAAGAGTTCGACCCGGATCAAGGTCCAGTTCCTGTCGTCGAGCAATGATTGGAGCGAGTTTACCTATTCCCTTTACAGCGTGCTGCCGCGCAACCAGACGCTGCAGGCCAACGCGCAAACGGTGTCGGGTTATGTGAACCATGATTTGCCGATCACCCTTTCGGGATGGGATCCGGATGGGAATCCCCTGAGTTACTATGTCATCAACCTGCCCGCGGCCGGGACACTTTACCAGTACGCCGAAGGCCTGCGCGGGAACGTGATCAACGTATCCAATGTATTGGTGAGTGATGCCGGCGGGCGGGTGATTTTTGCGCCGGGAACTAACGGCACCGGCAATCCGTATGCGGTGCTTAATTTCACCGCGAACAATGGGTTCAGCGGGTCCGTCCCGGCGCAGGTGACGGTGAACATCAATCTGCCGCAGGCACCGCAGTTCACGAATGGTTCCTGGATGACGGGCACAAACGGGGGCGGGTCGTTTGCTTTGAACTTTGGCGGTTCTTCCAACGCGACCTACAGCGTATGGAGTTCAACGAACCTGACACAATGGCAGTTCATGGGAACGTCCGCCGAGCTTGGCCCGGGCCAATATGAGTTTTTGGACACGACGGCGACCGACTGGCCGGCGCGGTTCTACCGGGTCAGCGCGCCGTAATGATGGTTTAGCGCAACCATGAACAGCAGTCTATACATGAACATCACATCGCCGGTTGATAATCTCCGTCGCAGATTCCGGCGACACGGTTATCTCAAAGCCTGCATCATCAGTGGAACCTTGACCTGGCTCTCAAGCACGAACCTGTCGCTGGCGGACCAACTCTTCAGCCACCCGGTCCGCCTGGACGCTCAGGGCAAACTTCTGAGCTGGGTTGATTCCGATTCTCCCTATGATCAAATTCTGAGAAAGGGCTGGGCCATGTTCGAAAGCATCCCGGTTCAGCCCGATGGCTATCGGACTTATTTTACCTATCCGGAATTCAATGGCCCCAATGATCCCTCGAAACCCTTCTTCGAGGGCCGTCCCTGGGCGCACAATCCGGCGGGAGTGTTCACCATGCTTACCGACTCGGCCGTCCTCTACTATGCCTATAGCGGAGACACGGTGGTCATGGACCGAGTCCGGGAGATGCTGGACCACATGCTGGAGTACGGTACCACCAGCGTGACCGATTCCTGGGCCCTGGTTCCCTATGCCAGTTCGGATGCGGGCGATCCGGTTTATCGCGGCGGCACGGACACGATTTATTGTGACGGACACAAGCCGTGTGGGCGCGGTGATGGGGTGGGATACCTGGAACCGGACAAGGTTGGTGAACTTGGATGTGCTTACCTCCAATATTACGAATTCTCGCTCGACAAAAAATATCTCCAGGCGGCCATTCAGTGTGCGGATGCTTTGGCGGCGCATGTCCATCCGGGCGATGAATCCCATTCGCCCTGGCCATTTCGCGTCGATGCCCTGACGGGCACGCGCATCCGCGAGGCATACACCGCCAACGCGATCGGTCCCATTCGCCTCTTTGACGAGCTGCTCCGGCTCCGGCAAGGCGACAAAAAAGCCTATGTCCATGCCAGAAAAATGGCCTGGGATTGGCTGATGAAGTACCCGATGGAGAACCAGATCTGGACGCAGTATTTCGAAGACGTGCAGATCTACAAAAATTATCGTGAGAACCGTAACCAATACTCGGCGCTGGAAACCGCCCGTTACCTGCTCCAACACCCGGAAATGGACCCGCAAGCGCCCGCCCACGCGAAGGGGATTCTTGATTGGGTCACCCGCTTTTTCGCCAAAGATTCGCGGAGCATGGCCGGACTTCACGAGAAGGGGCTGCAATGGAGAGCGAGAGTACTCTCCGAACAGGTCAACGACATGGACAAAATGGCCAGCCACACCGCCCGTTACGCTTCGGTCTGTGCACTTTACTACGAGGTCACCGGCGATCTGGAGTTTCAAGAACGGGCTTTTCGTTCCTTTAATTGGGCGAGCTATGCGTCACGCGAAGACGGACTGGTAATCGGCGGCGGTACGGATCCGGCCACCAGCTGCTGGTTTTCCGATGGTTACGGCGATTACCTGCGCCATTTTGAACGGGGCATGGCCTCCGTGCCCGAATGGGCGTCGTCAAAAGAGTCGCATTTGCTCGGATCAACTTCGGTCGTACGCTCCGTACAGTATGGCAGTAACCGGATTGATTACCTGACATTCGATGACCGGTCACGCGAAGTGCTGAAATTGCGCGAGCCACCGACGGCTGTCCAGGCTGGCCATAAACGGTTGCACCGTGTCAATCATCTCCGGGGACACACCGAAGGCTACACATCGGAACCGAGCGTGGGTGGCGGATTTGTGGTTCGCATTCAGCACAATCGTTCGGGAAATGTCTCGATCCAGTTCGGGAATACCGGGGCCACGACCAACTCCACGAAGTGACAAGCGAATTTTAAAAACTGAATGGAATGCGGCTGTGGAACCGATGAAAACAAACCGCCGTCAATTTCTTCAAACCACAGCAACCACCTTGCTGGCCCTGGGAGTCTGGCCGGCTCAAGCCGCCGGACTTCTGGCGCCGTTCCGATTTGATCCTTCCTAGGACATCATTCCTGCTCCCGATGACCCCGCGCAGTGGCCCGCATTCCGGGATGCGCTCGCCCGCTGGCGCGACCAAATTCGAGCCGAACTGAAATACAATGACGTTCTCTATCGCCGGCCGGATTTAAAGTGGTCGGCTTCCAGTTATTCCTGCGGTTTTGTCATGGTCTGGGATGAGCAGTTTTACGATTACCGGTCCGGACGTTATACGGTGGATGATTTTCTGAATGAAGGAGAACAGGAATTTGGCGGCTATGACAGCATCGTGTTATGGCAGGCGTATCCTCGCATCGGAGTGGATGAACGCAACCAATTCGATTTTTATCGTGATTTGCCCGGTGGATTGCGTGGATTGCGACGCGTTGTGCGCCGGTGTCATCACCGCGGCGTCAGGGTTTACATTGACTATAACCCGTGGGACACGGGCACCCGGCGGGGACCCGAAACGGACATTGACGCACTGGTCGGGATGGTGCGCCTCCTGGAGGCGGATGGGATTTTTCTGGATACCCTGGACCAGGGCGGCGCCGAATTTCGGGCCAAACTTGATGCCGCGCGGCCGGGTGTAATCCTGGAGGGTGAAATGGCTCTGCCGGTGCAAGCGCTGGCAGATTATCTTGCTTCGTGGGCACAATGGTTCGACGACAGTTCCGTGCCGGGGGTGTTGCGGAACAAATGGATCGAGCGGCGTCACATGCAACACCAAATCCGGCGCTGGGATCGCGATCACACGGGCGAACTTCACTCGGCCTGGATGAATGGAAGCGGCACGTTGGTCTGGGAAAATGTGTTTGGTTCCCGGGTGCCTTGGAACCAACGTAATCGATCAATTCTCCGTGTCATGCTGCCGATCCAGCGCCGGTTCACCGCCTTGTTCAGCGGCGAACGCTGGACACCCTTGGTGCCCGTCCAGCGGGGCGGGGTGTTCGCTTCTCTTTGGGAGGACCAGAACCTGCGGCTTTGGACGCTGGTCAACCGGACTGGAAAAACCATCGAAGGAACGCTGCTCCAGGTGCCAGCAGTGCCCGAACACCGTTACTTCGATCTGGTGGCCGGCAAGGAAATCCAACCGAAGGGCACGGATGATGACATCTTGCTGCCCGGCGTGATGCCAGCTCGCGGCGTGGGCTGTTTTCTGTCCGGCCCGCCCCGGAAGCTGGGGACGAATTTTGAACGATTTTTGAGGCAACAAGCGCGCTTGGACGCCAGGAAAAATTTCGGCACCATGACTCCCGGAGTCTCCACAGAACTCATTCCTGTCAGACCAAATGGGGCTCATTTGCGTCTGCCGGCCGGCATGTTGGAGATTGCCGCCGCGACGGTGGAGTTGAACATCGAAATGCGTGTGCGCGAATGCGGTTTCTACGATTCCACGCCGCCGGGCGGAGACGTTTATAATTTTCAAACGCGGCGATTTTCCCGGAAAGTTTCCTTTCCGCGATTTGCGATGGATGAGACTCCGGTGACCAACGCGCAGTTTGCCGGGTTTCTGACGGCCAGCCGGTACCGGCCCAGGCATCCGGAGAATTTCCTGAAGCATTGGCCCGACGGCCGGCCGCCCTCCGGCAGGGAAGATCATCCGGTGGTTTACGTGGACCTCGACGACGCGCGGGCTTACGCGCGTTGGGCCGGCAAACGGCTCCCGACTGAAGATGAATGGCAATACGCGGCCCAGGGCCTTGACGGCCGGAAATATCCCTGGGGCGAAGATTGGGAAACGGGACGAGGCAATGACGGAACCGCGGGCTCAACGACGCCGGTGAAAGCTTTCCCGTCCGGACGATCGCCTTTCGGCTGTTACGATATGTGCGGCAATGCCTGGCAGTGGACGGAAAGTGAACGCACCGACGGCCGGACCCGGTTCTGCATTATCCGGGGAGGCGCCTTTTTTGAAGCCAAGGGGTCGAATTGGTATGTGGATGGGGGCCCGCGCCGGGCTGACTTCGCCACGAAGTTCATCCTGATGTGGCCGGGCCTGGATCGGTGCAGCACGATTGGATTCCGTTGCGCGGCAGACCTGGCCGTGTCGGCTCATTCGTAACTGCCGGAACAACTTCGGCCGTGGCGGGAGTGAATGCCGATTTTAACCGTATCGCAAAATCTCAACAGAAAAACGCGAACCCTCAATGACAACAATCTTCTTTTCGGCAGAAAATAGCAGAAATGCCGCAACCATCCTTATCTATGAAATCGTCACTGCACTTGTTGTTGATTCCCTTGGTCTTGATTACAGGCGGTCCGGCGGTCCGCGCCGCCGACGTTCCGGATCCCGCGGGCGGCGCGCTGGCCAATCTTTATCGCACTTCAAAAGCCCAGTCCCGTTCCATCAGTCCGGAGAATTTCACCGGTGAAAAGGGCAGGGGTGGAATGGCCAC
>JANWKE010000103.1 GCA_025451535.1 Verrucomicrobiia bacterium
CGCGTCGAATGTGCAGCCGGCCCAGCCGCCACCGGTTGCGGTTACTCCCTCCAGCACGACCGTGCAACCGCCAACCAATCCGCCCGCGGCCACGGCGGCGATGACTCCCGCGCCAAAGAAGGCACCGACCGCGTCGACCGCGTCGAACTCAGGGAGCAGTTTATTTGGCCCGGTACCGCCACCTTCGGGGAGTGTCCCGGTCGGGGCCATGTCGGAGGGAAGCACGCCGGCGGCAATAACGGCCGCTGCGCCAACCGCCATCCCAACCCCGGCACCCGGCCCGGTTCAATCTCTCCCCATGGAGCCGTCACGAAACAACAACAGCTCGGCCATTCCCGGACAGCAATTGGGCCTGAAACCGATCATAGCGCCGCCGCTGCCGATTTCTGCCGACCAGCAGGCGCAACTTCGGGCTTTGCTGGAGAAATACGACGCCGGCACCATCACGCCGGTGCAATACCAGACCGAGCGCGCGAAGATCCTGAACCAAACCCATTAAGAGATTTCCACCCTTCGCCCGCCGGCTTGCGTCGGCGGGCTTTTGCTTTGCTACAATCAGCCGGCAACTTTAAACTTTGACCGCACATGCACGATTTCCGTTACCTCGGCAGAAAATTGTACTGCGAAGATGTCGCCGTGGACGCGCTCGCGCGCCGGTTCGGCACGCCGCTTTACATTTATTCGCAACACACGCTGACGGACCATTTTCAGAAGCTCGACCGCGCGATGTCGCCGGTGGATCATCTGGTCTGCTATTCGGTCAAATCCAATTCCAACCTGTCCATCCTGCGGACGCTGGCCAACCTTGGCAGCGGCTTCGACATCGTGAGCGGTGGCGAACTGCAACGGGTCCTGGCGGCGGGCGGCGATCCGCGCCGGTGCATTTTCGCCGGGGTCGGAAAAACGGAGAGTGAAATCGAATTTGCGTTGCGGCGGAATGTTTATTCGTTCAACGCGGAGAGCGAGGCGGAATTGCAGCGCATCAACCGCGTAGCCGCCCGGCTCAAGCAAATCGCGCCGGTCGCGGTGCGCGTAAACCCGAACGTCGCGGCGCAGACGCACGCCAAAATCACCACCGGCACCTATGAGAACAAATTCGGCATCGCGTTCGAGCAAATCGAGGGCGTCTATGCCCGGGCCGCCCGGTTGAAGCATTTGCGCCTGCGCGGGCTGCAGATGCACATCGGCTCGCAACTGACCAGTGTTGCGCCCTTCGAACAGGCCGTGCGCAAAGTTCTGCCACTTGTGCGGCAGCTTGCGAAAACCCATGAACTGGAATTCCTGAGCATCGGCGGCGGACTGGGAATCGTTTACCAGCCCGCGCTCGCGAGCGGTCGGCCCGAATGGTGGAAAACCGCCGCCGCGACGAACATTTTGACGCCGGCGGGTTATGCCGCGCGCTTGTTGCCGCTTTTGCAACCGCTGGGTTTGAAAATTCTGCTGGAGCCCGGCCGCTTCATTTCCGGCAATGCGGGTATCCTGGTCACGCGCGTTGAATACGTGAAACGTACCGGCCCAAAGACCTTTGTCATCGTGGACGCGGCGATGAATGATTTGATCCGCCCGGCGTTCTACGACGCGTATCACGAAATTGTACCCGTCATGCGCCGGAGAGGCGGGCACATCAAATCGGATGTCGTCGGCCCGATTTGCGAATCCGGCGATTATTTTTGCAAGGACCGCCCGTTGCCCCGGGTTGGCGAGGGTGATTATCTGGCGTTGTTGAGCGCTGGCGCCTATGGGTTTGTGATGGCGTCCAATTACAACACGCGCCCCCTGGCGGCCGAACTCCTGGTGAGCGGCCGTCGCGTGGCGGTTGCCCGTGAACGACAGCCGGCCGAAGAAATTTGGTCAGGTGAGAAAGTTGTGGCATGGTTAAGGTAGTATCGTGAACACCGAATTTTCCATCGTCGCGCACTGGTCGAATGGCTTTGACGAGACCGGGCTCCGCCAGTGGGCCGAAAATTTACGAGCGCAGCTGCTGGCACCCCAGGTTTCCCTCGGCCTCGTTTTCATGTCGCCAAAATTCTTCCCGCACGCGCGGCAAACGCTGGAAATTTTGCGGGTGCACGCCCGGATTCCCCTGCTGGCGGGCTGTTCGAGCACCGGATTGATCGCCGGTTCAAATGAAATCGAAGGCGCGACGGGATTTGTGCTGGCGCTCTACTCCATGCCGGAAGCGGAATTGAAGGGGTTTCACTTCACGCAGAAACAGGTGGAAGAGGCCGATGGCCGTGCCTACTGGCATTTGGAAACCGGTGTCGAACCGAAACGCACCAATGGCTGGCTTGTGTTCATTGATCCGTTTCATCTCGACGCGGAAAGCTGGCTGCGTTCATGGAACGAAGCTTATGCGCCGCTCCCGGCGCTCGGCGGCCTGGCCAGCGGAGTTTTCTCCGATCAAACCACCCAGGTTTATCTGAACGGCGACGTATTTGAGGAGGGCGGCGTGGCCATTTCCGTCGGCGGCGACGTAAGGCTGGCCAGCGTCATTTCCCAGGGTTGCACACCCATTGGCGAGACGTGGACGCTCACGCGCGTCGAACATAATTTAATCCGCCAAATCGCCAATCGCCCGGCCTATGCCGTGTTGGCGGAGACATTCCAAAAACTTCCGCCCGCCGAACAGCAAAAGGCCCGCGGCAACCTGTTCATCGGCCTGGTCGTCAATGAATACCTTGAGGATTTCCACCGCGGCGATTTCATCGTGCGCAATCTCATTGGCGGCGACCCGAACTCGGGCGTCCTGTCCGTCGGCGCGATGCCGCGCACGGGGCAGACCATGCAGTTTCAGCGACGCGACGCAGCGGCGGCGACCGAGGACATGAATGAATTGCTGTTGCGCGCCAGAAAGCAACTCGCCGCGACGACGATTTATGGCGGCTGTCTCTGCTCCTGCAATGGCCGTGGCCAAAACCTGTTCGGTCGGCCAAATCATGATGCCGAAATGGTGCAGCAAACGCTCGGTCTTTTTGGCCTCACCGGTTTTTTCTGCAACGGCGAAATCGGGCCGGTTGGTGAAAAGAACTTCCTCCATGGCTATACTGCCTCGCTGGCACTGTTTGTGAAAAAGTAATCACAATTCGCCATTGCATTTGCCCGCCGACACGCCATGCTCGCGGTGAAAATGGTTTCACCGCAAGAACAGCCAGCGGAAGTGAATCAACCCGCGTTGCCACCCCGAAGTCCGGATGGCGGCCGTCGGCGAGGCCGGCGGGGCGGGCGGGGCCGGGGCCGCGGGCGGGGTCCGCGCCAGGCCACCCAAACCGCACCCACCGATCAGCCCGCCGGCGCACCGGCCGAAGCAGCGACCGCGCCCCCACCGGAGACGTCCGCCGCCGCTCCGGCCCGGCACGATTCCTCTGCCATCAGCCGGGCGGTTGACGAAGTACGACAGATCATCGAATCCCTCGAACAGGCTTTGGAGCAGCTGGAAGAAGTGCAGGAACTGGTCGAGCAGGCGAACCGCCAGAAATCCGCCGACGAGCGTGAAATTGATTCGTTGCGCCGGGCACTGCGAAGAATCCAGCCGCCGCGCAGCCACAAAGACGCGCCACACGAACCCGGCGACGACTAGAATCCCTCAACCACCCGCGTCAGGCGATGGTTTACGTAGAGAACATTGCGGGAACCGAACAACGGTTTGCGCCGCTTCTCGATCCGCACCGGCCATCGTTCCACGTTGCCAACCACAAAGTCGAAAACTTCCTGGATGGGTTCGTTTAACAGGCGGGTGGCGCGGCGAACAGGTTTGTTGTCCACGCGAATAAGGAGGGTACCGTAGAGTTGGTTGAAATTAAATTCGACATGGTGTTTTTCCAATTCGCCGACTTCAAAGCAGAACTTCATAGATTTACGTCTTGTGACACCCTCTTCCGTGCAGTTTTCATGCCGTTCCCCAAAAAATTGCAGACGAGATTTTCCGTGAGAATTTGTGGACGAATCGAAAATCGGGGCCCGAAAAACTGTCCCAAAACCGTTCAGCCGCCATCCAATTCCGAAGATCAACGCAGGAGACGGCGCAGTTCCTCCGGCAGGCTTGTCGGCGGCTGGCACGTATTGCCGGTGCAAAGGTAAGCGACGGCGCTGTCCCGGGTGGGGAGGGTTCGCGCAAATTCCTCAACCGCGCCCGAATTTCCCAAAACAATTTTATTCGGCTGATAGACCGAGTGTGCGGTATGCAACAATTCCTGGAAAAGTGCGGAGTTCGCATCTCCGGCAATGACAACGCGCCGGGGTTCTTCGAGCCAGAAATCCACCGCGTGCAACAGGAAGGGCATGGCCTGCGGAAAATTTTGCAGCCGGTGCGCGAATAATCGCAGCGTGGTTTCAGCGGGGCTCCGCAAATCTTCGCGGCCGGTAAGGGCGGCCAGTTTCAGCAACGCCAGCGTGGCCACGGAATTGCCGGACGGTTCGGCGCCGTCATAATCGTCCTTCACCCGCAGGATCAAATCCGTCGCGTCGGCGGCGCTTTGCCAGAAACCGCCGTTTCCTGCGTCATGAAATTTCATGATCATCGTTTCAGCGAGGGCAATGGCAAAATCCAGATGTTTTGATGCCAGCGTGGCCTCATAAAGTTCGATGACGCCAGCCAGCAAAAAAGCATAACCTTCAAGTAATTGAACGTTGTCGCGTTCACCATCTCGCCAGCGGTGAAACAGCGTTTTCGATTTTTCGTCCCACAATTTTTCGCGGATGAATGTCAGGTTTTTCTCCGCCGCCACGCGGTATTTGTCCTCGCCCAGCACGGCATAAGCGCGCGCCATCGCGCCGAGCATCAGTCCGTTCCACGACGCAAGAATTTTATCGTCAAGATGCGGCCGGACGCGCCGGCTCCGGGCGTCGGACATTTTATGTCTGGCGGAAGCGAGCAATTCCGAATCATCAGGGCCGACCGGACGGACGGCATGGACGCGCGGCCGCGCGGCCCCGTCGATTGGAGTTGCCACCCTCAACACGTTTTGCCCCGGCAACGGGTGCGGATGACTGTGGTCAATAAAATTTCCGTTATCCGTGATGCCGAAGCAGCGGACGGCCACCTTGAATTCCTCGGCGGTCAGCAGCTTCGATAGTTCCTCCTTCGTCCAGCAATAAAATTTTCCTTCGTGACCTTCACTGTCGGCGTCTTCGGCAGAGTAGAAGCCGCCATCGGGATGCGCCATATCCCGAAGAACGTAATCGAGAATGCCGCGCGCGACGCCGGCAAAGGGGCTTTCCTTCGGAGGGACGAGCTCTGCGAGTCCCAAATTTTCCTTTGCGTCAGGGACTCGTGTAACTCGCCCCTCCGAAACCAGGTGTGCGTCGAGGTAAAGCTGCGCAAGTTGCGCGTTGTCGTAGAGCATTTTTTCGAAATGCGGCACGAGCCATTCGGCATCCACCGCATAGCGCGCGAATCCGCCACCGAGTTGATCGTGAATGCCGCCGGCGGCCATGCGCTCGCAAGTATGCAGAACCATCCGGACCGCCTCCGCATCGTGAAAACGTCTGGCGCAACGCAGCAAAAGCAACGGAACGCTCGGTTGGGGAAACTTGGGCGCACCGCCGAATCCGCCGTGGCGGACATCGTAAACCGCCTTGAAAACCGTGGCGGCGTGGCGCAACACGTCTGCGGTCAGCAAAAGATTGGACAGGGCGGAACCGGCGGTTGCCGCCGCGAGCCGGGCATGAATTTCGGCGGCGGAATCCGTGAGTTCACTGCGGTGTTCGCCCCAGAGGCCGGTGATTTGCCGAAGCAATTGCAGAAAACCGGGCCGGCCATGACTGCCATCCGGCGGGAAATAAGTGCCGCCGAAAAACGGCTTCAAATCCGGCGTCAAAAAAACGCTCATCGGCCAGCCGCCACCGCCGGTCGTCGCCTGGACAAAGGTCATGTAAATCTTGTCCACGTCAGGGCGTTCCTCGCGGTCCACCTTGATGCTGACGAAATGGTCGTTGAGAAATCTGGCAACGGTTTCGTCCTCAAACGATTCGCGTTCCATGACGTGGCACCAGTGGCAGGTGGAGTAGCCGATGCTGAGAAAGATCGGCTTGTCTTCCGCGCGGGCCCGCCCAAAAGCCTCATCGCGCCATGCGAACCAGTCCACCGGATTGCGGGCGTGCTGGAGCAGGTAAGGCGATTTCTCGCGGGCCAGCCGGTTGGGACGCTCGACGACCATCAGACGGAGGATACGGCGTGAACGGAACGGCGGCAAAATGAAAGCGCGGCTAATTTTGCGTCGTCAGTACCGCGCGATTGCATTAGGCTGGCGACATGCTATCGGCCAAACCCTGGCGATGGGAAACGGTCATCTGGTTTTGCACCGCGCAACTGGTCAGCCTTTGTCTGGGATTGACCATCATCGGCGTTCTGCAAAAAGCCGGGTTGGCCGCGTTTCAACCGCCGGCCGGTTCCGGCGCGGTGTTGCTCGGCACCCTGGCTTTCCAGGGTATGACGTGGGGATTGATTTTCATTTTCTTGCGGCTGCATCGCGTGAATTGGTGCGACGCATTCGGTTTGCGCCGGGCGGAATTGCACCGGGCCTGGTTTCCCGCCGTATCGGTTGTGATGGGTTTTTTACCCGTGGCCTGGCTGCTGCAAAGCGCGGCGGTGGCTGCGCTCACCCGAATGGGCTGGCCGCCCGAACCCGAGACCGCAGTCACCGTGCTGACCAGTGCCCAGGGATGGTGGCTGCGCGTTTATCTGGGTGTGTTCACCGTGGCGATCGCGCCAGTGGCCGAGGAATTTATTTTTCGCGGCTTGTTGTATCCGTTCATCAAGCAAGCGGGCTGGCCGCGAACGGCGTGGTGCGGTGTCAGTTTCCTGTTCGCCCTGATTCACTGGGATGCGGAGGCGTTTGTGCCACTGTTCCTGCTGGCGCTGGTATTGACCTGGCTCTACGAAAAGACCGACAGTTTGCTCGCGCCGATCACAGCCCATGCGCTCTTTAACGCCGTGAATCTTATCCTGCTCTGTCTCTTTCAAAACGAAATTGGATCAGGCCGGTCATGAACGAATTTGAACTCATCGCCAGGTTGACAAAGGCGCTGGCCGCCAACCAGACGGTCGTAACCGGCGCGGGGGACGACTGCGCCGTGCTGGACTTCGGCCTGCCGGACAAATTGTTTCTGTTCAAAACCGACGCGGTGGTGGAAGGTGTTCACTTTGAAAAGGACACGCCGCCGGAAAAAATCGGGCGCAAGGCGCTCGCGCGCTGCCTGAGCGACATCGCGGCCATGGCCGGAACGCCGGCCGCGGCGGTGGTGACCATCGGATTGCCTGAAGATTTCAAGCCGGAAACGGTTGAAACAATTTATGACGGGCTGAACGCCCTCGCCAAAAAACACGGCGTGGCTGTCGTTGGCGGCGAAACAACTTCGAACCCGGAACGCATTTTTATTTCCGTCGCCCTGCTGGGGACCGTCCGCCGGGGAAAACAAGCCCTCCGTTCGGGAGCGAAAGCCGGCGATGCAATTTTTGTGACCGGCGAACTCGGCGGTTCCTCCGCCGGCCGCCATCTTGATTTTGAACCGCGGCTGGCCGAGGCGCGCTGGCTGACGGAACATTTTCCGGTCCATGCGATGATTGATTTGAGCGACGGTTTGGCCGGGGATTTGGGCCACCTTTTGAAGGCCAGCGGGGTCGGCGCGGAGCTTTTGAAAACCGCTGTTCCCCTCAGCCGGGCGGCGAAGGAAAACGCGCGCAAAAATCCGTTCGGGAAAATGCCGTTGGTCGCCGCCTTGTCCGAGGGCGAGGATTTTGAATTATTGTTCACGGTGGCGGCCGGCGACGCGGTGAAACTGCTGGATGCCTGGAAAAAACATTTTCCGAAACTGAAATTAAGCTGCATCGGGAAATCGGTCGCCGGCAAAGGCATCACCCTCCGCGATAAATCCGGCGCGCAAAAACTGAACACCCATGGCTACGTTCATTTCGCATAGCCCGGCGGAAACGCAATCACTCGGCGAATCATGGGGACGCACGGCGGGGCGCGGACTCGTGATTGCCTTGTACGGTGATTTGGGCGCAGGCAAAACGGAACTGGTGAAGGGCATTGCGCGCGGGCTGGGGGTCACGGCGCGAGTGCACTCGCCGACATTTACCCTGGTAAATGAATATGACGGCGGCCGGCTGCGTTTATTTCATCTGGACTTGTACCGGCTGGAAACGCCCGGACAAATCGTCGCCGCGGGGCTGGAGCAATTTTTGCAGCCGGACGGCGTGGCGGTCATTGAATGGGCCGAGAAACTGAACACAGAAGACAGAAGGCAGAAGGCAGAAACCCAATGGCTTTCCGTCAAAATTGAAATCATCGGCGAGACGGAACGAAAAATTATTTATGACGGTCCTGGCGCTTGAATTTTCGTCGGCCCGACGCAGTGTGGCGGTGCTGGATCTGAAGAAAGGCAGCGTTTCGCCATTGCCCAAAAAAGACGGGGCACCGGCAATGCCATGTCCTCCCGCCAGAATGGCGGAGGCCATCGAAACCGGCACGGGCGGAACCAGCGCGTTCAGTCTGATCGGAAAGGCCCTGGCGGGGGCGGATCTAACACGCGAACAAATTGAGGTCATCGTCGTCGGGCTCGGGCCCGGCTCCTACACCGGCATCCGCGTTGCTCTCGCGATGGCCCAGGGCTGGCAACTGGCGCGCGGCGTGAAATTGCTGGGCATCAGCAGCGCCGAAGGCGTGGTGGCCCAGGCGCAGGCGGAGAAAATGTTTGGCCGGGTGCAAGTGGTGATTGACGCGCAGCGAAACGAATTTTATCTGGCGTCGTATGAAATTTCCCAGGGTGGTTGGAAGGAAATCCAGCCACTGCGGATTGTGCCTCTGGCCGAAATGCAATCGCAGGCCGGGGCCGGCGGAATCTGGGTCGGGCCGGAAGTGACTCGATGGCTGCCAGAGGGGAAAATCGTGTTCCCGTCGGCCATGACCCTGGGACGGCTTGCCGCCGGACGGGAAGATTTTGTGAGTGCGGACAAACTGGCGCCGATCTACCTGCGGGAAATAAGTTTCGTCAAAGCATCGCCACCGAACCCGCAATATTTTGAACCTGCCGGCTAAGTCGTTTTGCCGCTGCGAATCCCGCAAAGACAAGTTGTCCATTTCCGGGACAGTCTCATGACCAGCCGCCTCTCTCACTTGCTCAAACCCTCATTGCCGACAGGGCGCCAAATAATGGTATGTCCTTTGCTGTTTAATAACAGGATGGAAATGATTATTTCACTTTAAGCATGACAACCTTTTCCAAACAAACCCGCAGGCAAAGGGCAATTGCGGCATTTACCCTGGTGGAGGCCGTGTTGGCTGTAGGGTTGTTGGGAGTAGCGCTGGCTGCATTCTTCGCCTGCCTTGGTTCCGGTCTCAACATCTTGGACACATCCCGCCAAGACCTGCGAGCCACACAAATCCTGGCGCAGAAGACCGAGGCTGTTCGCCTTTGCACTTGGAGCCAACTGGCCTCGCTGCCAACTTCGTTCAAAGATTACTACTACACATTCAGCTCAACGAACGGTACTCCCGGCATTACCTACTATGGGAGAATTTCCGTCGGTTCAGCTACCAACTGTATTCCCAATTCGGTCTCATATCAGACCAACATTGACCTCGTCACCATCAATCTCGTCTGGACGAATTACCTGGGCACCCATGCCATCGTTCACAATCGGTCAATGCAGACATTGGTGGCCTATTACGGCCTGGTGAATTACATCTATGGCCAGGGGTTCGTACAACAATGAAATGCCACACCAGCCATTCGGCCCGCTCGATGTTTATCCCCGGTTTTACCCTGGTGGAGATGATGGTGACTGTACTGGTGCTCTCACTCTTGATTGCCACTGTCGTTGCTCTTTCCATGTACACGACGCGCACTTTTTGCATGATAGGAAACTACGTGACGTTGGACTCTCAAAGCCGTAACGGATCGGATGTTCTGGGTCGGCAAATTCGCGATGCGAGCGCCTTGATCAGTTACCGCACAAACAGCAACCCGTATTTGTTGTTCACGAATGCCACCACCGGTCAGTTGGTTGACATCTACTACACCAACAATTCCGCGCTCATGCTGGCTCAAACCGGACAAGCCACGCAGATGCTTTTGACCAATTGCAATTCCTGGACTTTCTCGCTCTACAATCGTGCCCCGAATATCACCTCAACCAATGTTACTTTCTATCCGGCAACCAACGCCGCCTCGTGCAAGGTGATCAATATGACCTGGAAATGTTCACGGAACATCATGGGTTCACCGATGAACACGGAAAGTGTGTTAACAGCGCAAATCGTACTTCGTAACAAAATAAATTAAGGAAATAAGACTATGAAAATTCTCTATCAAAAGAGGCGGCAAAGCGAACAGGGCTTCGCTTTGTTGATGACGCTGGGTGTTGTCGTTGTTCTCGGAATAACCATTGGCAGTTACCTTCTGTTGGTCAGCCAGGAAGAAAAGACAGTGGTCCGGTCGGAACGGTGGAACACCGCGCTCACCATGGCCGAAGCCGGAGTGGATGAGGCCCTGGCTCAAATGAACGCCTCACCTAAAAATTTCTCCGCCAATGGCTGGGTTGTATCCAGTGGAACCAATTACGCGCCCAACTCAAGTGTGCCCAACCGGACTCTGACGGTCGGGTCTTATACCGTCAAGATCGCCGCCGCTACGATTCCCACGATTTACTCAACGGGTTATGCGTCCGTGCCCGATACCAGCCAGCAGGTTTCTCGTTCGGTAAAAGTTACTGCCCAGACCGAGCCGCTGTTCAGTGTCGGACTGGGATCGGTAAATAGCATCAATATGAACGGCAACGGCGTCTCTTCCGACAGTTGGAACTCACACAGCACCAACCAAAGCAATAATGGACTCTACAACGGTTACGTCGGTACCAACGGCAGCGTGGCCAGCGAGCAGGGGTTGGTGAACATTGGCAATCACACTATTGACGGGAACCTGTATTTGGGGCCGAATGCATCGTATGGTGGCAGTGGCACGGTCTCGGGCACAATTTACACTGACTACAACGTCCAGTTTCCCCCTCCGGTCCTGCCCACCACCGACACCAATGGCAATGGCATCTCGTGGCTTCCTGCGATAGTCGTCGCCGGCAAAGACACTTTTGCCACCGGCGGCTACTACTATGTCAACGACTCGAATCCTATCTACGTCGCACCGGGGGTAAATGTCACCTTGCATGTCCAGACGCAGAGCTTTAACCCCAGCACAGTAACCATAGGCGGCGGCACGACTAACTCAGGCACGTTGGTCATATATCACGATCCCACCAGCCCTGGGGGTAGTATGACCTTGGGCGGCAACTCCACCGGAGGAGCCATTGGCAACCGGCCGCAAAATTTCTTGTATTTCGGCTTGCCCAATGTTGCCAGCATCACCCTTAGTGGCACCTCGGATTTTGTCGGTGCCATCTACGCCCCCACCGCTTCCCTGACATTGAATGGCGGTGGCCACGGCAACAACCTTATGGGCAGCGCCATCGTTAGTCAGGTAACACTGAATGGCCATTATGACTTTCATTACGACGAATCCTTGGCTAACTACGGTCCGCCTCGGGGTTTCATCCCTATCACATGGCAGGAGCTTTAACCGGGAAGGCCACAAACCTTTTCTTCCACTCGAATCCTTCGCGGTAATACACCGCGAACGTGTAAGCCGCCATTCTGCACGGCAGGGAAAACATCCAAATCGAAGACATCGCGCCGCCGCTGAAACCCTGCGAAGTCCGTGGCCGTATTGAGGCCGCGTTGACCTTCGGTACCGATTTAAAGGTTTCCAAGTGCGGCTATCCACCATCGCATCGCGAAGTCGGTCACGACAAAGACACTGGTCCTGATGGAACGCGAATTAAACCCGAACACACAGAACCAGGGACCGGTGCCAAAAAGCACCGCAAAGAGTGCGACAAAGTTGGTTAAAGATAACTTGAAGGTTGAATGACTTCAGCACAGGGCGGGAAATTGAGGTATCAGATTGAACATGTCAAAAATCCTTTTTTGTAAAAAATAGTACTTTTTCAGGGTTTTTGACGTCTTTTGACTGCACTTTTTAAAAGTGCGGGTGCATTTA
Source organism: Verrucomicrobiia bacterium (assembly GCA_025451535.1). Classification (GTDB taxonomy): domain Bacteria; phylum Verrucomicrobiota; class Verrucomicrobiia; order Limisphaerales; family UBA11358; genus UBA11358. The sequence continues at coordinate 12,052 of JANWKE010000103.1, forward strand.
TTAAAAGTGCAACTACATGTTTTAGCATTGCGAGCGCATTTTCTCCGAGTGGGGCTGCATCCGCTCGCAGTGTGGGTGCATTTTTGATTGGTGCAGTCGCACTTTTCGCCGGTGTGGGTGCACTTCTTTCTGGTGCCGGTGTGTTTTATTCGACTGCGAATACATTTCTCTTGAGTGTAACCGCATTTATTTACGGTGCGCGTGCATTCCTTTCGGTTGCAGCGGGATTTCATTCAAGAGCAGCCCGTGCTGAAGTTATTTTAATTTCAAAATAGCAAAAACGGTGGATTGACGGGTCGCGAAATAGTGTTGAAATGAAAGCGCAAGTTCAATCCAGGGCGCTCATGGCATCTTACGACACACCCGGACTCACCTACGAAAGTGGCGTGCTCTATGATGATGTTATAGCGCCTACAACGAAAGGGACTAAAATGGCGAAAGTTAAGTTAAACTTCAGGGGCATGACCGACTCGGAGACCATCCAGCATTGCTCGGACATCAAAACTGCCATGACAGGCAATGAAACCTTCACAACTCCCACGCCGACGATGACGGTATTTGGGACTCTCATCACCACGGCGCAGACGAAATTGACTGCGTCGGACAACGCCCAAGTTGCGTCGAAACAGGCAACAGCAGACAAGGATGCAGCGATTGCAGCGCTGTTGGCGGGAGCATCGCAGTTGGCAACTTATGTGGACCTGACAGCAGCAGGCGATGAATCCAAAATCATGAGCGCCGGCATGGATGTGCGTGCGCAGCGCACGCCCAGCGCTCCGCCGAGTCAAGTGGCAAATCTGTCCATCACTGCGGGCGATAATGCGGGTGAATTGGATTTGCACTGGGACCCAGCGCAAGGCGCGAAATCCTATGAAGTGCATGTAAGTCCTGATCCCGTCACGAACAGTAGTTGGAATAGCAAGCCGTCAGTGACGAAATCCAAGACGACTGTCGCGGATATGGCAAGTGGCACGCGGGTGTGGGCGCGAATTCGTGCAATCAATTCCGCTGGTCAGGGCGCATGGAGTAGCGCAATTTCGAAGGTTGCCCCTTAAGGGGAAGCCCCAACCACCTGAATAAGAAGACAATGGGCTGCACTAAAAACGCAGCCCGCCCCATAATTTATGGCTTTCGATCCAACTAAACCGGCAGACCACGCGCAGATTGTTTCCGCAGAATTGCGAAATCAATTTAACGGCCTACAGGAGCAAATCACAGCACTGCAGCAGCAATTGGCGCTTTTGTTTCCAGCATTAACCTACGACTCGACTTCCAGCCTTTGGAATGTGACCTACTTGGAACCAACGCCAGTAAATTGGGAAATTTGGAAACGCTGCAATTACGCCTCGGATTGGGCGGCCCAAGGTACGCTGGCACCTTCCCGCTTTCCCGCTCCGAACGACAGTGTGCTGGGTTTGGATGAAGTTTGGTGGCAGGTCAAATTTGTCGGGCTTAACGGTGACGACCAGCCAATGACTCCCTTCAGCAACGTAGTATCTGGAGGGCCTGTTCCGGGCCTTGTGCCGGCTCTGACTGCCAACAATGTAACGATGTCTCTTGATTGGACCTACAGTGGCCCGCTTTGTGACGGCTTTCACATCTTTGTGCACCAAGCCAACGAAGCGCCCGGCGTCTTCAACGACCGGGTTCAGGTACGCGGCGATCTGCGCACGTGGGCCACTGACTTCGATGATCCAGCGGACGCGGTAGGCTATCAGTATTACATAGTGCCGATGGACGGTGATGAGAACCCACTTACAGCGCCAAGCAATATCGTCAACTTCGCCGCCGGATAAACCGGTGAGGTGAGCGCCTGTTGAGCTGATAAATGTGGTAGGGTGCCTGGCCGAGTTCAGGTCAAGTGGATGACGAAGAAGTGAGGGTCGCATGAATTACTTTAATCAAGTCATCATGGCTGATCGGCTTGTGGAAGAAGGCCACCGCTCCGCCGGCCAATGCTCGTTCTTTCTGCTTCATCTCCTGATCCCCGGTGATGATGATGATAGGCGTCTTCTTCCATCCATTCACATGGTTGAGCCACTCCATGAGGCGAAACCCGTCCCACGGTATGCCAGCAACATCCGGTGGAAAGGTGATGTCGAGTAGAATCAAATCCGGCTTTTCCATGCGTGCGACGGATATGGCTTCTGCGCCATCCTTCGCCGTCGCCACCCGATAACCGACATCTTCCAACTTGCGCTTTACAGTTTTCAAGATCACCTCGTCATCATCCACAATCAAAATCTTTGTCAAAGGAATCGCCCACCGGTCTCGAACATCGCCATTTTTAAATGGCACTTTCGATTTTTCGGATGCCTCGCCGCGCATGAATGGAATTTTGAATCTCATACCCGTGTTTTAAGCAAAGGTCGTACCAAAAATAGTTCGCAGGAAGTCCATTAGTTCAGCGGTCGCAGGCCCATTTGACAAAGTAAGCGGTAACTCTAAATCGCAGGCGAGGGCATCACCTCCGGATGCAGCCGGACTCTTCAAATGCCGTACGAATCAGGTTTTCAATTGCTTTTGCCCGCCAATGCCTGTTCCCGTTCCAGCAGGGTGGGATGCGAATAGTAAAATCCGCTATAGAGCGGGTGCGGGGTGAGGTTGCTCAAATTTTTCTCGTTCAGCTTGCGCAATGCGCCAATCAGGGACTGCGCCTCGTTCATCGTGCGCGCGGCGAAGGCGTCGGCCTGATATTCGTAACGCCGCGACCACCAGTGAATGAGGGGAGAGAACCAGAACGTGACCGTGCCCGCCAGCAAGCCAAACAGCAGCAATGCCGGCGCGATGGCCGAAGGCTGAAGGCTGAAGGCGGAAGGCTGAAAGCCAAACGCGCGGTAAAACCCTTCCTGCCGTGCCAGAAGGGAAATGAGATAGAACCCGGCCAGTGAACTGGCTGCCGAAAAGGCCAGCATTTTCGGGATGTGCTTTTTCCGGTAATGACCGATTTCGTGCGCGAGCACCGCCTCCAGTTCCGGCTCGGACAATTGCTGGATCAGCGTGTCGAACAGCACGATTTTCCGGAACCGGCCGAACCCGGTAAAGAACGCGTTCGAATGCCGCGAGCGTTTGCTGCCATCCATCAACTGGATGCTCCGGGCACGGAACCGGGTCCGCTGGGCCAGCCCGAGCAGCCGTTCGCGCAGGCTCCCTTCCGGCAACGGCGTGAATTGGTTGAACAGCGGCAGAATCAAAACCGGCGCCAGCACCAGCATCAGGAATTGAAACGCGAGCAGCGCAGCCCATGCCCACCACCACCACCACGCTCCCGTCCATTCGACAATTTTCAAAATGAGCACCAGCAGCGGATAACCGAGCGCGGCGGCGAGCAGCCCGCCTTTCAACCGGTCCAGCCACCAGATTTTCGGCGTCGCGGTGTTGAAACCGAATTTTTCCTCCAGCCGGAATTGCGAGAACCAGTCGAAAGGCAAACCGGGCAGCGTCATGGCAAAACCGGCCGTGAATAAAAACGCCGCCATCGCCCACGCCGACGGGCCCGGTCCGTGGGCGAACAGTTGTAACGCCCATGGCAGAATGCCACTGAACAAAACGATCAACAAAATGGCGGTGGACCAGATTTCTTCAATGTCTCCAAACCGGCCCCTGGCCAGCGTGTAGCTGACGGATTTTTGGTAGGCTGATTCGTCAATGCTGCCGCGAAACGCCGGAGGAATTTCGCCGGCGTGCGCGAGCACGTGGCGGCGATTGACTGCGGCCAGCCAGAGTTCCGCCGCCAGCCGGGCGAGAATCAGGCCTGACGTCAGCCAAAGAATAATGTTCACAAATTGCAGTTCACGGCGTCAGGGAGTTGAGCCTGGCCCGCTTTCACCACCTCAAGGCCTGCAACCGGCGGGCGACTTCCTCGGCATTGGCACGGCTGTTGAAGGCGCTGATGCGGAAATAACCTTCGCCTTTCGAGCCAAACCCGCTGCCGGGCGTGATGACCACGTTGGCTTCGCCGAGAATCTTGTCGAACGCCTGCCAGCTGGTGACGCCTTTGGGCGCCTTCACCCAGAGATACGGCGCATTCAGGCCGCCGAAAACCTTCAGGCCGGCCTTTTTTGTGCCTTCGCGCAGCACTTTCGCGTTGCCGAGATAATGTTCAATGAGCGCACGCACCTGCGCCTGGCCGTCCGGCGAGTACAGCGCCTCCGCGCCGCGTTGGACGATGTAACTCACGCCGTTGAACTTGGTCGTCGCGCGCCGCAGCCACAAGGGATGGAGCGGTTGCATTTCGCCGGTCCGGGTGGCCGCCCGCAGGGGCTTCGGCACCACGGTGAACGCGCAGCGCACGCCGGTGAATCCGCCATTTTTGGAATAGCTGCGGAACTCGATGGCGCAGTCGCGCGCGCCGGGGATCTCGTAAATCGAATGCGGCAGCGCCGGGTCGCTGATATACGCCTCGTAAGCCGCGTCAAACAGGATGATGGCTTTGTGTTCGAGCGCATACTTCACCCACGCCTCAAGCTGCGGACGGTTGGCCGCCGCCCCGGTCGGATTGTTCGGCGAGCAGAGATAAACCACATCCACGTGCCGCTTCGGCGGTTCGGGAATGAAACCGTTGCCCGGTTTGCACGGCAGATAAACGAGCTTCGCGTAAGCGCCCGCGGCATTGGCCTCGCCGGTGTGGCCGGCCATCACGTTCGTGTCCACATAAACCGGATAAACCGGGTCGCTGATGGCGATTTTATTTTTGTGGCCGAAGATGTCGAGGATGTTGCCGGTGTCGCATTTGGTGCCGTCGCTGACGAAGATTTCATCGTCGGCCACCTCGCAGCCGCGGCTGCGGAAATCGTGTTGCGCAATGGCGGCGCGCAACCATTCATAGCCCTGCTCCGGGCCGTAGCCGTGAAACGTCTCGCGCCCGGCCATCTCGTCCACGGCCCGGTGCAGGGCGGCAATGGCGGCGGACGGCAGCGGCTCGGTCACGTCGCCGATGCCGCAGCGAATGAGGCGTTGCGCCGCTTCCGGGTTGGCGTCGCAAAAAACCTTTACCCGCCGGCCGATTTCCGGGAACAGATAGCCGGCTTTGAGCTTGAGATAATTATCGTTTAACTGGGCCATGGACGTCGCTTGGTTGGAAAACCCAAGGCTCGAAATTTACGGCAACGAACCGGCCGAGGCAAGCCGGCGATGGGTAGTGGGGGCACGTCACTTATCGCCTTTTGGTTTCACGGTTCCAGCGGCAGGTCAAAGTCAATAGGCCTCGAGGCTTGTTGCCGCATTCCGATACGGCAACAAGACGTCGAATGAAAACAGACCTCAGCGACGGCGCGCAACGAGTGCGACAAGACCGATAGCCAAAAAACCGAACACCGAGGGTTCAGGCACCATCTGCAGAGCAACATCTTGAGGCGCCTGGAACCCGCTGCCAATGGTGGTTCTGGCTCCGGCGGGAGTAAATTCATAAATGTTTCCGCTGCCATCGGCCACGTATAGATTGCCCGCAGGGCTGAATTCCATCCCCCCAGCATTGTCCAACCCGGTGGCAAAGGTGCTTTGCACGCCACCTGGCGTGTATTCGAGAATGTCCCCACTGCCATCGGACACAAACACGTTGCCCGAGCTATTGACAGCCACTCCATTCGCGTATGATATACCAGAGGCAAAAGTGCTCTGCGCTCCAGTTGGCGTGATTTTAGTAATGCTGCCGCTACCGTAATCAACCACGAACAGGTTGCCCGCGCTGTCAAAGGCCATTCGATTTGGATCTGACAAGCCGGAAGCAAAGGTGCTTTGCACGCCACTCGGAGAATATTCGTAAATGTTGCCGCCGACGAAATCCGTCACATACAGGTCGCCTGCGCTGTTAAAAGCCAGCCCATGCGCGTAAAACGGCACGGTGGTAAATGTGCTTCTAACCCCGCCAGGTGTAAATTCATAGATGTTGCCGCTGCCGTCATCCGATACGAAGAGATTTCCGGCGCTATTAAAAGCTACCCCGTATGGATTATTCAATCCGGAGGCAAAGGTGCTTTGCACGCCGCCTGCACTAATTTCACCAATTGTGTTCGCAGAGTAATCCGGCACAAATACGTTTTGTGCGCTGACTACATTGATGATGTTCAGGGCTAAAATACCCGCAAGTGATATGAATAGATTTCTTTTCATGATGAACTCCTTCAGTTTGTTGTTGTCCGTGTTATGTCGATATGACTCGAAGTAATTTATCTAATTAATAACTCATGAACTGTCAAGCTTAATCATCAGCCACGACAAGCTAAGGCATCTTCATTGATAGGGATCCGGCGGCGACGCGTCCGGGCAACTGGCGCAGCAGTTGGTCAGGGTCTTCAAAACTGGCCCGCTCCTCGATGACAAATCAGAATGGTTTTGAACGGAACCACGGACCGGCGTGCCAATACTTTTCTATTCTGGATTGAGAAAGACGACCCCAATTCCAAACCCTCCTTGATTCGGATTCTCAATCATCTCCAAGGTCTTGTACTTTTGTTGAAGCTCCCGCCAGAATTTATCCACATGGCAGCCCATTTCCGGCGGATGCACGCAAATGTCGTGCAAGGCGACGAACCCGCCGGGCCGGACCAGGGGCGAATACATTTCAAAGTCCGCTTTGACACCTTCATAGGTGTGGTCACCATCAATAAACAGGAAATCAACGCCTTGTGGCGGAAGAATGGCCTTTAGCTGTTCGCAGGTGCCGGCGAGATGTGAATCGGCGCGCAATAAATGCAACGACTGCCCCGGTCGGGTGAACCGCTGGTAAATGAACGACCGCCAATACGCATACCCGCCGCCGTGAATACCGCCTGGGAGATCAATGCTGACAATCACGGCTTCGGGTTGAGCCAAAGCGCACCAGGCAACCAAAGTACCTCCATTGGCGGTGCCGATTTCCACAATGACCTGCGGTTTTCTTTCCTGAACGAGCGTTGCCAATCGCACATATTCGGATCGGATTTGCCCGGGACAAATCAATCCGCCGGCCGCCTTGAAACTGAAATCCACCACCCCCTCCGGGGAACCGCCTTTGGGTATCCGCAGGCCGAGGAAACAAACGGCCCGGAATAATTGGCCGATGTATTGCAGAAATTTCCGGAACAAGGAGCCGAAACCTTCCTGTCTGATGGTCTTCAGGGCAATTTTCAGTTCGTATGTCATAAATGGGAAGTCATCCCGGGATGAAACAAACGAAAGCGCATTTTATTGGTACGACAACGTTGCCAATACGGATCGTCAATTTGAAGTTCATTCATGACAGAAATTAATCCAGAAAGCAAACCCATTCGGGCCCTGATTCGAAGCCGGGTAACGTCCTCCAGCGTGCTTTCCTTTTCAACGTTTCCAGGAAGCCATAAGTTTTTCATTGGATGGAGATCCACAAAATCTGCGAGTACCGCAGAGCATGGAAACCATAACACAGGCCTTCAAAGTTGAAGGCCTGTTACAAGAGAAAGCCGGAGTGTCGCCGCAGCCGCGGGTTGGCAATCGCCTTATCCCCGACGGCGCAAGCCGAACAGCACGAAGGTGCCCATTCCAAGCATCGCCCAAGCTGAAGGTTCAGGTACGGGTTGGACGGCCAATCCGAGAGGACCATTCAACCCGGAAGCAAAGGTACTTTGTGCTCCCCCCGGTTTAATTTCCGTGATGTAGCCGTTGGCGTTGTTGAAGTTCAGCACGAAGAGATCGCCCGTGGCATCGAAGGCCAGACCAACAGGCTGATTCATACCAGAAGCGAAGGTGCTTTGTGTTCCGCCTGGCGTGAATTCGTAGATATTGCTGTTGAAATTGTCATCCCCTACCAAAAGATCACCTGAACTGGTAAAGGTCAACCCGACAGAATACAATCCGGCGGCGAAGATGCTTTGCGTTCCGCCCGGCGTGATTTTATAAACACCGTTCCCACCGACAGTCGCCGCAAACAAATCGCCGGAGCTGCTAAAGGCCAGACCAGCCAAGCCATTAAAGCCTGAGGAAAAGGTGCTTTGCATTCCACCTGGCGTAATTTCAGTGATGGAGCCATTGCCGTAGTTTGCCACAAACAGATCGCCGGCACTGTTAAAGGCAAGCCCACGAGGCGCATTCAACCCGGAGGCAAACGTGCTTCGCACTCCCCCTGGCGTAAATTCATAAATATTACCGCTACCGTAATCTGACTCGAATAAGTCGCCCGCGTTGTTAAAGGCCAATCCAGCCGGGCCATTCAACCCGGAGGCAAACGTGCTTTGTACTCCGCCCGACGTAAACGCATAAATATTGCCGCTGTTGTAATCCGCTACATACACGTTTTGGGCCGTGATTATACCGGGGACGCTTAAAGCCAGCAAAGTTGCAATTGATATGGATAAGTTTGTTTTCATAATGAATTCCTGAAGTTTACCGTTGATTATAGCTTGTTAAGCCGAAGTGAACGCCTTGAAGGTTACATGAAAAATCGCCTGCTTGTCAAGCTTGAACAAATCGAACCCAACTGAAGAGTGGACCTCACACCAATCGCGGAAGAATGTGAATCCGCGCCGAAGCCTGGTAAAAGTTGCACGAAGGAGGTTGTCCAGAACGGATGGCTTTAGGACAAAAACAATTAACTATAAATGAATGGAATTGTTCTCGCCGCGCCGTCGCAGCGGCCGCAATGCCCAAAATAGGGAAGTAATCCCGCAAAGCGGGACTTTCCCTCCCCATCACCCCGCTAATGCTCGAGGAGCCGGAAGAATTTCGGGGCGGTGGCCGGGCCGGTCTGGTTGGTGTCGGTAAAGGTATACACGCCGTTGCTCAAGCCCAGCACGGGATTGGCCAGGACGGTCCAGCTCGCCAGCGGCAATCCGAGGTTCGTCGTCCAGAGCACCGCATACTGGTAATTCGTCGGCGCCACCCACTGGAACCGGACGGCACTGCCAATGATCGCGGTGTTGATGATGGTCAACGTCTGCGGAATGGGCGTCGCATAGGGATATTCGACGAGCCGGTAGAATTTCAGCGGCCCCCACCCGCCCGTCTGCGAGCCGTCATCCAGATACTGGAAGATGCCATCCGCCGCGTTGGTGGGCGACAGGACACCCGACCACGTCAGGACGACATTGGGGACGGTGTGCCACGCTATCGCCGGCGCGAGGTTCGTCGCCCATTCCACCTGGAACTGATAATTCGTCGGCGCGACCCATTTTAACAGGACGGCATTGGTCCCGTTGATGTTCGTGACCGTGATGCTGGAGATGGACGGCGGATTGGTGGACGCGTAAGCAAAATTCACCTGGAAGGAAAACACTACGTTGCTGGTGCCCAGACTTTGCACGCCGAGATAATAATTTGCGCCCGGCACGAGCGGCGGCACGGAACTGGCCGTGAGCACAAAGGTGCCGCTGGTCACGTTGGACAACATCAGCACGTCACCCGCATTGGTGTTGCCGGTGGGCTGGGTGGCCTGGTTGAACCATACGTCCACCGGCCCGCTGGCGAAGAGCAGCAGATTGGTCGCCGCCATGGCGCCGGTCGGCACGCTCACCGTCAACGGCGCTATGGTCCCGGACACCACGACATTGGTGATGGGCGCCGAATTTGTAATCGGTGCGGCAATGAAATTGGCCAGTATCCGGTAGAATTTGGCGGACGGCCATCCCCCCGTGAGCGAGCCGTCGTCAAACCAGGAATAATGCCCGAAGGGCGGGATGTAGGTGACATTGATGACCGGGTTCACGACCGAGTTCCACGGAACCACCGGCACGAGATTGGTCTTCCATTGGATGGTGTATTGATAGTTGGTCGGGCCGCTCCACTGTACCAGGAAGCCGTTGGTCCCGTTGATGTTCGTCTGCGTGATGGTGGGACCGCTTATGTTGGTGATGACCGATAACAGGGTGAAATCCACCTCCACCCCGAAGTTCACAGCGGTCCCGCCCGTGTTTTGCACGCCGAGATAATAGGTCCCGCCCTGAACAATATTGGTCGGTACCGAGGTGGTGCTCAACGCGGAACTGCCGCCGGTCGAGGAGGACAGCAACGTGTAGTCGCCGATGTTGGTTCCGGTCGGGAAACCAACTCCGCTAAACAACAGGTTCACCGGCCCGCTGGCGAACAACAGCCGGTTCGTCGCAAACAGCGCATTCGTGGGCACCTTGACGAGGTAATAGAAGACGCTGTTGGCGGGCACCGTGTTCGTCGCCGAGTTCGACGCTGATTTAGCACTTGTGAGCAGCACCGAACTATAGGTGATGTTCGTGATGCTGACCATCACGCTGACCGTCACGTCAAAATGATTGCTGGTGACCAGATTGGTGGCGCTGAAACCGAACGAGGCAAAACCGAAGAAGCCGTTCGTAGGCATGAACGTGGCCGTGTGGCGGTCTATCCCCAGGCTCACGGTACCGTTGGTGCCGTTGGTCACACCGAAGCCCCAGTTGCCGGTCCGGCCGACAATTGCATAAAGATCCACATCCACCGGCGTGTTCGAAACGGTCAAGGCATGCGGCGCAGCCAGCCAATTGATGTAATGTTCCAAATCCGTGTAGCCATCGGGGTTCAGGTGATTATTGTTAGGCAGGGCCGGATCCATGCTGGTTTCTCCCAGCGCCGCCAGTGTAATTTCCCAGTAATCGGGTATGCCATCTCCATCGCCGTCCAGCGCTTGCGGCGCGGAATCGAGGACCGGCCAGGGATTAACCCCGACGAGGTTCGAGACTCCCTGGGACTGCCAATACGTCCCGGCGCCCGTGTAGCCGGAATAAGTGGCCTCGGAATTGGTGATGAGGTAAACGCCCGAAAAACGGTTTGAGCTGATGAAGTCAACGATCCGGCCGCTCTTGTTACGGACGCCGGTGACGATGTTGGTGTCCACCGAGTCGCGCAACAAGTACGTGCCGGCCGCCGAGGCGCCCGCCACCGTGTCACCCGCAAAAGCCAGTACCTGCTCATAAGATTGCGGCGGGTTGGTATAGGTGATGGGAATTCCCGGCAGTGGCGTCGGAGCGGCCAATTGTGTAAACGCGCCGTTGAACATACCCCAGCCGGTATCGGTGCCGTTGAGCAGGTTCGTATTGGCATTATTGTCTATGAAGTTCGTACCCTGATAAATCTGCGTGTCCGCAGCATTGGGGACGTTGGCCTGGAAAGCGATGTTGGGATTGGCCGTGGTGTTGCTGCCGGCGATGAAATAATTGCCGACATAATTGAGGAAATTGGTGTAGCCGCCCGGGTTGTTGGCCGAGTCGTCCTCGTTGTAGCCGGCGAAAATGCCCCAGTTGCACACCACGTTATTAATGAAATCGAGTTGGATGTCATCACCCGGACGCGGGTTGCGGCTGTAGTTGTCCGCGTAAAGGTTGTGGTAATAGCCCACCGCACCGGAGCCGTATCGCAGCAGCGAGCCATAGCCATGAGCCTGGAATCCGGGGGCGCCGCTGTCCATGTAATGGGCCGAACGGTTGAGCGGTTGGGCGATGACGGACCACTGCACACTGATGTTGGTGGAATGCGTCGTGGACAAGGCCTCATCAATGCTCCAGGCCGCTGAGATATGGTCAGCAATGGAATTGGTGACGCCAACGAAATGGAACGAATCGTCCTGGAAGAGTGGACTGTTGATGTCGCCCGGACGGCAGCGCAGGAAACGCACCACGACGTCGTGGGTGTCCTGGACTGAGGTCGTGTATCCCTGAATAGTGATGCCGTCACCCGGCGCTGTCTGGCCGGCGATGGTGAGATAGGGATCGTTGATCTTAAGGTCCGAAAGCAGGTTGATGGTGCCGGAAACATCAAAGACGATGGTGCGGCTGCCGAAGGTATTGGTGATGCCGTAGCGCAAGCTGCCCGGTCCGCCGTCGTTCACGTTGATGACGTGATAAACGTCGCCGCCGCGGCCGCCAATGGCCGGGCCGCCCGGGCCGCCCGCACCGGGGAAGGCCGGTAGACCGTTGGTAAAGACCACCAGGACCTGGAAAATGTCCGTCGCCGTCAACAGATTTGCGTCGGTGACAACGTTGGTGAAGGTATAGACCGCGGGCGCCTGATTGGTCGTGGGCGTCCAGGTGATGACGCCGTTGGTGTCAATGGCCGGTATCGGGCCGTTGGTCACCGTGCTGGTCAACGTGTAGGTATAAGGCATGGTTCCGCCCGAGGCAGCATTCGTCACGGTAAACAACTGGCCGGCGATGGCGATTTGTTCGGGAAGTGCCGGCAGAGTCAGAGGATTCGGGTTGAAGATATTGCTGCCGACGGTCACATAATTGAACCGCAACTGCCAGCTCAGGAGCAACGGCGCCGGATTGGTAGCGCCAACACGATCGTCCTGGACTTCCAGCGTCCACGTGCCCAAGGCGTCCAATCCGTCAAACGTGTCCAGCGATTGCTCGGGCAGATAGAAAGAGTTTTGAGCGGCCGCTACATTTACCGCATCCAAAAGTACACCGCTGGCGGAAGGAGTTTGAGCCTGAAACGTCAACGTGGTCAAAGGAGCCGTCGCGGTAAAGACAAACGAGGTTGTTTGCCACCAGAGACCATTTAGCCAGCTGTTCGACGTACTGGTGGCAGTGACGGAAGCCAATGGGTTGCCGTTGATCAGAACCTGGGCGACCGGAGGACCGGGGCTGGAAGGGTTGGGGGTAAAGGCAAAGCTGAGTGTATAGGTTTTGCCCACTGTCGTAGGAATGTTGGTGGAAATTGCTCCGGGCCGACTGCCGTTCAAATCCAACATATAGTTTCCTTCGTAGGCTATGGTGCCGGCCCCGTATTGTGTGTTGGTAAAGACTTCAACATCCGCGGAATCCACATGCCAGCCGTCACAAAAATAAGTTCCAGCCGGGTATAAATTGTACGTGGACGGGCTGTTTTCAAAAGAGTTATGCCACACGTTTAATGAATTGCTTGTCGAATTGCCGGAAGTTCCCGAAAACGGCGGCACGGCGAATTTGATGGGCGTGGTGGTCAGGTTCGTGTTCTCGGTAAACACCAGGTAATTGTAATTGGTCTGCACGGACACCACACTCGCGGCGTCCAGCAACATGCCCGGCTCAATGCCTTGAATCTGCAAAGGCGTGCTGCTGCCGGTGGCTTTAAACAAAACCGTATAAGTCTGCCAGGTGGTGTTGTTGCCGAAGATGTTGGTCGTAACCCCATTGAGGCTGACCTGCGCCTCGGCCAGGGACAGGGGCGGAGATGCAGGATATTCGGTGGGATCAAATTTGCCGGCCATGCCATTCTGGTAAACAGCCTGGATTTCAGAGTCGGACAACGCCCGGTCGTAGATACTCATCTCATCCATTCCCCCTGCAAACACGGCATTAGGGCTGGCCACCGAGTTAAACGTCGTCCGAGCACCAAACAAAAGGTTGGGATAAGTCATTAATGGTGTGAAACTTCCCAAGTTAGTCTGCATCACCATGAGACCGTTATGATACAAAGCCGCCACGCCCAACGCCGTGTTATAAGACAATGCCACGTGTTGCCAGCCGTTGGTGGTGACCACTCCGGGAAGGGAATAAAATATATGATCGGTTAGCGGTCCACTCTTTATATTGACATCATAATTTCCCGGAGCCAGCGAACTGAACCCAAATTGGACACCCACATCTGAACCACTGAAAGTTCCCAAAGCTCTTTCGTATTCAGCTATGAGCACCGGTCTTGTTAAGATTGTGGGATTAATCCAGCCCTCAATCGTAAACCCGTTTGCCTGTCCAACCGGAAACGTCGGATTGACGAGCACAAAGTTGTTAACGCCGTTCAAATTGAACGCACTTGCCACCTCACCATTCGTGAAACCGGTCCCGTTCTCCAACGTGCCAGTGCTGCCGTAAACGCTGTCCAATGCGTTGCTTTCTCCGCGCCACCAGCCACCGATAGCCGGCCCGCGATAGGCAAACTTCAAGGTGTAAGTCGCCCCCGGCACCGTCGCCAGGGTGGCGGAAAGCGTGCCATTGGCCAGCGCAAGCAAATTGGTAGTGCCCGGATACGCTTTGGCCGGGTCGGTCTGAACGCTGACCTGATTGGCCGTTACGTCCCAACCACCCACGGATTGTCCGGTAACAAAGTCTCCGGTCACTCCTTCAAAGCTGCTGGTCAGTGCAGTATTGGTGGTGACGGTGGTGATGCCGCCTGCGCCGTTGGGATCGGTGGCCCCGCGGTTTTCCATCAGCAACAACCGCGTTCCGTCGGGACTGATCAAATGGAACACCAGGTCCGAAATCCGCGGATGCGCCACCGCTATGGCCACGTCCATCCCCGAAATGGTCGCGTTATCCGGCACAAAAATGGAATCGGTCGTCACGGCGTCATCCAGAATCGGGATGGGCGTGTCCGTGGAATTGTAAATCGTCTGCGCGGGCACAAGCGGCAGGCCAATGATCGCCCAGATGTCCACGGTCTGCGCGGTTATGCTCGGGTTAAAGATACCGACGAAATATCTTCCCGAGACCAAAGGCGGTCCGAGGGAAACAGAACCGCCCGGTCCGGCCGGACCGGGATTGTTGATGATCGCCATCCCGTCAAAGCTGTTGGTTGTCGGTTGCGAGCCGAATTTGACATATAACTGGAGCGGCGGTAGGGCACCGGTGAGATTTGTAGCAATAACGGTCAAATTGGTCGCACCGGGCGGCACGTCCACAAAACCAACCTGCAGGAAACTGTTTGGCGGGACAGTTACGGTTATACCATGTGTCAGATCCTTGTGCGGCTGAATCAGCAGGTTGTAACTGTACACCGAGCCGGTTTGCGTCAGTGAATCGTCCACCTCCGTCAACATCCACACGCCCAGGCCTTCCAGGCCGATGTAACTGTTCAAATTCCCCGGTCCGTCGGACGGACGCGTACCCGGCATCGCGCTGCCGACGCTGTCGTCGTAAGGCAGCGAATAAGGTCCGGGCGGGTTGCCAAACGAATCGTGGTTGTTCAAGACATCGGGATGGGAACCATTGAGCGTCAGCGAGCCGATCAGGTCGCCGAAATTCTGGTGCCAGATGTAATTGGACACGGTGACCTCTCCCACCTCCATCGGATAGATGGCGATGCCGAAGACGTATTCCTTGCCCGGCAGGGACGGACTGCCGTCGGGAATGTTCACCGGTATCGGCAGGCCGTTCACCACCTGGTTGCCGTTCTCCATCTGGCTGAACGGTGTCTGACTGAAAATGGAAATGAAGCCGTATTCGGCCGCCATCTGGTCCTCCGATTTCACACCGATGTAATAAACGTTCGGGATCCTCGACTGGGAATTGGTGTCCACGACAAATTCCGTGGTGCCGCGCCCCAACGACGCCCCGGCAAAATTGAGGCCAACGGGCGCCCCGACCTGGGTGCCGAGGACACAATTGGCAATCGCCGCCGGATTCAGGTTCGTAATCGACGGATCGGTGGTCACGTAGAGGTCAATGTCCGCGTCCCGCGAGGCATTCTCCGTGGTGCCGCCGAAAACGCCCATCCGGGGGACAGCCAGCGTGTCCGGCTCAGGCGCATTGGGATTGAACGTGACAAACGCCGCGTTGGAAAATCCGAACGTATTGGTGATGACGTAGAAATGCCACTGGTTGGTCATGCCGACGGTCACCTGCCAGCCGTTCGGCCCGAACCCTTCCGGAGCGGCCGGGGTAAACGGAATCGTATTCGTGCCCAATAACGGCGAGTTGGCGCCGACGAATTGATTCAGCAACACCTGGTTGTTTCCTGCAATATAAGTGATCAGCTGGTCGCCCGTGGGATTGGAAACCAACGACGGCGGCGTGGCGGTCACCGTCATCACGTTGGTGGCCTCGCCGCTGCCGCAGGAAATCACCAGCGCGTAATCCTGCACCACGTTGTTCGTTTGCGCCGTGACCGCGTTGACGTTGACCCGGTAACCCATGACCGTGACGGAGAAATTCGTGCCGGCGCCCAGCGGCAGATAAACGTTCTGCACATTGTTGATGGAATCAAAAGTCGGCGGCGTGTTGGTGGCGTGCGGGGAATTGACGGTGCTGGAGGCCGGGAAATCATTGCCGTAATAAACAATCGGATTGGTCGGATTGCTGTAGTTGGTGACGACCAGGACCAGGTTGTTCACGAGTTTGATGGCGGCGGCGGGGTCGCCGGGCGGGTCCGTCCACGCCAGCGTCACGCGCAGCGGCAAGGCGTTGGTCGTGGCGACAAAGTAAGTCTGGCTGTCGCCGGTGGCCAGCGCGTTGGTCGGATTCTGGTCCTGAATGTAAGTGGTACAGGCCACGTTGAGCTGATTGGTAATCCCCGGCGCCAGTGAATCCGGCAGATTGATCAATCCCCAGCCTTCGTAATTAATCGTGTTTTGGGCCTGGAAATTGTAAAAGCCCGTCGCCCGCGCGCCGTTGACGAGCATTGCCTTGAGCATTGCCGGGCTCGGCAGGGGGCCATAGGCACTGGCATAAAATTCCTGCATCAAGGCCAGCGTGCCCGATACGGCCGGCGTGGCCATGCTGGTGCCGGTTTCGTAGCGGTAATACGGACCCGGCCCGGTGCTGGCGGGATTGGGTTTGCCAATGTCCAGGTTCAGATTGCTCAATACCAGGAAGAAATCTCCGGTGCTGTTGGTCGTGATGACGTCGGTTAATACGTCAAAACTGATCGGGTTCGCCGTATTGTTGCTGACGGCATAATTGAAAGCCCCAAGGAAACCTTCCGAGTTGAAGATTTGCTGGAGATATCCGGCCGGAGCATTGGGGTCGCCGGGAATGAACAGAGGGTCATTGGCGCCGACGAAATCGTAAAAGGTGGGAGAAGTAAACAAGCCCACATAGATCGGCAAATTGGGGAAGGGAAACGGCGATTGCGCGTTCGGAAAAACATCAATGACCAACTGCACCGTGTTGGTGGGCGCGCTGGGAAAGGGACTGGAAAAGGTCGAACCCGGCTGGACGACGATACCGCTGAACGTCTGGATCTGATCATTCGTCGGGCTTTGGTAGAAATACGTGCCGATGTCCCATTGCTCGGACCGCGTGGAAATGATGAACGTACCCGGCGCGACCACGTCCGGCTTGTACCGGCCGAAAGTGCCTTCGAGGCCGATGCCCACATTGCCGCGGCTCGAAAATCCCGCCACCCGATAGCTGGTGGAAGTCTCCAGTTTCCATGGCTGGCTGGTGTTGGTGCTGAGCGTGCCATCGGCGTTGGCCATAATCGTCGTGACCACGTTGGTGATGTTGCGTTGCTCCTGCAGGGCGCCGACCGTGATCACATCCTTGGCCGTGGCGGGTGATTCGATCGAATCGGCGATGCCGCCGCCGAAATCGCTGTCGTCGCCGCCGTTGCCGGCGTTGCCGGCGGCAAACACAAACAATACCGGTTGCGAACCGGTCACGAAGGGCAAGGCATCGCGCACCGCCGCGTCATAACTGGCCGCCGCCAAATCGTACGCACTGACGCCTTCATAGACCCAACTGTTGTTGGAAATCAGCGCGTTGGTCAGCGCCGGCACCTCCTGGAAATACTGGTCGGAAATGATATTGGTGTCCGAGCCGCCTTGAATGCCGCCCACCGAATACAACGTGGCCCCCGGCGCCATGCCGCGAAATTGAAAATTCGTCCCCGCGCCGTTAAACAATGTGGAACCCGGTGCGTTGGTCACGGTCGTGGATTCCGTTCCGTCACCGGCAATGATGCCCGCCACGTGCGTGCCATGACCGTTGGTGTCCACCAGGCTTTGCGGCGCGTCACCGATGACGCCAACAGCACGGCCGTACTGAGCACTGGCGGTTAAATCAGGATGTAGTGCGTCAATGCCGGTGTCGTTCACTTCTACCAGAACATTCGAGCCGGTTAAGTTGAGATAATTTGTCTGGGTGAGGCTGTCGGGAGCCACACCCACGGTCGCGCGTGACAGGTCGGTCGCGACGGCACGCGGATGGTACGGTTCCACGATTTGGACCCCGGACAGGGTGGCCAGGGTCGTCCAATTCCTCGGCGGAATGACGCGGACGATGGGGCCGAAAGGTGACTGGTCGCGTCCCACCACCTGCCCGCCAAGTTTTTCAATCTGCTGCGTCGTGGCCGGCGCGTCGTCGGCGAACAATCCGAGATTCAGTATCGTCTTATCCGGCAAATCCGTCTGCCTGACTGCCTGCGGAAGCAGGGGCGACTGGATTTTGTAATACGGCTCGTAGGGAACAACCGCCTGCGTCTGCGGGTTGCCGCCCAACAGGCCGGCCACGCTCGCCGAGGCGCGCACCAGATAGGCGTCATTGGGAATATAGGCAATGACCGTTGCGCCCGCCTGGGCGAGCATGGCCCGGAAAGCATTGTCAATCGGCCCGCGTGCCTGGACGATGTAAGCGCCGGGGTCGGCCTGCGGTTGCAGGTTTTTGGGGAAAACAAAATTGAGCGGCAGGCTCGTGTCAATCAACGCGTTCGCCAGCAATATGGCATGGCGGTCGTCCACCAACTGGCCGATGGTCCTGGTCGTATTGCTCAACCGCCCGGCGTACCGGTTGGTGTTCCACTCCGCCAGGCTGATTTGCGCCGGGTTGGTGCTGACCATTCCCCGGCTTGCAACCACCGGCGCGGCCGGAACGGAGCGGGTTGCGGCCACCGTGGGAGCGACGTTTTGCTTCTGCGCTGGCGAACGGTTGCCGTGGTGCCAAAGGAACCACGCCCCCACCCCGCACAGCAGGCACAACAACCCCAAAGCCCATAATCGCGTACGCATAAACGGCCTTCTCGTCAGTTAGTATTGTACACAGTTTTCCGCAAAGCGAAAAGAGAATCCGAAAGCTTCAACCACGGATGGACCTGGCGCGGCTGACGCCACAACCAAATATGCAACCGCAAAGAAAGCAAAGAACGCAGAGAAATGTAACTTCTTATCTTTGTGATCTTTGCGTTCTCTGTGGTGAAAAATTCGCTCAGAGAAACAAAACTTTTACGGATAGTAGTACGGATAAACACAGATTCAAATGCCGCAACGGTCTTATCCGTGTGCATCGGTGTCCATCCGTGGTTTAACCTGCTTTTTTCAGCCTTCATTCTTAGTTCGATGGCAAAACATTAAACTGTTCAATCACCGCCGTGTTGTTCGTCGTCGACGGCACCACAATCCAGCTGCCGTTCTCAACGTCGTTGCTCAGCACGTCCACCCGGGTGCCGTTGAAGCGCACCACGGCGCGGGTGGCGGCCTCCGCCACCACCTGATAATTGGTGACCATGCCGAAAAACGCCCCGCCGCCGGTGTAAATGCCGTTGGGGGCGGGTTTCAATGCCTGGCCGTAGCTGTAAATCACATAACTCGGCGTGTCACTGACACGCAACAGCGACATCACCTGCTCTGGCAACCACTCATACAACTCGTCGCTGATGCCGTTTTCCTGTTGTACGATGTCGCTCCAGTTCAGGAACGGCGACTGCCAGGCCATTTGGGGAACGGCCAGAACATCGCCGACATGCTCAAACGACCCGGTCAATCCGTCCGGATTGACAAATTTGGTCCGTGTCTGATTGATGCCCGCCACTAATCGCCCCATGGGCGAATTCGACCCCGCCGAGCCAGCGGGATTGATCGGAAACGGCGTAAAATCCTGGAGCGAGCCGTTGTGTTGCGCAGCAACAACCGCCGGGTTAACCGCCGCGTCCACGGCATTGTTGGAAAGCACGAGGACACCGCTGAACAAGGCCGACCACGCGGCCAAGCCGGCCTGGGGCGAGGGATTTCCGGCATCCACATTCACCGAGAGCTGGCCGCGCGTGGCATTGTCGTTGAGGGCCGTGGAGAAAACATCAAACAACAGCCGGTCCTGGGCCGGTGCGGCGTTGGCCGCGTCAATGGAATTACCATTCCCGGTCCAGGTCAGCCAGGAATTGGTGCCGATGTAGTTGGTAGTGACACCACTGACCTGGGTTTGCTGGAGAATGTCCGGCGACTTGAGATAAACCGTCTGCCAAGGCGTGCCGCGGTGGACGCGGCCCAGCCAGCCGACGCTCGGGAATTTATACGTCGGAAAATCCCAGTCGTCCGACGAATAGACCAACGGATCTTTCAGGGCGAGATTGTACGCATTTATAGCATTTGGATCCGGAGCATTTGTGTTAATGGGCTGATGACCGCCCCACGGACTGTAGCGGTCATTCAGTGCGCCGAGAATGCTGGGCCAATCACCGCTTGGTTGGTTAGGCAAAATCGGCAGTATACGACCATTACGAGGAGCACCCTGCAAATCGTCAGCCATATAATGGACCAGCGGATCGTTGACCTGCCAATCAACCTCTTGTACGAGCGCCGCTGTCGGCGTATAGGGTACTTGTATGTTGTTGGTCATCCTAGCCTCGGCAACTGCCTCTGATTCACCAAGATTGTTAGGATGAAGCAGGCTGTAATTAAAAAATGCGCGGAAACCGTCTATTTCATTTTCCCGCTGGGTGTCACTCCCTGCAGCCCAAGCGCCATAGCCTACTGCCGGTGGATAACTCCCAAGCGACACGCCAATCTGACTGATCAACCCAATGGGCAGATTATTTTGAATATTTGTGTTCCAGAAGTCGCTGCCGCTGGGGCCGGGGGTCGTGTCAAAGTTGGCAATGATTTGTGAAGTTAAATCGATGTTGGTATTGGGTCCACTTAACTGCACATAGTCAATGATGTGATACGGAGGACCGGTTTGGGTGTCCAAAATGATCACCCGAGTATCGTTCTTGGCCGTCAAAAACCAATGCGGCTGCGGATACGACCGTCCGTTCCAAGTCACGCCCGATTCGAAGAGAGAATTGCCCCAAGGAAAATTCAAATTGGTGGTCAAATAAGGGCCAGTATAGCCTGGCTCTTCTAAGTTGCCCCCGACATTAAAGCGGTACATTGAAGTCGGAATGCCAACAATATTCGTGTTCAGCGGGATTTGAAATGAAGCTGGTGTCAAAAAAACAGCTGTGCCCGAGCTTTGGGGATTATAGCCCGGCCAGCCGTTGTTATTATTGCTGGTGCTGTCAATGGCGAGGTATCCCGAAATTAGGGAAGCCAGATTGGTGCTGAAATCTTCGTCATTGGTGAGCAGACACGCATTGGTGCAGGTCACATAAATGGCCACCGACCGGAGATAATCGTTGGTGTATGAATTCCAACATTCCACGCCAAACTGGTTGGTCATACTGACGTTAAACATTTGGTTGTATTGATAAGCACTGATTGGCGAATTGGTGCCGGGACGCGTGACCTGCAGCTTGCGCGTCAGCTGGAACGTGCTTTCCATTGCGTACTCATTAAAATTCGGGAATCCCTTCTTCGCGCCGATAATCCACGGCACGCCATAGACGTTTATATTCGTAAAAGACCCGAAACCAAAAGTCTGAGCCACGGCGGTGACATCCACTGGCAAGTTGAGCTGAGGATCGCCGGTGCCGGTAACGGCCCCAATTTGTTGGATTCCATTAACCAAGGCTTGGACCGGTTCATAGCCGTTGATATAGACATTGGTGAAACCATATTCATTGGTCACCCAGAAAGTCGGCCGGAAAACAGACGGAAAATTGGCCCCCAAAACAGCGGCGTTGTTGGTGGTCGCGTCGTAGATGTTGGCCGCGAGCTGGAGTACGCGCTGGATGGCGGGCGTATAGACGGGCCGTCCATACACGTAGACCGGAATGTCCGAAATGCCGAACGGAGTAGGCATGTTCGTAGGGTTAAGCAGAGGGCTGGCCGCCGTGCTGATGTTGGTGAAACTGCCGTACGTCGCCAGGTAGTTCGAGGGGCTTTCCACCAGCCATTCCTGCGAATAATCGCGGAGCATCCGGTCCGCGGCGTTGGTGAAGAACTGCATGGCATTCGTCCACGGAATGAGATTGGTCTGCATGTCGGGAACAACGTTGCCGTTGGTGTCCACGTTCATGTAATTGAGATTGAGCTTTCCCTGCTCCGGCGCGGATTCCACGCCCATCTGCGAGAGCAGCCGGTAATACGTGTAGCGGTCGTAGGTGGAAAGACCGTTGTTGGCCTCGAGCAAACGGTCGGTAAATCCGGGTGGGGTTACGATGAATACCGGTTCGGTTTCGTTGGTATTAAACAACTCCTGCATGTCAAAAAAACCATTTGTGTTGGGGGCGCCGGACCAGGACACAATGGGATTATCCCGATTGCCAAAAAGAGTTACTTCATTAATGGGTAGCGGAGTGGTCTGTAAGGGGCCGTCACTGTAACTGTCAATGTTGTCAAAAGGGAACGGGCCGGTGTTGGGGGCCGGCATATTTGGAAACAACAGGCCGGCACGTTTCAAACTCAGGTAGTTGTTCTGATAGCGATACGACAGTAATGCCCGCGCGTCGTTAAAGGCCGCTCCTATGTTAGGTAAAGCGGGTGTGTTGGCCTGCCGATATTGATAGACGCCACCCCGGCCTGGCAAATTGCTGTCCCACCTGTTCGTATTCAAGTCCGCGAGGAAGGCGGCCAGGTTGATTTCCCACGAGCCAACTCCCTGGTTCCGCAGGAAAGCATCGTTATTCGGCCCATAACGCGCTGACGGGTTTATTGAAACACCTTTCCCAACCGTGCCGAATTGTTCAGATTCGTCGAGGACCTGATTGAAGATGTGGTTCAAATCGAGCGCGTTGCCGATGGGCACGGCAAAGAAGGCGTAGCGCGCCACAACCAGATTGTTCGGCCCGTACGGCTGGTCCGGATGCTGCAACACACCCACCCATTCCGGATCGCCTGTTTCGTAAACGTAATTGGTCACAACACCATTGACGATGGGAAGACCATTATTGCCAAGTTCCGGCACCCATCCGTTCGCGTCATCCAGGCCGTTCCGATTCAAGTCGAGGTAGAAACGGTTCTCCATGGTGCGCGTAACGAGGTTGCTCATATAAACCGGCACGCGCGGGAGGTAATACAAATTGGCCATCAGCTGCAAAAAGTCGGGGCCCACCACCGGGCTTCCGTTCGGGTAGTAATAATTGACGTTGGTATAGCTGGCATAACCCGGACCCGCATTTTGAAAACCATTCGGATTAATGTAATTAGTCGAGACCAGCAGGCTGAAATTGAATGGATTGTTGTTGGCGAGGAGGTTGGCCACGATTTGCCCCTCGGCGCTGGCCAGCGCGTCGTCGGCGGCCAGCCGCGCGGAAGCGTTGTCGGTGCTGGTGGTCACCGCGCCGCGTTCGCGCCGGCTGATGGCCAGAAACGTGAGGGCCATGAAAGTCACCACCGCCAGCAAAATCAACGTGATGACCAAGGCCACGCCGCTTTGGGATTTATGATTGATGATTGATGATTGATGATTGGGAACGGCAGAGCGCGTCACTCCGTGCGCGTCGGCGGTCAAGGGACTGACCGCCCTGCCCGATTTTTTCCAAATCGTAAATCGTAAATCGTAAATCGTAAATGGACGTTTCATTGGTATACCGCCGGGTCAACATTGCGAATCGCCACGCGCTGGCGGAACAAGTGCACCTGCCCGACGTGGTTCGACAAATAATTCATCTGCGCCGCGCCGCTGAGACTTTCGGCGCGCTGGAGCGCGGTGTCTTCCAGCACACCCATCTCCACCTCCACGGATGCCGGCACCACGTTGCTGGACATGTACAAAACCGAGGGGTCACTTGGGGCAAAAAGATATGGCGGATAGATCGACACCGCATTGGTGAAAGCGGCGTTGGTAATAGTCGAGCCATTAACCATCATATTGTTGGTAATCCAGCGGCCATTGGCGTCGAACGCGCGCACGCGCAAATCCACCACCCCATCGGCCAAATGGCTCCAGGGCGGGGAATTGATGAATGAATTTGTGATAAAATTGACGTAGAGCCACCAGGGATCCGTGGCCTGCACGTTCGTAACCATGTAAAAGCGGTAGAGCGGATACAACGTGCCGTCCGTCGTGTTGGTGCTCACCACGTAACCCGTGGCCACCCAACTGAGCTGCCCATTGAGGTTTTGTCGGCTCAGGCTGAAAAAGCTTTCCAGTACGTTGGTCCGCAATTGGCTGCTGGCGGTCAGCCCTTGCAACAAGGGCGATACCGGCGCCGTCGGCACCGTGTAGGACCCGAAGTTTGTGACTGCGGAATAAAAATTCACGGCGTCGGAATCCGAAGGCGTCATGGTCGTCAGATCACTCGCGATCAGACCCATCGCCAGGCGGCCGGATTCGAGGATGTCGGTCTGGGTAAGGCTGGCCCGAAAGGCTCTCTGGGTGCTGTTGAAGACCGTCATCAGCGCCAGCACGATGAGCGACAGCAAGGCCAGCGTCACCAGCATTTCGACCAGGGTAAAAGCCAACCGGCCGGAGGGACGAGTTACACGAGTCCCTGACAACAAACCCGGAATGGAATGGGGACTCGCATAGCTCGCCCCTCCGAAGGCATCATCCGCGCGTCGTCCGCAGACTCTGGACTCCGTAAAGGGGCGTGGCCCCCACGGGGCTTTACGCTCTGGACTCTGGACTCTGGACGGATTCTTCATGGCGCGCTGGTGAATGTTTGCGGCTGGAAAAAATAGAGCAACTCTTTGTTATTGTAGTCGCTGGTTTTAACCATTTGCCCGGCGACCGCCGTGCGAAACGTATGGCGGCCATTGCCCGTGGTGCCGTTGGGCAGCAACGGCCAGAGGAACGTCAGCCGCAACTCCCGCAAATTGGCCATCAGTTGTGGCACATTGGAAACCTTCACCCACAGAACAGACACGCCCGGGATATCACCCGCGGCTTTAGCGGTCGCCTGCCAGAAAAATCCATTCCAATAAACCTGATCCCCGGCTTTGTACGACAACTTCCGCTGCCAGAGCGGCGGAGTGTTAACCGGCGCCGGCACGTTTTGACAAATCATCTTGTAGCTGAAGGAATCGCTCCGGATGATGTCGTTGTCCTGCGGCGGTTTCTCCACCGCCGGCCCGCTGAGGGAACGGACATAGGCGACCACATAATTACTGATGCCACCCTGGACTAAATTGGGAATAGGGGTGCCCTGAACCTGATCAATATATTCCGGCGTGCTGAGCAGCCCGATGATGTTCACGCCACTGGTAATGGGCGCACCGGCCAGAGGCACACTGGCAGTCGGATATGGAAATGCGGACGGCGCAATCGAGTAATTGGCATAGGTATACCCGTTCACGCCGCCGCCACCGATCGTTCCGTCTTGTTTGTAGTAAGTCCAGGTATTGGTGATGGCCACGACGTAATTGGTCAAGTCATCCAGACCGCGTGCGCCGTTGCGGATGTTTTCGATGAGCACGGTCGCGTCCTGGCCAATCAAGGTTTCCTCGCGATTGTCCTTCTGGACGTTGAGTCCGGCGGGCAGCACGCCGATGATGGCCACCAGCGCGATGCCGATGATGGCCAGGCAAATCGCAATCTCGACCATGGTAAAACCCGAGCGGCCGGAGGGGCGAGTTACACGAGTCCCTGAAACCAAGCCTTGGGCGTGATAGATTCTGTCACTTTCGGTGGGGCGAGCGTCCCCGCGAGCCGGACACGGCGCGCCGAAGCTTTGCGGAGGCGGCTCGTCAGTAGCCTCGCCCCACCAAACTATACCAGCACGCAAATCCCGGATGGAACCCGTGACACGTGACATGCGACACGTGACACGATTTTGTCGGCGACCGTTTCCTGTCACCTGCCACTTGCCACCTGTCACTGTATTCCGAATTTTCATTTTATTTTCGGTTCCGCCAGCGTCGCCCGGCCGGTCAGCGAGTCAATCTCAATGATGTTGTACGCGTTGGTGCTGTTGCCGGGCGGAACTTCATAGACCTGCGGCGGCCGGAGCTGAAACGTCTTGGTGTTCGGATCCACCCCCGGCAACACGCTGCCGCGCGCGAGCGGGATGTACTCATGTCTCGGGGCCACGGTCTGCCCGTCATCCGTCAGTTGGCCGAGGTAGTTGAACGCAATGTAAGGCACAAAAGGATAAGTAAAAGGAGGGATACTATTCGTTTCTGTGGGAAACGGAATGATGCTCGACAAGTTAAAACCGTAAATGTTGTAACTTTTGCCGCTGCCCAGCGGGTCGGTAACGGTATAAAATCTATTTGTCGGTTCGTTGAATTTTTGCTCGGCGATGAATATGCCCTCGGGCAGCGACTGCCACGGGGCAAGGTAATGCCACTGGTGCTGTCCGGGCTGGTCACCCACCTGGCCGTAAGCGGCAAACGTGTAGCCGGTCAATTGCTTGTCGCACAGATTGGTCGTGGCGGACATGCTCCGTTTCGCAAAGGACATGGTGTTCCAAAAATTCGTCGGCACGAAGATCATATAGACCGTGGTACGCTGGCCGATGGCCAGTTGGCGCGCGCGGGCGACGTCGTTGAGCATCTGCTGGTCGGCGGCGGTCATGGCATCCGCATGGCCGAAATTCTTGAACGCCGGCACGGCCAGCGCCGCGATGATGGCCATGATGGCCAGCACCGTCAGCATCTCGACGAGGGTAAAACCGGTCGAGGGTCGAGGGTCGAGGGTCGAGCACGCCGTCTGCCTTGCGCACTGTCGTCTCTCGTCTCTCGTCTCTCGTCTCTCGACTTTCATACTCATTGCCAGCTTAAAATGTTGTCCTTGTTGTTGCCCTGGTTTGCGGTCACCGCGGGATCCACCTTGCCATCCGGCCCGGCGGACCAGACCATCACGTTGCCGTGGAACCGGAAATTGTTGTTTTTGCTGGTGTCCGGATTGACCAATCCATTCAATCCGGGATTTGTGTTCGCTCCGGCCGGGCCAGACACCTTATCCAAACAATAAAAGGGATCCTGACATTGATTGTCCGCGTTCAGGTTCAAGGTGATCACGTAAGGGTTCTTCCACGGATCGCGATAAACCAGGTCCGGTCCCACACCCGGCATGCTCGGATCGCCGACCTGCGTGGCATTCAGGAACAAGGTCTGCTGCGGGTTCTTCTGGTGGTTCTGGTTGACCGCCGTCACCGCGGTGTTGGTGATGTCCATCAAAATGGCGATGACTTCGCTGTTGCTGGTATAATAATTCGCCGGAGCCGGAACGGGCCACGAAGCGGTCGGGCTGACTGGAAACACGCCGCCGTAGGTAAACTGGCCGCCGTTTTGCATCGCCAACGTTTGGGCGGCGGGCGAAATGGGCAGGCGGCTGTAGGCCGAATCATAGTTTTGAATGGCGTTCAGGAGATTGCTGATGTCCAGCCGCGCCTGCTTTTTCTGCGCCTGCACCCGGGCCGCCGACAGGGCCGGCAACAGCATCGCCGCCAGAATGGCGATGATGGCGATGACCGTCAGCAATTCCACGATGGTGAAGGCCCTCTCAGTTACGATTTGCGATTTACGATTTGGGATTGAGGACATCGCGCCACCTGGCCGATTTTGGATTTTGCAATTCAGAGGAATCGTTTTCATAGGTTAAAAGAGGGTTCTTCCGCGAGGGGAGCTGTGGAACGCGCCGGCCGTCCTGGAGTGCGGTGGCGGTGACACCGCTTTCGATATCGCAAGCAGCGTGAAAATGGCATTCCTTGTTCGCGGATTCAACGTCCTTTGCAAAAGCGGCGTCGCGCTCCACTTGCCGCCGCAGTCCAGGACGCTCACGCGCCAGTCATGGCCCGGTCCTTTCGCAAATCGCTTTGTAACGCGCGGATGCCATGCGCAGTCGTGCCACTCAATGGCCAGGCAACGGCCGGACCGGCGACCAGTGGCAAAATTGGGTGGGGCGAGGCTACTGACGAGCCGGCTTTGGCGCGTCAAAATCCGGCGGCGGCGGCTCGCGAGTACGCTCGCCCCACCGAAAGCTTCAAAAGGCGCAACTACCGGGCGACCGGATTTTGATTTGGCATTGCTACGCATAAGCTTCAGGGCACTGCGCCGTTGTTGATTTGAACGGTTTTGGTCCAGTTGCAGATGAGGTTGGTATTCCCGGCAATCTCGAGTTGAATCCACAAGTCATACGACGCGGGATTGTTGGTGCCGGGGTAGGCGTAACGCCAGGGATTCACGCCCGCGTTGTTGGCCATGCCGAGCGGATTGTAGCTGGTATCCGGCCCGCCGACGGGCGTCACCAGAAGATTGGCCGAAGCGGTGCCGATCTTCACCGTTTGGAATTGATTGGTATTGAGGTCCGGAAGAAAATTCCGGGCTTGCTGCACGGATTCATCGGCGCCGGGTTTGTTGCAATTCATGAAACCACCCACCCCCGGCCCAAACACGCTGCCCAACGCGCTCACGGGAATCGTCGCGTTGTGGTCCAGGGTCATGTAAGAATCCACGCCGCTCAGATTGGTGCGCAGCGTGCCTTCCAACTCATAGTACAATTCGTTGGTCAGGGGGCCGTAGGGGCAGGACGGCGGGTAAAAACCGTAGGCGGATTTGTAATTTTCGAGCGCGGTTTCCAACTGCGACATCTGGGCCTGGGCGTTGTGGATGAATGCCTGCCGTTTCACCGTGTTGGCCACCGGGAAAATGAGCGCGGCAATCACGGCAATCACGGCGATGACCGTCAGCAGTTCAATGAGGGTGAAAGCCGACAGGTGGCAGGTGACAGGTGACAGGTGACAGGAATGTCCCGCACCCGCCGCGCTCGTCTCGCCACTCGCCACTCGCCTGCCGGGCCGAAGCCTGGCGAAGGCGGGCCACTTGTCACATTTGTTCGTTTTCATCGTTCACGCACTTCGTGTTCCATTCGTTCACTGAGCCACTGTTTGATCATGCTCTGGTAATTCAAGTACCGCGACCGCGCCAGGCGTTTGATGCGCGCCAGCATCCGCGGATCGATGCGCAACGTGATGGTCACCGACTCGGCAGATTCGGCGCTGCCGGCCACCGCCGCCTCCATCAGGCGCAGGTCCGGCCGGTTCTCCGCCCAAAAGTCCGCCTCCGCCGCTTCGTTGTCGAAGAGCGGGACTTCTTCCCATCTGGCAAATGTTCTCACAAAAGTGACCTGTGACACGTGACGTGTGACAGGATTCGGTCAGACACGGTTCGTGACATAATCCTGTCACCTGCCTCTTGTCACCTGTCACCGGCATTCAGTGTCTGATCCATCTTCCGCTGGTAAAAGAAGCGTTCCTCCGGTTCGAACGGGCGTGCCAACATCACCCGCACCAGCCGTCCGTTCGTCCGGTACACGCTGAAAATTCCAACGCCACCCGCCGACATGCCCAGGTTGAAAAAGCGCGCCTGCACGCCGAATCGCGCCGAGTCCGGCAAAAGCCGGATGGCAAACGGGTCCTCGAAGGACTCTTCGATTTCCAGCTGAGTCAAAGAACTTTCCGGTGCAAATGGCGAATTATTCCAATCAAACTCCATAACGAGCTAGTTGTAAATAATACGCCCATGCAATGTCTTTACATTGTATTTACGCATGGATACTGTTCTTTGTCAACGGTTTTTTATCGAACCGAAGCGAATTGGCTCTGGACCGACTAAAATTACTGGCTATCACCGCCGCTGCCGGACAGGTTGCTGATCATTGCAATCAAGGGCAGGAACATGGCGATGACGATGCTGCCCACGATCACCGCCAGAAAGATAATCATGATTGGCTCGAGCAATGAAGTCATGGCGGACACGGCATTGTCCACCTCTTCGTCGTAGTTGTCGGCGATGCGCAGCAACATTTCCGGCAGGGCGCCGGTCTGTTCGCCCACGTCCACCATGCTGACGACCATGGGCGGGAAGACGCCGGAACCTTCCAGCGGCGCGGTGATGGTTTCACCTTCCTTGACGGCCTCATGGACCCCGCCGACGGCGTTGGCGATGATGACGTTGCCGGCGGTTTCCTTGACAATGGTCAACGCCTGCAAAATTGGAACACCGCTGCTGACGAGCGTGCCCAGGGTGCGGGTGAAGCGGGCGATGGCCACCTTGCTGATCACCGGGCCAAGGACCGGAACCTTCAATTTGAATTTGTCCCAGACCAGCCGGCCGACCCGGGTCCGGATGATCAACATAAACACCACCACGCAAACCGCAACGCAGATGGACGTCACGAAAAAGTGGTTCTTGACCGCGCTGCTGACCGCCAGCACAAAGAGGGTGAATTTCGGCATCTTGACGTTCATGCCTTCGAAGACACCCTGGAACCGGGGAATGACAAACGTCAGCAGCAGGATCATGATGCCTGTCGCCACGATGAGCACGGCGATCGGATAAAACATCGCGGCCTTGACCTTGCCCTTGATCTTCTGCGCCTTCTCGGAAAATTCCGCCAATCGTTTCAACACCACTTCCAGCACGCCACCCAGTTCGCCGGCCTTGACCATGTTGACAAAGAGGCGGTTGAAAACCTTGGGATGCTGCGCGAGCGCCTCGGAAAAGGTGCTGCCGCCTTCGATCGCGAGCGCCAGCTCGCTCAGGATGCCCCGGAGCGTCGCATTGCGTTCCTGTTTTTCCAGCACGCGCAAACCGCGCAGGAGCGGCAGGCCCGCGTCCACCAGCGTGGCCAGCTGGCGCGTGAACGTCGTCAACACCTTCGGCTTCACCCGGCCGCTCAAGCCGGGAATCTTGATCTGGATATCGAGCGCGCCCCCTTTTCTTTTTCCGCCCGACCGGGGCGCCGCCTTGGACTTTTTCCGGCTGACTTTTTCCTGGGGTTTTTCGGCCTCGACAATTTTGGTCGGGAAGAAACCCATTTCCTTGACACGGCCAATGGCCTCGTTCTGGCTGGCGACTTCGATCGTGCCTTTGGTTTCCTTGCCGTGCGCATCCAGCGCCACATAACTGTATTTCGGCATAAACTAAAACGGTTCAAAGTCCCCAATCCCCAGTCTCCCGTCAATTGCCCTCGAAGCTCGCGGACTCGACTGTGGACTGCGGACTGTTAACTGGGGACTCATCGTGGACTCATGTGTATTTGACGATTTCCTCAATAGTGGTATCACCTTCAAAAATGCTGCGCAAGCCGTCTTCGCGCAAGGTCACCATCCCCAATTCGACGGCTTTCTGGCGCACCACCACCGTGGGCGCGCGTTCATTGATCAAGGTCCGGATCGCTTCGCTGATGATGAGCAGTTCAAAGATGCCCTTCCGGCCCTTGTAACCGGTGTCGTTGCAGGTGGAGCAGCCGCGGCCATAATGGAACACCTTGTCGCCCAGGTCGTGCGGCGAAAGGTTCAACAAGGCCAGTTGGTCCTCCGTCGGTTCGAACGGCGTCCGGCAATTCGGGCAGATGGTCCGGACCAGCCGCTGGGCCAGCACCGCCATCAACGTCGAGGAAATCAGAAACGGCTCGACGCCCATGTCCAGCAGGCGCGTCACCGCGCCCGGCGCGTCGTTGGTGTGCAGCGTGCTCAACACCAGGTGGCCGGTCAGGGAGGCCTGGATGGAAATCTGCGCCGTTTCCAGGTCACGCATTTCCCCCACCATGATGATGTCCGGGTCCTGGCGCAAAAACGACCGCAAGGCCTTGCCAAACGTCATGCCCACGGCTTCGGCGATGGCCACTTGCATGATGCCTTCGATGTCGTATTCCACCGGGTCCTCGGCGGTGAGCAGTTTGGAATCCAGGGTGTTGATGCGCCGCAGGCAGGAATAGAGGGTCGTGGTTTTGCCCGAACCGGTCGGCCCGGTGACAATCATGATGCCGTTGGGGCGCAGAATCGCGTCGGTCACGTAATCATGCACGTATTTGGGAAAACCCAGGGTTTCGATGTCCAGGTTGACCGCCGCGCGGTCGAGCACGCGCAACACGACCGATTCACCGAACTGCGTCGGCAGGGTGGACACGCGCAAATCAATCTGCCGGTTGCCCATCGCGAAATTGATGCGTCCGTCCTGCGGCAGCCGCCGTTCGGAAATGTTCAGGCCGGACATGACCTTGATGCGCGAAATCACCGGCAGGGCGAGGTGTTTCGGCGGCGGCGACATTTCATAGAGGGCGCCGTCCACGCGGTAGCGAATGCGGAATTCGGTTTCGAACGGCTCGAAATGAATGTCACTGGCGCGGTCCTGGATGGCCTGGAACAGGACCAGGTTCACGAATTTTACGATGGGCGCCTCGTTGGCGAGGTTCTCCATCAGCCGTTCATCCTCCAGCGCGCCGGCTTCGCTCACTTCCCGGGCAATCTCGGCGTCCTCCCCCAGTTCCTTGAGAATCTGGGAGACGTCCCCCGCCTCCTCCTGGCCGTAATGCTGGTCAATCGCCTTTTCGATGTCGGCGGGGTCGGCCACCACCACCTGCACGTCCTTTTTGACCGCGAAATGAATTTCGTCCGGCCGCCCCGGGTCGAGCGGGTCGGCCAGCGCGACCTGCACCGTCCCGTCCTGGGTGGCCACCGGCAGGCACTGATACATCCGCGCGACATTGGCCGGGATTGTCTTCAACAACTCGGGTGTGAATTGAACCTCACGCAGGGAAACGACCTTGGTGCCCAGATAATTGGCCATCACCTGCAGAATGTCATCCATCTGCATGATCCCGAAATCCTGGAGGAGATTGATGATGGGCGTACCGCTGCGTTTGAATTCGGCGGCGACCTCCTCGTACTGCAGGTCGTCAATCAACCCCAGCTCTATGACGAGCGAGAGCAACGGACTGGAAACTTCTTCGGCCATATCAGGAAAGCATCATTTCTTGGATTTGGACGGGGCCGGTTCGCTCAGGGACGCGGCCAGCTCCAGCTCCTGCAATTTTTGCTGGATCGTCGTCGGGTCCTGCGCCTTGGTAATCACTTCCTCGCGCGCAATCATGCCCTGCTGGTATTTGTCCATCAGGAACGAGTCGAGGGTCACCATGCCGTATTTCGCGCCGGTCTGGATGTCCGAATTGATGCGGAACGTTTTGTTGTCGCGGATCAGGGCGGCAATGGACGGCGTGTTGACCATCACTTCAAAAACGGCCACGCGGCCCGGCTTGTCAATCCGCGGAATCAGCAACTGCGAGATCACCGCCTGCATGACGGTGGAAAGCTGGATGCGGACCATTTCCTGCTGGTTGGTCGGAAACGCGTTGGTGATGCGGTCAATCGTCTTGGCCGCGCCCGTCGTGTGCAGGGTGCCAAAAACCAGGTGCCCCGTTTCCGCCGCCGTGATGGCCGCTTCAATGGTTTCCAGGTCGCGCATTTCACCCACCAGAATCACGTCGGGGTCCTGGCGCAACGCGCGGCGCAGACCCTCCGCAAAGTTCGGCACGTCCACCCCAATCTCGCGCTGCGTGACCAGCGACTTTTTATGGTGGTGGTAATATTCGATCGGGTCTTCGATCGTGATGATATGCACCTCGTCCCGCTGCTCATTGATGACGTTGAGCATGGAGGCCAGGGTGGTGGTTTTGCCGGAACCGGTCGGCCCGGTCACCAGCACCAGACCGCGCGGCTTGTACAGCAGTTCCGTGGTGCTGGGCGGAATGCCGATCTGTTCCAGGGTCAGCAGCTTGTTGGGAATTTGCCGGAGCACCAGGCCAAAGTTGCCTTTCTCCTTGAAAACGCTCACGCGGAACCGCGCCACGTCGCCGTACGCAAAGCCGAAGTCCGCGCCGCCATGTTCGCGGGTGCTTTGAATGTGTTCCTCGGATGTGATGCTCCGCATCAATTCCTCGGAATCTTCCGGTTTGAGCGACGGGCCTTCCACGCGGTGCAGAATGCCGTGCACCCGGATGGTCGGCGGCGTGCCCACGCGGATGTGCAAGTCGGAGGCGCCTTCCGACACCACCAACTGCAATAAATCGGACATGGAGTAGGACATGTTAAATCGATTTTCAGTTTGGACAGTTCAACCGTGGAAACGGCACGACGAAGTTCGTTGTGCCTGCCGAACGCACAATGCAGGAATTCATTTCCGCCGCGAAGTCTGATATTGGTTCTGCCTGCTTCATGCTTGATTCTTCCTTGCCATCAGGATTCGTCGCCGATGGTCGCCCGGATGACTTCCTCGGGCGTCGTCAAACCGGCGAGCACTTTGCGAATGCCGTCCTCGCGCAGCGTGCGCATGCCCATTTCGCGGGCGCGGGCGCGCAAAACGGACGACGACGCCTTGTCGTAAATCAGTTTCCGCGCCTCGTCATCAATGACAAAAATTTCGAAAATGCCCATGCGCCCGCGGCAACCCGTGTTGGAACAGTCGCTGCAACCGCGGCCCTTTTGCATCGTCGCCGTTTGCAGGCTGTCGGGCGTAAGGTTCAACGCCCGCATCTCCGGCTCCGTCGCCTGGTACGGTTGCGCACAGCGGCGGCAGACCTTGCGCACGAGCCGCTGGGCCATGAGACAGCGCGTGGAGGAGGCGACCAGAAAGGGCTTCACGCCGATGTCCACCAGGCGGGTGACGGCGCTGGGCGCGTCGTTGGTGTGCAGCGTGGAGAAAACCAGATGGCCGGTCAGCGACGCGTTGATGGCAATGGACGCGGTCTCCAGGTCGCGAATTTCACCGATCATCACCACGTTCGGCGCCTGGCGCAGGATCGAACGCAACGCGGCGGCGAAGGTGAGGCCGACGGTTTCATTCACCTGCACCTGATTGATGCCGGACAGGATATATTCCACCGGGTCCTCCACGGTGATGATTTTGCGGTCGGGCCGGTTGATGAAGTGCAGGCAGGAATAGAGGGTCGTGGTCTTGCCGGAACCAGTCGGGCCGGTGACCAACAGAATGCCGTCGGGCAGGCCGATCATGCGCTCGAACGTCTGCTGGTCATCCGTGAAAAACCCGAGTTCGGGCAGCCCGAGCCGCAGGCCTTCCTTGTCGAGGATACGCATGACGACGCTTTCGCCGTGATAGGTCGGCAGGCACGACACGCGCAAGTCAATCAGCTTGTTCCCCACCTTGCTCTGGATGCGCCCGTCCTGCGGAATGCGGTGCTCGGAGATGGACATGTTCGACTGGATCTTCAGCCGGGTGATGATGGACGCCTGCAATCGTTTGGGCGGAGCCTTCATCTCGTGCAGGACGCCGTCAATCCGGTAACGCAGCCGGAACCGCTTGCTCAATGGTTCCAGGTGAATGTCCGAGGCGCGCATCTTGAAGGCGTCCACGATGATCTGATTGACCAGCCGGATGAGCGGCGCGTCGGCGTCGACGACGGCGCTGTCGTCATCCAGCGGGCCGCCCGGCACCTCGACTTCGCTCTCGGTGAGCTCCTGGATCGCCTTGTCCACCACCGTCTGGCCCGCGCCACCGTAATATTTGTTCAGCGCGGCCTCGATTTCCGGTTCCGACGCCACGCGCAATTCAATCTCCGCGTTGAGCAAATGCGTGAGCGTGTCAATGGTGTTCAGGTCCGACGGGTCGGCAATGGCCACGGCGACCTTGCCATCACTTTTGAAAACGGGAACGACGCGGTATTTTTTGGCGATGTGGCGCGGGATGATGGAAATGACGTCGTCGGGAATCTTCAAACCGCTGAGCTGAATGACTTCCGCGCCGAATTGGGCGGCCTTGGCCTGGGTGATATCCGCCGGGCGGACGAGCTTGTTGGCCAGCAACAAGTCCACCACGCCCACGCCGGAAGTTTCAGCTTCCTGGCGCGTTTGCGCGACCTGGTCGGCATTGACAATGCCCAGGTCCACCAGCACGTCTGCCAAATAATCGTCTTTTTCAGCCACGACTCAAATATACACGCACTATTTGTGTGGAAAGTAAAAAAGACTACCCTTGGAAACTGCGATGTCAATGCAGAGCAAGGAATTTCTGCGGGAATCTTACAGCCGCAAAAGGGCGGGAGTTCGCCAACCGCGGGCGCAACTTCGCATTACCACCGTAGCGCCGCCGTCCCGGCGGCGAGGACGCCCACGCTACGATTTTGCCCGGCGGGGATGGTGGTAATGTCAAGTTGCGCCCCCCGCCCGCCACAGGATCCAAACCGGATTGCCCCGCCGCGCACCCCTCGAATAGCCTTGCGCAAAACCAAAAGTCCTTTTAACCAGCATGACCATGAACCTGCGAAACCGGGCCGGCAAAGCCTTCTCCTCCGCCAGGGAGTGTTATGCCCCCCTCGACGTGAACGTTGACCGTGCCCTGCAAACGCTGGCGGGCATTCCCATTTCCCTCCATTGCTGGCAGGGCGATGACGTCGGCGGGTTTGAAAATTTCGGCACCGCCCTGGGCGGCGGGCTGGTCGCCACCGGCAATTACCCCGGCAAAGCCCGTACCCCGGACGAACTCCGCGCCGATCTGGAAAAGACCCTTTCCCTCATCCCGGGCAAACACCGCCTGAACCTGCACGCCTGCTATGGCGAATTCGGCGGCAAAAAAGTGGACCGGGACGAAATCACACCGGCCCATTTCCAGAACTGGATCGCCTGGGCACGGCAAAACGGCATCGGCATGGATTTCAATCCGACCTGTTTTTCGCATCCGAAAGCCGCCGACGGTTTTACCCTGTCGCACCCGGACCGGGCCATCCGGCATTTCTGGATCGAGCATTGCCTTCGCTGCCGCGAAATCGGCGCGGCCATCGGCGGGACGCTGGGCAAAACCTGCGTCACGAATGTCTGGATTCCCGACGGCCTGAAGGACACGCCCGCCGACCGCAAGGCACCGCGCGCGCGCCTGG
This sequence comes from Verrucomicrobiia bacterium, assembly GCA_025451535.1. Classification (GTDB taxonomy): domain Bacteria; phylum Verrucomicrobiota; class Verrucomicrobiia; order Limisphaerales; family UBA11358; genus UBA11358. The sequence goes on from JANWKE010000103.1 coordinate 48,351, forward strand.
CCGAATCGCTCGATGCCATTTTCCAGAAAACGATTTCGCCGAAGCTGAACCTCGATGCCGTGGAACCAAAGCTGTTCGGCATCGGCTCGGAAAGTTACGTGGTCGGTTCGCATGAATTTTACCTCGGTTACGCCCTGAGCCGGAAGAAACTCCTGACGCTGGATGCCGGGCATTACCATCCCACCGAAAGTATCGCCGACAAAATTTCAGCGGTGTTGCAGTTCCTGCCGGAAATCCTGCTGCACGTCAGCCGCGGCGTCCGCTGGGACAGCGACCACGTGGTGATTCTGAACGACGATTTGCTGGCCATCGCGCGGGAGATTGTGGCGAACGGATTCGTGGAGCGCGTGCATATCGGGCTGGATTATTTTGACGCCAGCATCAATCGGGTGGCCGCGTGGACCATCGGCACCCGCAACCTGCTCCGCGCCCTGCTCTTCGCGCTGCTCGAACCGACGGACAAACTCCGCGCGGCAGAAAACGCCGGCGATTACACGACGCGTCTGGCATTGCAGGAGGAAATCAAGTCGCTGCCGTTTGGCGCGGTCTGGGACTTTTATTGCGAATCGAAAAATGTCCCCGTCGGTGACGCCTGGCTGGCGGAAGTGAAACAGTACGAAAAGACTGTATTGTCGAAGCGCAAATAATCCGCCGGTCGGTTGCGGAATGGGCGGCCGGGCGCGCTTGACCAAGCGGGCCCGTCGGATGGTCACTCACTCCTCCACGGCGTGCGGGGCATGATCGGTCAATGCCTGATAAACCGCCGCCGCCATCCGTCGGGCACCATCATCATCGGGATGCACGGTGTCTGGAAACAATTCCTTCCGGTCGCGCAACGGCGTGTAAATATCTAACACCCACTGCCCGTTGAGATTTGGGTTGAGCAATGAGATTTGAGAGTCCAGATTGCAGCAAGATAAGTCAGCCGCGCCCCGCAATGCGGGTTTTGGAACGTCAGGCGGCTGGTACCTGAAGCGTATTTTTCTATTCTCATCATCCGGGGTGCTTTCTTTTCACCCCGGGGGAATCGTTAAAATAATATGCCGGTCGTCCAAATTATACCTCCAACCACAAATGCTCCATGAAACTCATAACCTCAACCCTCACTGCTCCTCGCGTAGCGTTGCGAACGCTGTTTACCGCCATCAGCTCTGTCCTTCTTCTCGTTTCCGCATCCGCCCAGGAACGGGATTACCGGGAAGCCCGCGTCTACGTCACGGCGCCGCCGGTCACCGCCCCCGCCGCATTACCCGCGCAACTGTTAACCGACCACGGTTTCTTTGCCCTCGCACCGCTCGAGGAGCCCGACGAGGATATCCCCACAATCATCATCGATGACCAAAAGACCTTCCAAAGCATCCTGGGCTTTGGTGGCGCCTTTACGGATGCCGCCGCTTCCGTCTTCGCCAGGCTCTCCCCGGACGCCCAGGAACAATTCCTCAAAGCCTGCTTCGATCCCGTTGAAGGCAACGGTTATACCCTCTGCCGCACGACGATCCACAGCTGCGACTACTCCAGCGACATGTACACCTATGATGACACCGTCGGCGACAGGGAACTCAAGAACTTTACCATCGACCACGACCGCAAGGACCGCATCCCGTTCATCAAACGCGCGCAGGCTGCCGCCAGGGGCAACCTCCAGCTTTATGCTTCGCCCTGGAGCCCCCCCGGCTGGATGAAAACCAACGGCGAAATGTTGCATGGCGGCAAACTCAAGGCCGAATACAACCAGACCTGGGCCGACTACTACGTAAAATACCTCAAGGCCTACGCCGCCGAGGGCATTCCCCTATGGGGCCTGACGGTCCAAAATGAGGCGCTCGCCACCCAGACCTGGGAATCCTGCATCTTCACCGCCGATGAAGAACGCGACTTCGTCAAGAATTTCCTGGGCCCCACCCTTAAAAAAGCCGGCCTCTCCAACGTCAAGCTCATGATCTGGGACCACAATCGCGGCCTTATCTACGAGCGGGTCCAACCCGCATACGACGACGGCGAAGCCTCCCGGTACATCTGGGGAGCCGCCTTCCACTGGTATACCGGCGACCACTTCGATAACGTTCGTATGGTTCACGATGCCTTTCCGGACAAACATCTCCTTTACACCGAAGGTGGTATTGGTGGCACCTGGCCCGCCGCCTTGCGCCTCTCCCAGAGCATCATCACCGACCTCAATAATTGGACCGAAGGTTGGGACGTGTGGAATCTTATCCTCGACCAGGACAACGGCCCGCGTCATGCCGGCGATGTCCCCGGTGTGCATAGAAACACCATCGTCAATGCCAACACCACCACGAGCGAAATCACGTACAATCCCCCGTATTACGTTTTAGGCCAGTTCTCCCGTTTTATCCGTCCCGGAGCCAAACGCATCGTCTGTACTTCCAACAGCGACGACTTCATCGCCACCGCGGCCGTCAATCCCGACGGCAGGATCGCCGTCGTTGTGCTCAACCTCAAAGACCACGAAACGTTCATGCGGGTCTGGCTACGCGGTAAATTCGTCAAATACCAATGCCCCCCGAACGCGACCATTACCTTCATCCTGCAACCCGTATAATCTCCGGCCGTCCGGGAATGGTATAATGGCGCGGACGGCGAGGTCGGACAAAAGGACCATTGGCCGGGTTGCTTATTCCGGTTATTGCGGCGAGGTCGCGCATGGCGTTATGGATTGCGGCGTTTTGCTGTTTCGGGCGGTTTATCAGCTGAGCCGGCTGAAGCGAGCATTCCCCCATGAATGATCATGGGCGGCGTGGGCAATTCAATTGTGGCTGCGATTCCTGAGAAGCTGAGCCAGCTTGACCTGAATAAACTGCGAGAGGCTGGCACCGCAAACGTTCAAATGGTTCCCATCATGCCAGCTTTTCAATTCGACAACATCGATCGGGATGCGGTAGGAGATATTCCCGCTGCTCTTGGCTTCCTTCTCCGCTGCTTCGATCTGAGCCACAAACCGGTCATAAGCCGGCGCATTTTGTCGCTCGCCGAGTGGCAGCAAAGAAAGCACATCGGCGTATGATTCCGGCGTGTACCAGGGTATGGCGATCGGGACGGGCTGCATGAGCTGTCATTAAAACACGTTCCCATTTTCGTTCCAAGCGCCAAACGATTCAAAACTTTCCTGCGACTGCTCTTGATGCGGCCTGGCGGAATGGGCGGCGGCAGAAAGTGAGAAACCCTTGATTTTACTGGCGCACCCAGTAGGAGTTGAACCTACAACCTTCTGATCCGTAGTCAGATGCTCTATCCAATTGAGCTATGGGTGCACCCAAAGGGAAGAAAATCTACGAGCCGCATTTCATCCGCGCAACACATTTCCGGGAGATTTTCCGGGGTTGAGGCGAAGAATCGGACGCTCCCGGCCCGGTTGCAGGCTCCGTGCCCCGGCCGACTCAATGAAATTTCAAGTTCCGCAACGCCAGGACCAGAATCGTCAGGACCAGCATCAACCCGCCCGGCATGAATTTTTTTGTTTTCGCCAGCCGGATGGCAAAAACCACCAGCAACGCGGCCATGATGAGGTTGGCCAGATCGCGGGCAAAGGCAGGCTCGAAAATTCCGCGCAAAGTCGTCAACACCAGCAACGCAGCCGACACCACCGACGTGATTAATGAGACTTTGCTCTTCCCCTTGTAGAAGCCAAACAGTCCGCCCAGCAGCAGCAGGACGACGTAAACCCAAAAAACCAGGTCGCTAAATGACATCGCGCGGAGATTGCCTCAATTCGCCACGGCGTCCAAGCTCAGAATTTCGCCCGGTTCGCATTCGGCGATTACCTCAAACGGACGGCAACACACCTCGCAATCCGTGGTGTACCGCTGGAACGATACGCTCGTATCAATCACCACCTCAAACCGCTGGCCGCAATACGGGCATTGGATGTTTTCCGAAACTTCCACGCGCCACCCTCGCCCGCCCTCGGGCAATTTGCAACTGCCGGATCGATAAATTCTTGCGCCGCCGGACATTGCCGGAGCTGGTTCGTAGCGCAGCCGTCCCGACGGCGTCTCGCTGTCGGAAGGAACACCCGGCGGGACGCCGGGGTGGACTCGCAGGCGAGGACGCCCGCGCTACCACGATGCGGTTCATGGTTCCAATGCGCGATTCGAAAACAGGCGAGACTGCAAAAATGAGTCCTAAAACCGTTTGGTGAGCGTGAGGGTGAACGTGTGGCCTTGCGCGCGGGATTGCGCCATGAGTTCGTAATTGTAACGGAACGAGGCGAACAACATCGGTTTGGGGAAGGCTACATTGATTTCGGGACCGATCGCCACTACGCGGTCGCGGTCCGGGGAAGCGCCGGTGCCGCTATCAGTTGTCACCTGTTGTTGGAAGTAGCCGACCACGCCGAGGTCAACCACTTTGCCCACGGTTTTGCTCGCGCCCCATTCCAACGTGTAAGCCTGGCCGGGCGTAATATGCGTGTCGCGCTGTTCGGTGTTGAATTCGTAACGGTTCAACGCCGACACGGCCCAGGTCTTCTCCTCGTCAATATACCAAGTCGCCCCGGCGGTCAGCATGGGTGTCCAATAACCCAGCCCGACTCTGGTCGAAGGCGTCGGCGGCGGTTGAGTCGGAGAATCGCCGGTGGGTGCCCAGACGCCAACGCCGGCAGCCAGATCAAACTGTTGGGGATGCCACGAAATCGTGGATTCGGCGAAAAAATCGCCGACGCCAAAGGTGCCGTGGTCGTAGCCGGGGACTCTGAGGCTTTGGTACAGGAATGGAATCAGCGCATCCACGCCGACATAACCGCCAAGGACCTGCGTATCGGTAATCCAGATGACGCGCGGCACGTTCGCGTAGGTGAACGCCCTGAAGTCGGGGGTATGGGTGTTGTTGCCCGACGCATCGTTCAGGCGGGTGGCGTAATAGGCCAGATTATAATCACGCACATAAAATCCCGGCGGCGGCAGCGAGGCGCCTTTGATGCCTTCACTGCCGGGCACGTAATGCGCAGTGGGCTGGGCGGAGAGCAGGCCGGGCAGCGCGAGCAGCACAGCGGTTAAGACAAATCTGACAATTCGGGTCTTCATGAGCTTCGATTCTTGATTTACGATTTATGATATATGATTTGGAAAGATCTGACAGTGAGTCTTGGCGGCGGAATAAGAGTAAAAGAGTAAAGCTGGCGACAATCGACGGCTCCCGCTCCGTCAATCTTCAATCCTGAATCACAAATCATATATGCTCTCAGGCGTCCTGAAGTTTCCCGGAAATATAGGTTTCGTACGCGCTCAAATCGAGCAGGCCATGGCCGGACAGGTTAAAGAGAATCACGCGCTTCTTTCCCGCTTCGCGGGCGCGCTTCGCTTCCTCCACCACCGCGGCAATGGCGTGCGCGGATTCCGGTGCGACGACGATGCCTTCCGTGCGGGCGAATTGCACCGCGGCCTCGAAAATTTTTGTCTGGTGGTACGCCTCAGCCTCGATCAGACCGAGCTTGAGCGCGTGGCTGACCATCGGCGACATGCCGTGATAACGGAGCCCGCCCGCATGAATCGGCGGCGGCATGAACTTGTGTCCGAGCGTGTACATCATCAGCAACGGCGTCATTTCCGCCGTGTCGCCGAAGTCGTACCGCAGGTCACCCTTGGTCAGGGACGGGCAGGCCGTCGGTTCCACGGCCACGATGCGATACTTCTTTTTCTCTGCAATTTTTTTGTGAATAAACGGAAAGGCGATGCCGGCGAAATTGCTGCCGCCGCCACAGCAGGCGATGATGGAATCCGGCTCTTCGCCGGCGAGTTCCATCTGTTTGATGGCTTCCTGGCCGATGACCGTCTGATGCAGGCAAACGTGATTGAGCACGCTGCCCAGCGAGTACTTGGTATTCGGGTGCTTGACCGTGTCTTCGATTGCCTCGCTGATGGCGATGCCGAGGCTGCCGGGGCAATGCGGGTCTTCGGCGAGCAATTTGCGCCCGTATTCGGTCAGGTTGCTTGGGCTCGGATGGACGGTCGCGCCCCAGGTGTGCATCAACATCCGACGATAGGGCTTGTGGTCATAACTGACTTTGACCATATAGACGTTGCATTCCAGCCCGAACTGGCTGCACGCGAACGCGAGCGACGCGCCCCACTGGCCCGCGCCGGTCTCGGTGGCGAGACGTTTGGTGCCGGCCACCTTGTTGTAATAAGCCTGGGCAACCGCCGTGTTGGGTTTGTGACTGCCGGCCGGGCTGACACCCTCGTACTTGTAATAAATGTGCGCCGGCGTTTGCAGCGCCTGCTCCAGCCGTACCGCGCGGATCAATGGCGAAGGCCGCCAGAGTGTGTAGATTTCGCGGACCGGTTCGGGAATTTCCACCCACCGCTCGGGGCTCATCTCCTGCTTCACGAGATTTTCCGGGAAGATCGCCAGCAACGCCTCCGGCGGGATCGGTTGTTTGGTGCCCGGATGCAACGGCGGCGGCAGCGGCTCGGGAAAATCGGCCAGCAGGTTGTACCAGTGTGTGGGAATTTCCTTTTCGGGAAGGCTGAAGTGAATTTGCGATTTCATAAAACCCATCAATGACCCAATTGCGACGGGCCAATCGTATCAATTCACGTTCTGCTCGTCACGCGCGAAATGAGTGAAAATAATCCGACACCGGACAGCCGCGGTATTTTTCCCCTCCAATGCAGGCATAATTGAACAGCGCCGGGAGATTGCCTGTCTAAACTGCACTTGCCCGGAGGCGAGTCTCAAATGGAAAAGGGAAGTTTCGTGCCGCTCCTCAGTGGACAACCGGAAGAAGCCGGGCGATATTCGGGCAAGTGGGGAGTCGCCTAAAAGAGCAAATGAAAGGTTTGTAGTAAAATGATCAGGTTGTTGCACGTGCTGATCGTCGAGGATTCTGAGAACGATCTAAAGTTGTTGCTGGAGGAATTACGCCAAAGAGGTTATGAAGCGATCCACGAGCGGGTCCAAAATTCTGCCGAGTTGACTTCCGCGCTCGATCGTCACGCCTGGGACGTGGTGCTTTCGGATTACGTCCTGCCCCAGTTCAGCGGGCCGGCGGCTCTCAAATTGCTGCGCGAAAAAGGGTTGGATGTTCCTTTCATCGTCATTTCCGGCACCTACGGGGAGGAAGCGGCGGTGGACATGATGAAAGCCGGGGCGAGTGATTACATCGTCAAAAATAATCTCTCGCGTCTGGTACCGGCGATTGAACGGGAATTGGAAGTGGCGCAAACCCGCCGCGCGCGGGCCCATGCCGAGGCGGCCATGCAATTCCTCGCGGCCATTGTTGAATCCACCGAAGACGCCATCTACGGCAAGGCTCTGGACGGCACGATCATCAGCTGGAACAAGGCGGCCGAGCGCATTTTCGGTTATACGGCCGAGGAAATCATCGGCCACTCGGTTTCCATTTTATATCCGATCGACCGGCGGGACGAGCTCATCGACATCATGGAACGCATCAAACGCGGCCAGCGCGTGGGTCTCTTCGAAACGGTGCGTCTCCGCAAGGACGGCCATTTTATTCCCGTCTCGGTCACGGCCTCGCCGGTGCAGGACACCAGCGGAAAAATTGTGGGCGGTTCGGCCATCTCCCGTGACATCACCCTGCGCAAAAGCGATGAAGCGGAGCGGTTCAAGTTGATCGAGGAACTCACCGAATCGCTCAAACAGGTCAGGACGCTGAGCGGGCTGCTGCCCATTTGCGCGTCCTGCAAACGGATTCGCGACGATCAAGGTTATTGGCAGCAGGTGGAAACCTACATTGCCCAGCACACCAACGCCGATTTCACCCATGGAATTTGCCCGGAGTGTCTGGATAAATTCAAGAATCCAGTCAAGACCGCCGCCTGACACTCTCCTTCGCTTTCAACCGCCGCTGATCTTCGCCATCACTTTGGGGCCGGGCTGATAGCTGGAAGCGTTCGGGGATACGACCTCGGGAGCGACGGCAAGTCATTCACTCAAATCAGGTTGGATGGAGCAGGCGGTTCGACCGCTACAGTGAGCCTTCGACCTGCATCCAGCGGATGGCGTGCTGCAACAGATCGTTCGCATCCTTGAGGTTCAGTTTCTCCTTGATGCGGGCGCGGTAGGTTTCAATCGTCCGCATGTCCAGATGCAATTCGTCCGCAATCTGGCGCGTGCTGCGGCCCTGGCCAATCATTTCAAAGACCAGCAGCTCGCGGTCCGAGAGTTTGTCCATGGGCAGGCTGGGTTTGGCCCGCGCGCTGCCGATCGCCGTCGCGGCAATTTGGGCCGCCATTTTTTCGCTCAGGTAAACGCCGCCGTTCAACACCGTGCGAATGGCCAGCATGATTTTCCGGGTGGCTTCCTGTTTGGTGATGTAGCCGCGGGCGCCGGCGCGAATCACCCGTTCTGCATGCAGCATTTCGTCGTGCATGGAAACGACCAGGATCGCCAAATCCGGGTATTGACTGCGGATATCTTTGATCAATTCCATTCCGTGCGAGCCTTTGAGCGTGAGGTCCACAATCGCCAGATGCGGACGGGTGGCGGCAATCAATTCCAGGGCGCGGAAACGGTCTTCCGCCTCGCCGCACACGGTCAAATCCGGTTCGCGCAGGATGACTTCGGTGAGGCGTTCGCGCACCATGGGATGGTCGTCCACCAGCAGGATTCGCCGGGCGGTTTGCTCTGCCGGCTGAATGGGTTTATCCGTGGCCATAAGAGGTTCAAGCCGATGGTTGCGGGAGGGAACAGGAAACCAGGGTGCCATGCCGCGCCCCCCGTTCGATGTTCAATGTGCCGCCAATGGCCTGGGCGCGATAATTCATGATGTGCAAGCCCATTCCCCCGGCCGGGTGGCGGGAAACGGGAATGCCAATCCCGTTGTCAGTGACTTTGAGTTCAATCCGGTTCTGGTTGATTTTCAGTTCAATCAAAATGGAACCGGCCCGGCTGTGTTTGACGGCGTTATTCACGGCCTCCTGGGCAATGCGGTAAAGGTGCGTGGCCACGGTATTGTCGCGGATCAACACGGGTTGCGGGCAATCCACCCGGCAGTGCACCCGGGCGCGGGCGCCCACCCCCGCGGCCAGTTGGCGCAGCGCCAGACTCAAACCGTCCGCCTCCAGTTGCACGGGGAAAAGTCCGCGCGCCAGCGCCCGGGCTTCCGCAATCGCATCGTCCAGCACCTGGCCCATTTTTTGAACGGCGGCCACCTCGGACAGCGCGTGCGTGGACAATTGCTGCTCGAGGGAATTGTTGTCGAAACCCAGGCTGACCAGCTGCTGGCAAAGCCCGTCATGCAAATCCTGGCCGATGCGC